>NZ_CP113915.1:322114-644229 GCF_029395435.1 Bifidobacterium sp. ESL0790
ACCTGCTTGGCGGTGCCTCCCGCAAGGGCATCCTGACCTACGCGCACGCCTCCGGCACCGACCTGCCGAGCCTGTTCGACTCGATTGACATGTACCGTGACATGGGCTTCAAGGCCACGCGTATCCAGTACGCGCTGCCCGGCATCCCCTCGACCTACGGCGTTGCGGCTTCGGCCAACGCCCAGGCTGGCAAGGGCGAGAAGGGCATGCGTTACGATTACGAGCCCGCTCGCCGCACCAGCGTTCCGGTCGAGGAGGTCTGGGATGCCCGCACCTATCTCAACACCATCCCCGGTGTGTTCGAGGAAGTGCGCAACAAGTATGGCAAGGACCTGATTCTGTTGCACGACTCCCACCATCGTCTGCGCCCGATCGAGGCCGCCCGCTTCGGCAAGGCGCTCGAGCCTTACGACCTCTTCTGGATGGAAGACACCACGCCTGCTGAGGACAACCAGCAGTTCCTGCGCTTGGTGCGCGAACACACCACCACCCCGATCGCCATCGGTGAGATCATCAACTCCTGGACCGACTACATCACCCTGATCGAGGAGCAGCTCATCGACTACGTGCGTTCGGCCGTCACCCACACCGGTGGACTGACCCACATGAAGAAGCTCATGGCCTTCGCCGAGCTCTTCGGCGTCAAGTCCGGATTCCATGGCCCCACCGACGTCTCACCGGTCGGCATGGCCGCGAACCTGCACCTTGACCTCGCGATTCCGAACTTCGGCATTCAGGAGTACATGAAGCACAGCGACGAGACCCTCGAGGTGTTCCATACCTCCTACACGTTCAAGGACGGCTACCTGCACCCGGGCAACAAGCCGGGCCTCGGCGTCGACTTCGACGAGAAGCTCGCCGCGAAGTACCCGTACCAGCCCGCCCCGCTGCCCGTCGACCGTCTCCTCGACGGCACCATGCACGAGTGGTGAGTGATTTTTCTTAGTTACTGCCGCGATGGAGCGGGATATGTGTTGTTCTGGACACTCAAGGCCGTTCGGCCAAGCCTACGCCAGAACAACACATATCCCGCTCCATCGCTCTGACTAAGCGAGCTTTTTTAGAGCGAATATGACGAAGTGCCGCCTTCCCCTGGATAGGAAGGTGGCACTTCGCTTTAACTAGTAGTGGCTAAATTACTCCCAATATCGCATTGAGCGCATCCATAACACTATCTTTTGCATCTGCAAAGTCGATGCGCTCGTCAAGCGGGACCTGGTCTCTGCTCATATTGTCGTATTCTTCGATGTATCGGTCGCTGTAATCATCGAGATCTTGCCTTAACGTTAGAAAATCATCCTTAGTCACATCAATATCTTGCATCATTGTTTTCAAGAAGATGATTTGATTGGCTTGGATTATTTCGGTTCCTGTTTCTGGCCTTGAACGAAGAATCGAAGACATGTCGAACAGGTCCTTGGCCCTTAGCCCTTTTCCGGTGTCGGATTCGCGAGAATTCGTTTTCAGATAACTTGGCGCGTTCTGGCACAATGACAGCATTTTTTCGTAAATGATTCTGACCAGAGACGAGACCGCTATTTCAACGCCGTCGGAGTTGATTTTGTCTAAGCAAAACATTCTATTGTTGAGGGAAATTTCTATCTTGAGACTTCTTGTGTCTCCGAAATGACGGACGGGTGCTCGCCGGTTCTTGTTGGTTGAGTTGGTCTTATCGGCGACTCTGACGACGATTCTTGCGAGTCGTTTCGGTTCCGTTTTACTGGGTAGATGGTCCAGTTTGGTGTTTCTGACCTCCATACTGGAATCATTGAATTGTTCCTTCAGCGCCTCTTCTATGAGTGCTCTTTCCTGTTCAGTAATCGAATTTTCTTCAACGTAAAGATCGATGTCCTGAGACGCACGATGGCTGATATTGTGCGCAATCAGCGCCTGCCCGCCGTGCAAGGCGATTCTGCCGGCAAACTCGTCTATCGAGAACAAGGCGGACAAGGCCTTCGCGATGATTTCCTGATTGGTCAATTCCTCAGTCGTCATATGGCACCTAGTCCTTTCGGATAATAGACCCCAATGTCGGAGTCGAACAGCTTGTCGCGCATATTTTTTTGCAGATACATGTTGAATTTTTGTTTGTCTGGGTCGAGTCTTTCAGCAACAAGATTTTTCTGCTGTTCCGAATAGCCTGCTCTATCCATGTAAAAAAGTATGTTCTTTCCATACGGGAACAGGTATTGGCCGTTGTCGAGCAATTGCATCATCCTGAGTACTTTTAGCTCGCCCTTGGCTCTTGCAAAAGCTTCCAGTACCTCTTGCGCGCCGCCTGAATAGTCCGGTTTCACGGTGCATTCGATAAGTGTCTTTTCCACGCCGCTTACGGAAATTCCTGAAGGGGCGTTCGGCACTTGCATTTCGGTAATACCTCTATCTACGGTTGCGGATTGATCCAGCAAGTAGACTTCATATGGTCTGCCATCATATTCGAATGTGTATATGTTGTTGGTCATTCTTGCCGGTGTTGAAAAGGCCTTATCTATTTGATCCTGTGATAATTCCGTGTTCCGCTCTAACGTTTTGGCTTTCGTTCTCTTCTTTTTGACATAGATAGGTTTAGGGACATTCAAAGTCAGATCATTGAGATACAGAGCCGAATAGTGGGAGATATACGTGCGTCCGGAAAGCGAGAGTGCTATGGCGTACGGAGAAACCGGTTCGTTTTTAGGAATCAATCTGATGATATTTGTTTCTTTGTCTTTCTTGGATATTCGTAATTCCTTGAACCGATTTGCTTCAGGGGAGACCAGATAATCCCTAAAGTTCGCAAAAGATACCTTTTGCAGAAGAAATCCCCGCTTTTGAAGGTTATTGTAGATTGTTCTGATTGCGGATACGCTTAAGACATTATTGAAAACGGCGCTTTCTTCCCTCACCGCATCGGATATTTCCTTACGGCTTTTCTTTTTATAGAAAATGTATTGCGCAACCATTCTTTAATACTAGCCCACACGCTGTAATTTGACAAACTATTATTTGATTGATAAAGTATAAATACTTTATCAATCAAATACATAATAAATATTTAACATGATTTCCTTGTAAACACGCCAGTAACTTGACAGATAATGTTTATATATATAAAGTATAAATACTTTATATATTGAGTCAATGACCAAAATATAAATAGCTTAACCAGAATACAATGAAGCGCCGTTTTCCTTGTGATGGGAAAACGGCGCTTCGCGTTAGCTACCAGCTAGAAAATGCGCTCGTCGTGGTCATCGGCGGGGTGCGGGGTGTAGGTGATCTTGAAATCGTCGTCTGCGGGCACCGAGCTGGTGTTGATTGGCGAATCGGACAAATGGAAGGTCACGGTGCCGTAGGCGGGGACGGTGACGTGGCGCCATGCCGCGCCCTCTCCGGCGACGGTCACCGCGGCGGCGATGTCGGTGTCGGTCGGGTTGTAGAGGAATCCGGCGTAACCGCGTCCGTCCGGCTCGATGAACGCGACGGAGCCGAGCCCGCCGTGCCGCCCGTCGGGGGTGTGGCTGGTGGAGGCCACGCGGCGCGACCCGGGGCGCACGTCCTGGCCGAAGTTGCGCAGCATGAAGTACTCGAGGTTGCGCTTGACCTTGCCGGTCTTGGAATCGATGGTGATGACACCGCGGCGGCCGCTCGTCTTGGCGTAGCTCGGGAAGCCCTGTTCGTCCAGCGCGATGTTCCACAGATTGATGAGGCCGACGTTGTTGCGCACCAGGCCGGTGCCGATCTCGCCGAACATCACGTGGCTGGCCTCGTCCACCGTCTCGTCGAGCATGCAGCGGCGCTCGCTCATCGCGGCCTTCCAGCCGGGGAACTGCCGCGTGCCGTTGAACACCGATTTCGGCAGCCCGGAGTAGGTGTGGAACGCCACGCCCGCGAACGCCTGGGCCTGGGCCAACGTCATGTAGTCGCTCACCGGCCGCTGGAAGAAGCGCAGCCCGTCGTCGCCGAAGTAGATCTCCACGTCCGGGAACGTGGCATCGAGGCAGGGCCGCAGGTATTCGCTGCCCCATTTCGCCAGCTCCTCGGGCGTCCAGATGGCCATGGGCCACTTCGGCGAGTTGCTGGGTTCGTTCTGCATGGTCACCGAGGTGATCGGAATGCCATAGCTGGCGTAGGCGGCGATGAACTTCACGATGTATTTGGCGTAGACGAAGTCGATGGTGTCTTGCCGGCGATAGCCGTTGCCGCAGTATTCGCCGAGGCGCAGCCTGCCGTCGCCCTCGAACTTGCGGTTCGTCTTCATCCAGGCCGGCGGGCTCCATGGCGAGGCCATCACCTTGACCGCCGGGTTGATCGCCATGATCTCCTGCAGCACGGGAATGACGTTCTTGAGGTCCTTGGTGGCGTCCGCCGCACCGGGCTCGCCCTCGCCGATCGAGAAGTATTGCAGGCCTCCGTCGGTGTCGACGCCCTCGGGCAGGTCGTCGTAGCTGTAGTATTTCTGGCTCGAGAAATCGCAGGAGCCGATGGAGATGCGCACCGATGAGAATCCGCCCTGCTCCGGGCTGAACATCTCCTCGAGGATTGCGTGGCGCTGCCCGGCGTCCATGCTGTGCATGAGCAGCGAGGCGCTGGAATCGGTGATCGCCGCGCCGGCGCCCTCCCAAAGCTGGTATTGCCTGCTCGGGTCGATGACGACGGGCACCGCCTCGCCCGGGTCGGACTGTGTGGCCGGGGTCTCGAGGTGCGACCGGCGGAGCCGCAGGTCGCCGCTGGTCACCGTCCACCATTCGTTGCGGGGTTCGTTCTGGTGCGTTGCCGGTGTTGTCATGGGCGGGTACTCCTTTTTGTCTGGCCGGCACTGTCGCGTGGTCGCGTGCGTCGGCCGCGAAACGGTCGCGCTCGTGCCGCCATAGCACCAGATCGGCCAGGTGTCACTTCCAGGTGTCACATCTTTATTGCTTTATCGACATCCCGTACACGAGCCTAGCAGTCCCGGCGCACGTCCACCCAGCGGTTAAATCAGTACGTCTGGAGGCCGGTTCGGGCTTGCCGTCCGATAGCGAGGTCATGGCGGGGATTTCGTGTGACAAATAAAACAAATCCGCTAGGCAAATAATGGCAACAAACATTTTCTCCATATCTGAATGTGTAGGCTCGAAGATAAGGACACCAGATTTGTCGCAAAGTTCGCGGCAGGTCCAATGTCTTTATGGGAAAGGCAAGGAAGCCTTAAGGGAAAGGATTGAACATGAAACTCTCTCGTCCAGCAGGCGTCATCGCGGTCGCTTCCGCGCTCGCCATGCTTCTGTCGGGTTGCGGTGGCGGTGGCAATAGCAACGCCGGCAGCGATCAGTTCGACAAGAACGCGAAAACCGAAATCACCATGGCCGGTTGGTCTCTGAAGATGACCCCGGAATTCCAGAAGCTGGCGGACGCCTTCCACAAGGCATACCCCAACGTCACGGTGAAGCTCAAGGAGTACAGCGCCGATGACTACGACAAGCAGCTGACCGCCGACATCTCGGCGAACGCGCAGCCCGATGTCTTCCCGCTCAAGAACATGCAGAAGTACACCACCTACGCCCAGTCGAAGGGCCTGGCCGACCTGAGCGACGTCGCCAAGCAGTACACCAACGACAAGAACATCGACGTGTCGATGTACAAGGCCCAGGATGGCAAGTATTATGGCCTGCCCTACCGTGCCGACCACTGGGTCATGTTCTACAACAAGGACATGTTCAAGAAGACCGGCGTCAAGGAGCCCGACGGCACCTGGACCTGGAACGACTACACCAAGACCGCCGAGGAGCTGAAGAAGAAGCTCCCGGCCGCCGGCTATGACGCCAATTCCGTCTACCCGATGTACCAGCACAACTGGCGCTCCGTGGTCATCTCCTTCGCCCTGGCGCAGAACGGCCAGCCCGCCGAAAAGACCTACCTCAAGGACAACTTCAGCTACACGCTTCCTTATTATCAGCGCGCGCTGAAGTGGCAGGACGAGGGCCTGACGATCAACTGGAACACCTCCTTCACCAACAAGGTGCAGTACCAGGCCCAGTTCGGCACACAGAAGGCCGCCATGATGCCGATGGGCACCTGGTACGCCGCGGCGTTCCTGAGCCAGCAGAAGACCGGTGACGCCCAGAAGTTCGATTGGGGCATGGCTCCGGTTCCGCAGAACCCGAGCAAGAAGCTGCCGAGCACGCCGATCACCTTCGGCAGCCCGACCGGCCTCGCCGTCTCCTCCAAGATCAGTGGCCAGAAGGCCGCCGCCGCCAAGAAGTTCGTCGAATGGGCCGTGGGCCAGGGCGGCGCCGATACGCTCGCCAAGCTGACCACCACCCCCGCCTACATCAACAGCAAGATCACCAACGACTTCTTCTCCGCCGAGGGCATGGCCACCGACCAGATGTCGAAGGACGCCTGGGGCAAGTTCGACATGAAGCTCGAGCAGCCGGTGAGCTCCGCCACCGACACCATCGAGGACATCCTCGACAAGACCCACTCCTCCATCATGACCGGTTCGCAGAAGCCCGCGGCCGGCATTAAGGAGGCCGAGGACAACATCAAGAACCAAGGTGTTCTCGACCAATGATTGAGTCATAAGTCACCCTCGGTGTCCGTCAGGCTCTGAAATCTGGCGGATGGGTGACTGGATCGGCGGCCCAGGCTGGTTCGTTCGCGAACGGTCGGCTTGGGCTGCCGGTTCCATGTACCGACACATACGTATATATGCGGTCTTTTTATATGTAGTCTTTTTAGAGAGAAACCCGGGAGCTTGGCAAAGAAGCCATTGAGCGTTGCTCCCGCGAGGAAAAGGAGGAAGCAGCGATGTCAGATGCAAATGCTGCGGGCTCTGCCATAGCGAAGAAGCATGCCGTGGTGGCCCCCGCCAAACCACCGAGAGGGGGCGCGAGAGGAAGGATCGATAGCAGGGCGATTTCGCACCGCAACCTTCGCAATGGCCTGATCTTCATCGCACCGAACTTCATCGGCTTCATCCTGCTGACGCTGTTCCCGGTGCTTTCGCTGTTCTATATCGCGTTCACCAAATGGTCGGCGTTCGGCCTGCCGGTGTTCAACGGCCTGAAGAACTGGACACGTCTGTGGGGAGATAAGATCTTCTGGCAGTCCGTGTGGCACACGTTCTACTATTCGCTCGTCCACATCCCGCTGACCCTGGCGATCGCCTTCGGTCTGGCGGTGCTGCTGAACTCCAAGCTCCGTGGCCGCTCGTTCTTCCGCACGGTCGCCTTCCTGCCCTACGTCACCTCCATGGTGGCTGCGGCGCAGGTCTGGGCCATGCTCTTCGACCCTAAGTCCGGCCCGATCAACCAGTTCCTGAAGCTGTTCGTGGGCGCCGGCAACACCCCCGGGTGGCTCGGCTCCACCTCATGGGCCATGCCTGCCGTCATCATCGTGGGTACCTGGCGCGAGGTCGGCTACTACATGATTCTGCTTCTGGCTGGCTTGCAGACCATACCTACGGAACTATACGAGGCCGCCGAACTTGACGGCACGAACGGGTGGCAGCGATTCTGGCACGTCACCGTGCCGATGATGCGCCCGACGCTCTTCTTCGTGATGGTCACGCTGACCATCGGCTCGTTCAAGATCCTTGACCTCACCTTGATCATGACCAACGGCGGTCCTGGCACGACCACCATGGTGCTCGCGCAGTACGTCTACAGCGTGGCGTTCGACCGTGGCGATTACGGCTACGCATCGGCGGTCTCGCTGGTGTTGCTGTTCATCTGCATGGTCGTGACCTTGATCCAGTTCTGGTACAACAACTCGAAGGAGGACTAATACGATGTCCGCACAAGCAGTCTCTCCTCAGGTCGCTGAAGTCACCGACGACATCCCGTTCAACAAGCAGAGGCGTTCCCCGCTGAAGGTCGTGGGTATCGTCATCGGCTATGTCGCGATGCTCGCCGTGGCGGCGTTCACCCTGCTGCCCTTCGTCTGGATGTTCCTCTCGTCGGTCAAGCCCAACAACGAGGTCTACGCGGTCCCGATCAAGTGGTTCCCGTCCTCCTGGCAATGGCAGAACTACATCAATATCTGGACCAAGTCCGATATGAAGGTGTGGATCCTGAACACCATCTTCTTCGCGGTCATCGTCACCGCCCTGCAGGTGTTCACCGGCTCCTTCGCCGCCTACGGCTTCTCGAAGATTCCGTTCCGCGGCCGCAGCACCCTCTTCCTCATCTACATCGCCACCATGGCCGTGCCGTGGCAGGCCTACATGATCCCGCAGTTCAAGATGATCTCCGCCGTCGGCCTCTCCGACACCCGTTGGTCGATCATCCTCTTGCAGGCGTTCGGCGCGTTCGGCGTGTTCATGATGAAACAGTTCTACGACACGATACCCGAGGACTTGTCGGAAGCGGCGAGAATCGACGGGCTGAGCGAGTTCGGCATCTACTGGAAGATCGTCCTCCCGCTCTCCGGCCCCTCCATCGCGGCGTTGGCCATCATCACGTTCACCAACACGTGGAACGACTACATGGGTCCGTTGATCTACTTGCGCAGCCAGAACCTCTACACCATCCAGCTTGGTCTGAAGCTCTTCATCTCGCAGTACAACGCGGATTACGCGATGATCATGACCGGCTCCGTCATCTCGGTGCTGCCTATCATCATCGTCTTCCTCATCGGCCAGAAGCAGTTCATCCAAGGCATCGCGACCTCCGGTATGAAGGGCTGATGAAGGTGAGGATGGCTTTTCTCCCAGCGGGGGATGGCCTGGCAATATAACTGGAAAGCGAGAATCCGATGCGCGCCCGGCGCGGCGAGGTGTTGCCGCCGGTGCGCATCGGATTCTTGCGTGTTCGACATGTTTTCGCCACCACGACGATAGACTTGGTGGAGTCTTGGGATTTTGGCGTGTTCGTGGCATCGTGGTGACGAGCGGACGGGAAGGTATGCTCATGGCGGCATCCGGGGATGGAAAGCGGCACAGCATCGGCCAGGCGTTTGGCGTGGTCGGCAACAATGTCTACGTCCTGCTCATGGCGGGATGGTGCATTTTCATCGGCATCAGCCCGCTGATCGTCATGTGGCTTGTGGTGCACGACATCAGCTATTACCCGTCGCTCACCCTGGCTCTGGCGCTGAGCTCGCCGGGCATCGCCGCCGCCTTCGCTCTCTTCCGCGACCAGCCGACCTTGTTCGGCCGCGCCGGCAAGCGCAAGGTGCAGATGGTCGACCACGGCTACAAGCTCCCCGACTGGATCGCCGGGCCCTACGTCGGCAGCGACCAGACCGCCGCCTGCATACGCCCCTATTTCAGGGCCTACGTGCGCCTGTTCCCGCGAGCCATCCTGCAGGGCGCGATTTACGGATTCTTCATCTTCTCGTTCTCGTATTCGATGCAGATCATGATGCAGATCAACCTCGGGGCGATGATGGTGCCGATTCTCTCGGTGTGCATCCTCTTCCTCATCCAGGCGCTGCTGGTCTCGCTGATTCTCATCGTGGAATATCCGTACGCGAAATGGTATGCGGTCGTCAAGAACGGCGTGCTGCTTTCGGTGCGCAGGCTCTACATGATCGTGGTGGACGCCGTGGCCGTCATCGGCTATTTCTGGGGGATGGCGAGCTATCCGATCCTCACCGGGCTGATGTTCACCGGCATCATCTGGTACATCATCTGGGCCTCGGCGCGTTGGCAGGCCGACGTGTTGTTCGAGGCGCTGGCCAGGCAGAGCGGCGACGAGAAATTGGTCGAGCTTTATACCGGCGACAGCGAGAAGCACCGGGGCGGCCGGGGCGGTGGCAGCGGCATGTCCGGGCTGTTCTCGGCCATGAGCGACTACCAGCAGTGAGCGGTTGGCCTTGGGCGGTGGGCCTTGGCCTTTGGCGTGGCTGGGATTCCGTCGGTTTATGGTTTTGTGATTTTGGATTTGATGATTGACGGATTGGACGCGAGGTGGCGTTGGCGCAATGATTGAGCTGCTGATCAATGACAGGGTGAACCCGGTGGATTTGCGGGCCGACGAGCCGCCGGTGCTGCGCTGGCGCGATGATGGCGTGGAATCGGGCGGAGACGTGGTGGCCTACCGGGTCGTCGTGGCCAGCAGCCGCGAGAAGGCGGCCGCAGGGCTTGGTGACGTGTGGGACAGCGGCGAGATCCGAGGCGATGGATTCGAAGGCGTGGTGTTGAGCGGCGTGCCCGCCGAGCCGTCGAGACGGTACTGGGTCGCCGTGCGTTTGTGGAGGCGCGATATTGAGACCACCGATGACCGGGGAGCCGCGTCAGACGTTCGGGTATCGGACCATCGGGACGCTGGTTCGTGCGACGAGAATGAAAAGATTGTGGATGAGGGCTGGAACGCCCCCGCGACCTTCGGCACCTGGCCCTCCGAGCAGTGGCGCGCGACGCCGATTTGGGCCGATGCCGCTTCCGTTCCTCAAGACGCTGGAAACTCGCGTGGCTGGGCCTTTATGCGCTCCGAGTTTGTGTTGCCCTCGAAGCCCGTGGCGTGGGCCACGCTCTATGCCACCGGCGACTCCACGCGTCCGGCCCGGCAGTTCGTCTATCGCCTGTGGGTCAATGGCTCGTTTGTGGGCTGTGGCCCGGTGTTCCCGATTGGTGACGAGGCGCGTGTGGATGGCTACGATGTCACCGCGCTACTTCATCCGGGCGCCAATGCCTTGGGCGCGTTGGCCTATGCGCTTGATGCCCAGCGTTTCGCGGCCCAGCTCGATGTCGCCTTCGTGGACGGCGAGGTCCGCCATTACGCCACGTCACGCGATTGGAAGGCGATGCCGGGCAATCTCGTGTATCCCGATAGCGCGTCGATTGGGACTCAATATTTTGAGGCCCCGGCTGAGAATATAGAATCCGCCTATTATCCCTTTGGATTCACGCAACCCGGATTTGACGATTCCGCATGGCCGTCGGCCGTTGAACGACCAGCGTTCACGCGCCTTGAGCCAACTCCCACTGACAAGATGCTGTTGCGACACAATCCTGCCCGATTGGTTTCAAAACTGCCGGACGGCGGTGTGATGCTCGACTTCGGCGGCACCCAGATCGGAGGGTTGCGTGTGCGGCCCTGCCTCGCCAATCCAACGAGGCTGACGATACGGTACGGCGAGGTGAAGAACGACGACGGGACGGTGAGGTTCCATCTCAACACTGGCAACGTCTATGAGGATTGCTGGCATCTTGGTGGCGCGATGGCGGGTGGTCAGCGCCATGGTGATGGTGAAGATGGCGAAGCTCGTGACGACAATGGTTCCGATGGTGCGCAGGCCTTGGAAACATGGGGCATGAGGGTGTTCCGTTATGTGGAGATTCACGCCGTGCCTGAAACCTCGGCGATGGATGCGTCGACAACATCCGTCGATGATCTGAACGTTGCGGAATTGCTCGCTTCCGGCCAACTCGACGTCACGTCCTCCGCGCTCGTCTACCCGAAAACGACCGATGCCGCCATGTTCTCGTCCTCGGATCCGACGCTCAACGAGGTCTGGTCGCTGTGCGCGCGGACGATTGAGGCGTGCAACGGCAATATCTACGCCGATTCTTGGACCCGCGAGCGCGCTCCCTACGAGGCCGACGCATGGATTCAACAGCAATGCCACCTCGCGCTCGACGACGCCCCATCGCTGGGTCGCTACACGATCGACTACCTGATCGCCAACCGCACCTGGCCCACCGAATGGCCGATGTACCTCATCCTCGCGGTGCACGATTGGTGGATGCATACCGGCGATGATTCGCAGGTCGCCAACCAATACGAACGCCTCAAAACCTTGCTGCCCGAACGGTTCTGGAACGAGGAATACGGGCTTATCGTCAAGGATCCGGGCGAATCCAGCCACACCGACGGCGACCTGGTCGATTGGCCGCAGAGCGAGCGCGACGGTTTTGTCTTCGGCCGCGTGAACACGGTCATCAACGCCTTGGCGGCTCAAACATACAGCGATATGGCCGATTTGGCGCGGATTCTGGAACAGAACGAGGACGCCGACCTGTTCTCGCAACATGCTCAACGCATCCGTGACGGCATCAACACGTGGCTCTATGACGAGGAATGTGCCGTGTACTGCGATGGCTTGGTGGATGTGCCAGGGCGCCGGGACACCGAGCGAAATGATTCGTTTGCGGTCGCTCGCGACGATGATGATATGACCGGCGAAGGGGAGCCGGGTGACGATGATGCAAGCCTGATGGACACCGTGCGCATCACGCACCACTCGCTGCACGCCTCCGCCTTCGCCTTGGCGTTCGCGGACGTCCCCGACGACCGGATCTCGAGCGTGGCCGACTACCTGCGCTCCCGTGGCATGGCGTGCAGCGTCTACGTGGCGGCCGTCTATCTCGAAGGCCTCTACCGCAACGGTTTCGGGGCGGACGCCGACGCGCTCATCGCCGCTCCGGCGGGCTTGCGGACCTGGGGCAACATGGTGCGCTGGCAGGGCGGTGGCACCATGGAGGCTTGGGATCCGAGCCTCAAACCCAACCTCACCTATTCGCATCCGTGGGCCGCGTCGCCGGCGTATCTACTGCCGGAAGGGATGCTGGGCATCCGTCCGCTGGAGCCGGGCTACAGCCAGTTCATGGTCATGCCCCAGCTCGGCGATGTGCGGGAGGCTGAGGTAAAAGTCCCAGTCCGTACGGGCGTCATCGGCGTGCGTTGCGAGCGTGTGGGCAGTGGTGCGGTCTCGTTGGCCGATGGCCACACCGATTCTCCTGAATTAACTTCGAGCGGGTGTATGCAGATCACTATTGATGTGCCCGCGAATTGCATCGCCGAGGTCGTGCTTGCACCGCAGGCCCAAGGCGCAGTGGATATGGTGCTGGTCGACGGCCATCCCAGCTCGACTGTGCCGGTCACGCAGCCTATGAATATCGCGGGCGTGCGTTGCCCGATGGGCTCTCTGGCCGTGGGTGGACTCGAGGCGGGGCGTCATGTGGTGCGTAGCGTCGCGCTGCCGTAAGGATCTCCAAGAGTTCTGGAACCATGTTTGAGCTTCTATATCCCCTATTTTCCTCAGAGAAGCCGTTAAGTAGGTGTTTTAGGGATTAAGTGGGTGCCTACCGGGAGCGGAAACAGCAAAAATAAGACATTTCAACCGATGTTTCCGCAAAACAGACACCCACTTAACCTCCGAGGCACCCACTTAACGCCCAATCCGTCCCAGACAACCATTTTGGTTGGCAGCTGTGGCGAGGCTAAGCTCCGATACTCGTCTTTGCTCCAGTTCGACTCAATTAAATGAGATCTCGCGTCGTCTTCTTTGCCTTCTCCCGCTTCACCACCATGACGCAGACCAGCAGGATGATGGCGAACACGGTGCCGAGCAGCAGTCCGGCCTTCAAGTTGTCGCCGTTGGCCGCCGACACCATACCGACCAACGTCGGCCCGCCGGCGCAGCCGAGATCGCCCGCCACCGCGAAAATGGCGAACATGAGCGTGCCGCCTCCCGGCATCTCGGAGGCCGCCAAGGAGAACGTGCCGGGCCACATGATGCCCACCGAGAACCCGGTGAGTCCGCAGCCGATGAGCGCGAGCACCGGCGAGGGGGAGAGCGCGGCGAGCAGGTAGGCCGCGATGCACAGTATGGAGCTGGAGATGATGAAGACGATTAAATTGATGCGGTCGCCGAAAAGACCGTAGATCGTGCGGCTCAGCGCCATCATCAGCGCGAAAGCGGCGGGCCCGGCCAGGTCGCCGATGATCTTCTTGACGCCCAGCCCCGATTCGGCGAAGGCGCTCGCCCACTGGCTCATGCCCTGCTCGGAGGCCCCGGCGCAGAGCATCATCATGAAGAAGATGTAGAACATCGGTTTGGCCAAGAGGTCCTTGAGCTTCATCGTCGCCACGCCTTCGGGCACGATGGAGGGCATGGGCGCGGTGGCGAACAGGACGATGCCGATGATCGGCACGATGGACCACAGGCAGGCCAGGATCGGCCAGGAATGCATGCCGAAGACCCAGAGGAAAAGCGTGGAGATGATGACCGTGCCCAGCTGCCCCCAGCAATAGAAGGAGTGCAGCAGACTCATAGCCTTGGCCTTGTGCTTGGTGGGGCAGGCCTCCACGATCGGCGAGACCATCACCTCGATGAGCCCGCCGCCCAGCGCGTAGAAGACGAGCGCCAACAGGATGGCGGGGTAGGGGTCGGCCACGTGCGTGGGCACCAGGCCGAGGACGAGCAGGCCGATGGCGGCGAAGACGTGCGCGGCGATGATGCAGCGCTTGTAGCCGATGCGGTCCACGTATTTGCCGGCCAGGATGTCGACGACGAGCTGCGTGGCGAAGTTGATGGTGATGAGGTTGGAGATGCGCAGCATGTCGATGCCGAGCGTCGAGGCGAAGGTGACGAAGAGCAGCGGCATGAAGTTGTTGACGACGGCTTGCGCGATGTAGCCGTTGAAGCAGGCCACAAGCGTGCGGTCGTAGCCGTTTTTGAGCGTTTTGCCTGAGGCGGTGGCGGTGGCGTCCGTGCCGGTCTGTTCCATTGCTATATCAACCTGCTGTTCTCGTCTTGTCTCTCGTGCCGCCGGATCATCGTGCCGGCCGCGTGCGTGGTCTTCGATGGCCTGCGCCGCATATTCAGTATGGCATAGTCCGTTTTTGGATTCAAACATGGCAACCGTGGCTTGCCGGCTCAGGTGAGTGCCAATGGTTCCTCTCTATCTGTTTTCGTTATCCTTAAGAATTTGCGTCGAGGCTCGGCAGGCGTTGTGTGGCTTGGTAAATGGCGATTGAAAAGTACAGCCAAGGCAAGAATCCCATTTTGTTGTACACAAGGAATTTGCTTGTCGAAGCGATAGAAAGTCATGGCAAACGATGGAAAAATACAACGCGACGTATACAAGAGGTGCACAATAGGCTTATCTCAAACAAAGGAGTTGACTTGACGAAGACAAGCACAAAGCTGTCCGGACTCACCAATTGCGGTGACTATCTGGATGTCGACACCAATGGCGCGAAATTCCGCGTCTATCTCATCGATGAGAACATCATCCGCATCCGTTCCACCTTCGACGAGGATTTCGCCCCCGAACTCAATTACGCGCTGGTCAAGACCGCGTGGAGCGACGCCACCGACGAGCTGATGGCCGACGAACGTCAGCGCGTCACCCCCATCGCCATCGACGTGAAGGACGAGGACGATGGCGCCAAATCGGTGAGCACCGGCAAATACAAGCTCATCATCGAGCCCGACCCGTTCGCCTTCCGCGTCGTCGACGAGGACGGCAACGAGGTGCACGCCGACCTGCCCGGCCGCTCCTTCGTGCGCGACAAGTTCGGCCACACCTACCACTATTCGAAGATGGGCGACAACGACCACTTCTACGGCTTTGGCGAGAAATCCGGCGAGCTCAACAAGATCCGCCGCCGCATGCGCATGCACAACACGGATTCCCTGGGCTGGGACGCCTCCAAGTCCGATCCGCTCTACAAGATGATCCCCTTCTACATCGATTTCGATTCGAAGCGCAACCTGGCCAGCGGCCTCTTCTACAACTGCTCGGCCGACTCCACCTTCGACATGGACTCCGAGCACTCCAACTACTGGCTGCGCTACAGCTACTTCAAGGCCGAGGAGGGCGACGTCGACGTCTTCTTCATCGGCGGCCCCACCGTCAAGGACGTCATCGAGCACTACACCGACCTGACCGGCAAGACCGCGATGATGCCGCTGGCCTCCCTGGGCTACATGGGTTCGACCATGTTCTACTCCGAGCTTGACGAGGATTGCGACAAGGCCATCGAGGACTTCGTCGACACCTGCAAGCGCGAGGGCGTGCCCTGCGACGGCTTCTTCCTCTCCTCGGGCTACACCTCCAAGCCCGACGGCAAGCGCTGCGTCTTCAACTGGAACCACAAGCGCTTCCCCGACCCGCAGGCCTTCGTCACGGACCTCAAGGGCAAGGGCGCGCTGCTGGCCCCCAACGTCAAGCCCGGCATGCTCTTCGAGAACGACTGCACCGAGGAGTTCGACGACGCCAACGCCTTCGTGCGCACCTCCGACGATTCGGCCTCCCAGGTCGACCGCTACTGGGGCGGCCCGGCGCATTTCCCCGACTTCACCAACCCCAAGGGCCGTGAGCTGTGGGCCAAGAACATGACCCGCGCGCTGCTCGACCTCGGCATCGATTCCATCTGGAACGACAACAACGAGTACGAGATTAACGACAACGACGCGATCGTCGACGCCGAGGGTCAGAAGCGGACCATCGGCGAGATGAAGCCCTTGATGAGCACGCTGATGGCCAAGACCGCCCACATGGCCTTCGCCAAGAAGGACCCGAAGGTGCGCCCCTACGTCATCAACCGCGCCGGTTTCGCGGGCATCCAGCGTTATGCCCAGACGTGGGCCGGCGACAACGGCACCAACTGGACCAACCTCAAATACAACGTGCCCACCATCCTCGGCATGGGCCTTTCGGGCGTGGCCAACCAGGGCTGCGACATCGGCGGGTTCGACGGCCCGGCCCCCGAGCCGGAACTGCTGGTGCGCTGGGTGCAGAACGGCATCTTCCAGCCGCGTTTCTCGATCCACTCGTGCAACACCGACAACACGGTGACCGAGCCCTGGAGCTACCCGGCCTACACCAAGTACATCGCCGCCGCCATCCAGCTGCGCTACAGCCTGGTGCCCTACTTCTACTCGCTGCTGCACGAGGCCGCCACCACCGGCGCCCCAATCATGCGCGCGTTGGTCTACGAGTTCCAAGACGACCCGAAGGCCTGGGACGAGAGCTTCGAATTCATGCTCGGCCCCTCGCTTCTGGTCGCCAACGTGCTCGACAAGGGCGCGACCAGCCTCGACGTCTATCTGCCGGCGGGCACCCGCTGGTATGACCTCAAGCGCAACGTGTGGATCGACGGCGGCACCACCATCACCATTCCGGTGGACATGGGCTCGATCCCGATGTTCCTGCGTGACGGCTCCGTGATTCCGCGCTGCCCGGGCCTGATGAACCTGCACAACGACGTCATCGACCACCTCGACCTGCTGATCGAGCCCGACGCCGACGCCACCTTCACCCTCTACGAGGACGACGGCGTCTCCCGCGACTACGAGTCCGGCAAGTATCTGGAGACCAAGATCTCGATTGCCAAGACCCGCAAGGGCGTCACCGTCGATTTCAAGCGCTCCGGCGATTACGAGACGCAGGTGAAGAACATGAAGCTCTCGGTGCTGTGCAGCACCGTCGCCCCGCTCGACGTCACCATCGACGGCGAGACGCTGCCCCGCTTCCTCGATTCCGAGAAGTTCAAGCAGGCGGGCGCGGGCTGGTTCTACAACGGCCAGGATCACCAGGCCATCGTCAAGTACCGCAACCCCTCGCAGAAGGATTACCGCGTGGAGCTCGGCTTCGGCGTCAAGGACCTGATCTCGATCTGAGCCCCGTGCGAACCGCAAACTGTTCCCTATAAGAGAAAGAAGAAAAAAGAAATGAGCAACAACGAGGCGCCCGCAACCGGCGCGACCTCCGAGGACCTCCAGAAGGAGGAATCCGAGGAAGTCAAGAACTTCAACCTGCCACGGTGGCTTGCGGGCTATCTGGCCTTCTGGATCATCATGTCGATCGGTTTCGCCATGGTCAGCCAGATCCTCCTCCCGCAGAAGATCAAGGACCTCGGCACCGCCAATCCGACGGCGGCCCTGGGCACCATGACGGCCGTCGGCTCGATTATCGCCCTGGTGGCCAACATCATCGTCGGTGCCCTCTCCGACTTGACCAAGTCGAAGTTCGGCAAGCGCGCTCCCTGGCTCTTCTGGGGCGCCTGGTTCACCCTGGCCTTCTACCTGCTGATGGGCTATATCGGCGTGCTGGTGGGCCTGACCATCACCTTGTGGCTCTCGAAACTGAGCTTCAACATGATGAACTCGCCAATCTACTCGACGGTCTCTGATCGAGTGCCCGAGAAATACCGTGGCACCATATCCTCGGCCATCGGCTTCGGCAACACCTTCGGCCTGGCCATCGGCGCCTGGGTCGGCGCGAAGTTCGTCACTAGCGTCAAGCTTGGCTTCACCATCTCGGCCATCCTGATGTTCGTCTCCGCCATGCTCTTCCTCGTCATCATCCCGCGCGACAAGAGCAACAAGGACGAGCCCATCGCCGACAAGGGCGAGAGCGTCTGGCACCACCTCGTCTACTCCTTCACGCCTCCGCTGCACGCCCCTGATTTCTGGAAGGCGTTCTGCTGCAGGACCCTGCTGCTCCTCGCCATCCAGATGCTCGCCGGCTACTGGCTCTACATCTGCCAGGATTACATCGGCCTGCCCAAGGTCACCGCGGCCAAGGTGGTCTCCACCCTCGCCATCCTGCAGATGATCGCCTCGATCGTCGCCATGTTCGTCGGCCCGATCTCCGACAAGATCCACCGCCGCAAGCCCATGGTCGTGCTCTCCGCCGGCCTGGCCATCATCGGTTTCATCGCCCCGATGGTCATGCGCAGCGTGCAGGGCATGTATGTCGCGGCGCTCTTCGTCTCGCTCGGCCAAGGCATCTTCATGGCCATCGACCAAGCGCTCAACGTCGACGTGCTGCCCAGCAAGGAGAACGCGGGCAAGGACCTCGGCTTCATCAACGCGGCGACCACCGCCGGCCAGTCCGCCGGCATGGCCCTCACCTCGGCCATCGTCAGCGCCACTGGAACCTACACCTACATCTTCCCGATCGCCATCGTGATGGCGGCCCTCTCGGTCGTCTTTGTGCTCTCGATCAAGTCGGTGAAGTAAGAGACATCGCAGGTCTCGAGGCCTTCGCGGCTTCGTGATCCGCGATCGATATCAAGACGAAGGAGTGGCGGCCAGGCCCTCGTAGGTTTGGCTTCCATTCCTCCTTTCCCCCCGAAGCGGGCCATCCATCGGATACGGTGGGTGGCCCGCTTTGTCGTCGTTCATCCTCGTGGTCCATGTCACCTTGGCTGGAAGTCGCGCTGAGTGGCAATCATGTGGGACGATGTGTCCTCTGTTGATATGTTGTCTTGGGCAATGCCGGAACGGGAGGGGTATTGTCTCGTCGCCCTGCAACGTTGCCATTTGGCCGACCCCACGTCGGGTTCGCGCGGCACAATAGTCTTATGACTGAAAACGCAACTGATTCAAGATCTGAACTGCCCAAAGACGTCCGTGTTCGCTTCTGCCCGTCGCCCACCGGAACCCCGCACGTCGGCATGGTGCGCACCGCCCTGTTCAACTGGGCCGAGGCGCGGCACACGCACGGCACCTTCGTCTTCCGTATCGAAGACACCGACAACGTGCGAGACACCGAGGAGAGCTACAACCAGATTCTCGACGCCCTGAACTGGCTTCACCTCGACTGGGACGAGGGCATCAACGTCGGCGGCCCCGACGGCCCGTACCGTCAGTCCGAGCGCGGCGATATTTATCGCGACGTCGCGGCGAAATTACTTGAGGCCGGCTATGCCTATGAGTCCTACTCCACCTCCGAGGAGATCGAGGCGCGTAACGTCGCCGCAGGCCGCCCGAAGGCGTTCGGTTACGACGGCTACGACCGCAACCTGACCGACGAACAGAAGGCCGCGTTCAAGGCCGAGGGCCGCAAGCCCGCGCTGCGCATCAAGATGCCCGACGAGGATATCGCCTTCGACGACCTTATTCGCGGCCACATCGAGTTCAAAGCTGGTTCGGTTCCTGATTACGTCATCGTGCGACCGAACGGCGACCCGCTTTACACGCTCACCAACCCGGTCGACGACGCGCTCATGCGCATCAACGTCGTGCTGCGCGGCGAGGATCTGCTGAGTTCCACGCCCCGCCAGGTCGTGCTCTACCGTTACCTGATGAAGCTCGGCATTGCCAAGGAAATGCCGCTCTTCGGCCACATGCCCTACGTCATGGGCAAGGGCAAGAAGAAGCTCTCCAAGCGTGATCCGGAGTCCAACCTCTTCCTGCACCGCGAGAACGGCTTCATTCCCGAAGGTCTTTTGAACTATCTGGCGCTGCTCGGCTGGTCGATTGCACCCGACCGCGACGTGTTCAGCATGGACGAGATGGTCGAGAAATTCGACATTCGCGACGTGAAGGCCAACCCGGCCCACTTCGACATCGACAAGGCCATCTCCATCAACGCCGAGCACATCCGCATGCTCGAGCCGCAGGACTTCCTCAACCGCTCCGTGCCGTATCTGCACCACGACGGCGTCGTTTCCGCCGATTCGTGGGACGAGCTCACCGACCGCGAACGCACGATTCTCACCGCCGCCGCACCGCTGGTCCAGCCGCGTGTACGCCTGCTTGGCGAGGTCGCTGGCATGGCCGGAAGCCTGCTGAGCGAGGACGAGTACATCGAGCCCGCCGACGACGCCCGCAAGACGCTCAAGGACTCCGCGCCCGAGGTGCTCGACAAGGCCATCACCGCGCTCAGCGACGTCGCCGAGGCCGATTGGAAGACCGACAACCTCCACGAGACGCTCAACAAGGCGTTGGTCGAGGACGGCGGTTTCAAGCCGCGTCTGGCGTTCGGCCCGGTGCGCGTGGCCATGTCCGGCCGCCGCGTCTCTCCGCCGCTCTTCGAGTCCATGGAGATCGTCGGCAAGCCGCTGACCCTCGCCCGTCTCAAGGGTCTGCGCGAGCACCTGTGACGTGCTTACGATGACACCGAGAATAGGCCATTGACATTTTGTGTGTGGCTTATTCCTAGCGAAACCTATAATTTGCGCCATAATTGGGCTGCTTGGCTGGTGTCAGTGGCTTGTTTATGGCGCAAACTTGTGATTCCGCCATATTTGGGCCACTGAGGAGTCGTGGGTGGCTTATTTATGTCGCAAATTGTTAGTGTCGCCATATTTGGGCTGCTTGGCTGGTGTCAGTGGCTTGTTTATGGCGCAAACTTGTGATTCCACCATATTTGGGCCGCTGTGAGTCTGCGGATGGCTTGTTTGTGGCGCAATTGATATCAAGGTGGCCGGCAGCAGGCTGACATGGCTGTCGCCGGATTTCGCGGAGGGCAACACGCCGAGTTGCGTTTGGCCCCTCGCTCCTATAGACTACTACCTTGTTGCCCTCGCGGGCAGCAAGTGAGTAAGCCTCCATCGTCTAGCGGTCTAGGACTACGCCCTCTCACGGCGCCAACACCGGTTCAAATCCGGTTGGAGGTACGAAGTGCTATAGTGGTTTACCGGCTACGGCACCAAGCCAATTGGGGTATGGTGTAATTGGCAACACGGCTGATTCTGGTTCAGTTGTTCTTGGTTCGAGTCCAGGTACCCCAGCAAAGATGCAGAGCCTCGCAGCCTTCGGGTTGCGGGGTTTTCTTGTTTCAGAGTGGAACAACGCAAGCTATTGGCGAGAGGCTAGGCAATGACTGATCATTCACGCGTAAGCAAGAACTCCTCGCGTCCACGCATCCAGCCGGCGCAATCCTGGGACACGCGCCCGGTCTCCGTCTCCGCGCGTCTGGGCCGTCTGCAATTCCATGATTCCGGCAAGTTCCGTGTGCTCGTCGCCGCCGACATCCAGGACGGCCCGAAGATCAACGGCGACACCATCAAGCTCCTCGCCGCCTCGCTCGACGCCGTGCGCCCCGACCTCGTCATCTTCACCGGCAACCAGATCGCCGGCTATGACAAGGCCTACGACCAGACCTTCCGCAAGCGCACCTGGACCCCGCAGAAGTGGTCCATTGGCTCGCAGGCCACCAGCCGCCGCGACGAGCGTCTGGAGCACACCCGTGATCTGGTGCGCCAGTCCATCGGCCAGTTCGTCGCCCCGCTCAACGAGCGCAACATCCCGTGGGCAGTGACCTACGGCAACCACGACTTCCAGTGCGGCCTGAGCAACGCTGAGCTCGACGCGATCTACCGCGAGTTCCCCGGCTGCCTCAACCCCGAACCCGCCGTCGCCCACTCCAACGCCCCGCGCAAGCAGCCCGGCAGCGGCCTGCCCGACCAGCCCATCTACGATTGCGAGCCTGGCACCTTCGCGCTGACGGTCTGCGACGTGGAGCGCAGCCACACGGTGCTCGGCCTGGTCATCTGCAATTCCGGCGATTACGGCAAGCTCGGCGGCTACGGCGCCCCCACGCCCGCCGCGCTCGAGTTCCTCAAGACGATGCCGAAGACCATCGGCGCGAAATCCATGGTCTTCCAGCACATCCCGGTGCCGCAATACTATGATCTGCTCAAGGAGGTGCCGGCCACCGCGGCCCACGCCGTCGAGGGCTATCGCACGTTCGCCGGCCACAATTACGTGATCGACGAATCCAAGACCCTGCCCGGCAGCTTCCTGGGGGAGGGCGTGAGCTGCCCCGACACCGACACCGGCGAATTCGGCATCCTCAAGGCCTCTGACGGCTATTTCGCGCTGCTCGCCGCCCATGACCACCGCAACCGCTTCGTCGGCACGCACGACGGCCTGACGCTCCTCGCCACGCCCACCTGCGGTTTCGGCTCCTACGGTCCGGCCCCGGCCCAGCGCGCCACCAGGCTCGTGGAGTTCGACATCAGGCACCCCTACAACCCCCGCACCCAGCTTCTGGAATACGGCGAGCTGGTGGGCAAGCCCGGCTCCCACAAGGCCTACACCTACGCGCTCAACGGCGCCCCCGACGCCGCCGAGGAGGGCACGAACCTGCTGCGCCGCCCCAAGCTCATCGCCCAGCTGCTGCGCAAGATGCACCTTAAGAAATAGTGGCCATGGCCATAGCGGCTATAAAGGCCTGGCTTCGTTGACATTCCGCGCTTTCCGGGCGTGGTGCCTTTACATGCCTGAATGGTGTTGACCCAATCCCATTTCATGATTATGGCAACGCCTACTTAGTGATTATGGTATTCGCTACTTTAGGATTATGGTATTTTCTACTTAGTGATTATGGTAAAAATTAAAGCCGGTCAGGATTCCGAAAATATATTTCCATGACACGGGGCATTGTGCCATTTGCTTCATCTTCGTTCCGCGCGAGAATCAATAGGTTATTTCGCAGCCCAATCTTTTCGTGGGACACTTCCGACCGATAAGTGGGTACTTTGGCGGTTAAGTGGGTGCCGGTTTCGCTGAAATGCCTATAAAAATGGGCTATTTTTGAATGTTTTCTGATGAGAGGCACCCACTTAACCGTGCAGGCACCCACTTAACCTGAAACTGCGGGGATTCAGTTACAGTTGGAGCCCAAGGCGACGACAGCCGAACCTTGGGCTCCGTGACATCTACCGTCCGGCGCTGGCCTTGAGCAGCGCGTTGGTGAGGTATTTGCCGCCGGCCATCACGAACGGCGCGTAACGACGGCCCGGGGTGGGGCCCATGCGCCCGGAGGGGCCGGAGATGGAGATGGCCGCGATGACTTGGCCGGAGGCGTTGCGAATCGGTGCGGAGACCGAGCAGACGCCCTCCTCGCGCTCGTTGACCGAATCGGCCCAGCCGCGACGGCGCACGGAGGCCAATGTCGAAGTCGTGAATTTCGAGTGGCGCAGGCCTTGGTGCAGGCGTTCCGGGTCTTCCCAGGCCACGAGGATCTGCGCGGCGCTGCCCGCGTGCATGGAGAGCATGGCGCCCACGGGGATGGAGTCGTGCAGCCCGCTGGCCCGCTCCACGGCGGCGATGCAGACGCGCTGCTCGCCCTGCCTGCGATAGATCTGGGCGGATTCGCCGGTGCGGTCGAGCAAGGTCTGCAGGATTGGGCCGGCGGCGGTCAACAAGCGGTCTTCTCCAGCCGCAGCCGCGAGTTCGGCGAATCTGGAGCCAAGCACGAAGCGGCCATGCTGGTCGCGCAAGACGAAACGATGACGCTCCAAGGCGATGGCCAGGCGGTGCGCGGTCGGACGCGCGAGCCCCGTGGCGGCCACGAGCTGGCCGAGCGTGGAAGGCCCGCTTTCCAGGGCCTCGAGAATCTTGACGGTCTTATCGAGGACGCCGACGCCGGAATGAATCTCCTCATCAGGCGCGATGTCGCCGGTGATGGGGGTGCTGCGTTGCTTTTGCGCGGCATGGGGTTGCCGTGCCGGCCTGGAATCCTTCGATGCTGAGTTCATACGCAATTATTATACAGATGCTTGGTTCGTCTCACATAGCGAAACGCCGATAAAACCCAGTTCCTAAGCCGTTTTGATGGACGTAAATGCCGCATCGTCTCATATTTCGAACCATTTGTGTCCACATTGTTGAACAACACCGATACTCGGAATTATGTAAGGCCACGAAATCCGCGTGGCGTCATCTCCCGGGAGACGGCCCGGGGTTCTTTCGTAGGAGAGTGTATGGCAAGCACATTGGCCGAAAAAGTATGGGCCGATCACCTCGTACGGCAGGGGGAGAACGGCGCCCCCGACCTCATCTACATCGATCTCATGCTCATGCACGAGGTCACCAGCCCGCAGGCGTTCGAGGGCCTGCGACTGGCCGGGCGCAAACCGCGCCACACCGACCTGCTGATCGCCACCGAGGACCACAACACCCCGACCTTCAACATCGACCAGCCCAACCCCGACAAGGTCTCCGCCATCCAGCTCAACACCTTGGAGAAGAACTGCAAGGAGTTCGGCGTGCGGTTGCATCCGCTGGGCGACGCCGACCAGGGCATCGTCCACGCCTTCGCGCCCAACCTGGGGCTCACCCAGCCGGGCATGACCATCGTCTGCGGCGATTCCCACACCTCCACGCACGGCGCGTTCGGGGCGCTGGCCTTCGGCATCGGCACGAGCGAGGTCGAGCACGTGATGGCCACGCAGACCCTCTCGCTCAAGCCGTTCAAGACCATGGCGGTCAACGTCGAGGGCAAACTGCCCAAGGGCGTCACGGCCAAGGACATCATTCTCGCGATCATCGCCAAGATCGGCATCGGCGGCGGGCAGGGCCACGTCATCGAATACCGTGGCGAGGCCATCCGCTCGCTTTCGATGGACGCGCGCATGACCATCTGCAACATGTCGATCGAGGCCGGTGCCCGTGCGGGCATGATCGCGCCCGACGAGACCACCTTCGAGTACTTGAAGGGCCGCCCTCACGCGCCGACCGGCGAGATGTGGGACCAGGCCGTGGCCTATTGGAAGACGCTTAAGACCGACGACGACGCGACCTTCGACAAGGAGGTCACCATCAACGCGGCCGACCTCGCGCCCTACGTCACCTGGGGCACCAACCCCGGGCAGGGCTCGCCGATCACCGCCGACGTGCCCGACCCGGCCGCCATCGCCGACGCCGAGGACCGCCAGTCGGTCGAATCCGCGCTCGATTACATGGGCTTGAAGCCCGGCACGCCGATCAAATCGATTCCGGTGGACACCGTGTTCATCGGCTCCTGCACCAACGGCCGCATCGAGGACCTGCGCGCCGCAGCGTCGGTGATGAAGGGCCATCACAAGGCCAAGTCCATCCACCGCGTGCTGGTGGTGCCCGCGTCGTCGCGCGCCCGCCTGCAGGCCGAAAAAGAGGGGCTCGACAAGGTCTTCGCGGACTTCGGGGCGGAATGGCGCAACGCCGGCTGCTCGATGTGCCTGGGGATGAACCCGGACAAGCTGGTGCCGGGCGAGCGCTCGATCTCGACCTCGAACCGCAACTTCGAAGGCCGCCAGGGCAAAGGAGGCCGCACCCATCTGGCCTCGCCGCTGGTCGCCGCCGCTACAGCCATCCGCGGCACGATCTCGAGTCCCGCCGATCTGTGATGCATCTCTGCACGTTTTCCATTGCCGAAAGCGATTCGGTGATGGAAAATGTGCAGGGACTCCAGTGAAGCCAGTGAATGTACGTGTTTAAGAAGGAAATTGTTATGGAGAAACTTACTGTGGTGACCGGCGTGGGCGTGCCGCTTCGCCGATCGAACGTCGATACCGACCAGATCATCCCGGCCGTCTTTTTGAAGCGCGTGACCAAGACCGGTTTCGAGGACGCGCTGTTCTACGCGTGGCGCCGCGACCCTGATTTCGTGCTCAACAAGCCCGAGTATGCCAAGGGGCAGATTCTCGTGGCCGGGCCCGATTTCGGCATCGGCTCCTCGCGTGAGCACGCCGTGTGGGCGCTCAAGGATTATGGTTTCAAAGTGGTCATCAGCCCGCGCTTCGCCGACATCTTCTATGGCAACACCGCCAAGAACGGCGTGCTGGCCGCGATCATGCCGCAGGAGAGCGTCGAGCTGCTCTGGAAGCTGCTTGAGGAGGAGCCCGGCCGTTCGATGACCGTCGACTTGAAGGAGCGCACGGTGACCTGCGGCGACGTGACGCTGCCTTTCGAGGTCAACGATTACACGCGTTGGCGCCTGATGAACGGCTACGACGACATCGACCTGACGCTGCAGCACGAGGACGACATCGCCGCCTACGAGAAGATGCGCGCCCAGCGCTTCCCGTTCAAGCCCAAGACGCTGCCGGCCAAGCACGCCCCCGAGGAGCCGGTCAGCTCCGCGCCTGAAGTGGACGATTCGAGCTGGGCAGGACCGATAAAGGCATAGCCCAGTGGGCTATGCCTCGGCCCTGCGTGAGCGGAATCGCGAACTAGGAATTGAGTCCGTCCCGAATGGGGCGGTCTCTAATTGCAGGACAGGACCGATAAAGGCATAGCTGATTTTTGAGTTCGGACAATATGTCGGGCCTCCTTCCTGTTGAATCGACAGGATGGAGGCCCGAATGTTTCTCAGTGCAGCTGAATCGTACTCAGAAGTTCATGCTGAGCGCGATCTTGCCCTGCGGGTGGTTGCGCACGGCGAATTCGATGGCCTCGGCGATATCGGTGATGGCGAAGGTCTTGTCGATCACCGGCGTGATGGCCTTGCTTTCGGCGAGTTCCTTGATATAGGGATATTCCTTCTTCATCTGCGCGAACCCAATGCTGCGCAGCGATTTGCCGGTGCCTTCGAAACACTCCTTGCCGCGCTGCCTGGCCTCGCCCGACTGCTGCATGCCGCCGACCGGAATGTAGACGCCACCGTCGGCGAGCAGGTCGCGGTACTGCTCGAGCGTCGCGTAACCATTCACGGCGAGGATGCAATCGTAGCGGTCGCTTGACTTGGTGAAGTCTTCCTTGGTGTAATCGATGACCTTGTCCGCGCCGAACTTCTTCACCAGTTCGATGTTGTGGGTGCTGCACACCGCGGTCACCTTGGCGCCGAACGCCTTCGCGACCTGCAAAGTGAAAAGGCCTACACCACCGGTGGCGCCGTTGATGAGCACGCTTTGCCCCGGCTTCACGTCCCCAAGACGCACTTCGCTCAGCGCGACCTGCGCCGCGGCGGGCAACGTGGCCGCCTCCTCGAAGGTCAGGTTTTCCGGCTTCAGGTAGAGGTCGCCGTCGTTGATGACCGCGTATTCCGCCCACGCGCCGATGAGCATCGGGGTGGCGCCGAAGACCTCGTCCCCAGGCTTCACATCGGTGACGTCGCTGCCGACCTCTTCGACCACGCCGGCGACATCGACGCCCAGCACCTTGCCCAGCGCGTGGATGACGTTCTCGTCCATGTTGCGCATCATCGGGCTCATCTCCTTGCCCATCACCGGCTCGATGAAGCGCATGTAGTCGGCGAGGTTGAGCGATGAGGCCTTCACCCGCACCAGAATCTGGTTGTCGGCCGGAGTGGGACGTGCGGTCTCCTCAACGGCGAGTGAGTCTTTCGGAGCGCCGAAATCCTTGTATACGATGCCTTTCATGGGATGTCCTTTCGTTGGGGGCTGACAATATTCGAGGATGTTCGCAGGGGTTTGGTCTGTTGTTTCCTGTCTTATCCGGACTGCGTATTGCGGTCTGAAACCGGGCCAATCACTGATGGATATATTATCCCACCAATCCCACATCTCCCTGGCCGAAACGATTCGTGCACAGACCGCGCCGATAGTGGGATGGGGCCGCCGCATCGCGGGCGAATAACCTATAATGGAGCAGAACCGACAATGTGCTTAGAAAATGGTGAAGGAGCTGTTATGGCTGACGCAGTGGTTTTGATCAATACCGAGTCCGACAAGGTCTCTCAGGTCGCGCAGAAGATCGTCGAGATCAAGGGCGTCACGCGCGTCTACTCCGTGGCCGGCGACGTCGACCTGGTCGCCCTGGTGCACACCGCCGAGTTCGACCAGCTCGCCGAGGTCATCCCCGGCAAAATCGCCGCCGTCGAGGGCGTGGCCACCACGCAGACCCTCATGGCCTTCCGCCAGTATTCCGCGCAGGAGGACGCCGCCGCCTTCGACCTTGGCATGGACTGAGGCCGTTGCCGGAGTTTGGTTGCGCGGAGGTTCGGGTGTCCGAATAGCCGAGGAAATCGAAAGATTGGATATCTAAGGCCTAAGTGGTTCCGGGTCTTACGTTTATCCTACATTCTCGGCGTTTCCTGATATCACCAACAACAAGGGTGATTGGTGAAAAATCTTCGGACGGATGAATGTCTGGAAAATGGCTTAAACGCAAGGTTTCACGTGGGTCGGATATCACTGTATCGCGCCGAATATCAGGCTATTGCGGTATCGCTTTTCGTGATGGGCATTTCGGTGAAAGTGTCGCGTTATTTGCTTGCGGCGCATTTCGGCGTTGCTTCACCGACCCACCACAACCTCTATGGCACACTGTTTGGTATCGACCCGCCGCCGGCAGCCGGATATGGAATATATTGACGCGCTTGGTAGCATGGTGAAGACGATGAAAGAGGAAATCTTATGGCCGAAGGAACGCAAGACGTATTGCATGTCGAGGGTGGCAAGCCCCTGCACGGCACGATCAAGGTGCGTGGAGCGAAGAATTTCGTAAGCAAGGCGATGGTGGCGGCGCTGCTGGCACCGGGCGTCTCCGTGTTGCGCAACGTGCCGGAGATCCGCGACGTTCACGTGGTCTCCGACCTGCTGCGGCTGCACGGCGCAAGCGTTGACTTCAATGGCAAGACCGGTGAGCTCAAGATCGACGCCACCAACGTGCGCCTGGCCGACGTGGCCGATGTCGACACGCTTTCCGGCTCGTCGCGCATCCCGATTCTCTTCTCCGGCCCGCTGCTGCACCGTTTGGGCGAGGCCTTCATTCCCGCGCTCGGCGGCTGCAACATCGGCGGCCGGCCTATCGACTTCCACCTCGACACGCTGCGCAAGTTGGGCGCCAACGTCGACAAGGAGCACAGCGACGGCATCCACATCACCGCGCCCGACGGCCTGCATGGCGCGAAGATCCACCTGCCGTATCCGTCCGTCGGCGCCACCGAGCAGACCCTGCTCGCCGCCGTTCAGGCCGAGGGTAAGACCGAGCTCTCTGGCGCGGCCACCGAGCCCGAGATCATGGACCTCGTGGCCGTGCTGCAGAAGATGGGCGCGATCATCTCCGTCGACGTCGACCGCACCTTCCGCATCGAGGGCGTCAAGGAGCTCAAGGGCTTCACCCACACCTCGCTGACCGACCGCATTGAGGCCGCATCATGGGCCTCGGCCGCGCTCGCCACGCATGGTGACATTTTCGTCAAGGGTGCCACGCAGCCCGAGATGATGACTTTCCTGAACGTCTTCCGCAAGATCGGCGGCGAGTTCGACGTCACGGACGAGGGCATCCGTTTCTGGCACCCGGGCGGGGATCTCAAACCCGTCGCCATCGAGACCGACGTGCACCCCGGCTTCATGACCGACTGGCAGCAGCCGCTCGTCGTGGCGCTCACCCAAGCCAACGGCCTCTCGATCGTGCACGAGACCGTCTACGAGAACCGCTTCGGCTTCACCAAGCCGCTGGTGCAGATGGGCGCGACCATCCAGCTCTATCGCGAGTGCCTGGGCAGCCTGCCGTGCCGCTTCCAGCAGCGCAACTACAAGCATTCCGCCGTCATCTTCGGGCCCACCCCGCTGACTGGCCAAGACATCGACGTGCCGGATCTGCGCGGCGGCTTCAGCCACCTCATCGCGGCGCTCGCGGCCAAGGGCCCGTCGAACGTGCAGGGCATCAGCCTCATCGACCGCGGCTACGCCGACTTCCGCGGCAAGCTCACCGCCCTCGGCGCCGACATCGACTAAATTTCTACGCACGCACTAACTCAAGAATCGACAAGCGAACCCTTGCGATTCATGCGGTTTCTTTTGGGAACCGTGGGTTGGTGCGTGCGTAATTTATTTCTCGACGAAGTGAATGAAGACCCGTGCCGAGAGGACGACCATGATGGCGATGCCGGCGGCGCTCAGCCGTGCGGGCCATTGGGGCGCCAGGCGGTCGTAGGCGAGTCCATACGCCAGTTGGCCTAGGGGCTGGCCCGCCGTGACGAAGCTGGAGAGCAGGGCGAGCACCTTCCCGGTCAGTTCCGGCGGTGTGGCCAGCTGGATGGCGGGGATGCTGGTGAGGTTGGTGAAGGCGGCGGCGATGGTGCTGCAGCACATCGTGCCAACGATGATGGCGAGTCTTGCGCCGTTCGAAATCGGCAATATGAAAGCGATGCCACAGGGGATGATGGTCGCCGCCAAGGCGAGGCAGGTGACGGGGAACCGCTTGATGGAAAGATGGGCGGCGAACGCTCCCGCGACGATGGCGCCCAACAGTCCGGCCACGCCGACCAGCCCGTCGCAAGTCCCGTAGACGGCGGCGTTGAACCCGAGGTTGTTGCGCACCATATAGGGGAAGCCGACCCCGGAGTAGCCGATGGTGAAGAAGTTCAGCAGGGTCGCCGTGGCCATGAGTTTGAGGACGCTGGGGCGATCGTGGGTGAGGAATCGCCAGGCGGCCTTGGCGTCGTCGAGCGGCGTGGGGAGTGGCGGATTCGCTGGAAGTTCTGGCGTTGATGAATCGAGATGCTCGAGGTTCCGACATTGCTCTTTGTTGGCTTCGAGGGCACTGATTTGCTGGTCTTGTATATTCCTTGGGTTGCTGAGTTTCAGGAAACATTCGGCGATGGCGGCGGTGGAGAAGCACGCGATGGTGATGACCAGCGTCGGTCGAATGCCAACTGCCGCATAGAGGATGCCGCCAAGGAACGAGGGCAGCAGCGAGGCCAGTTGCTGCATTTGATTGACCACTGCCATACCGCGGCGCAGCAGGGTTTCGTCGGCCGTCCCCACGATTTGAGGCAGCGCGGCCTGCACGGTCGGTGTTTCGAATGAGTCGAATACCGCGAGTGTGACCATCAGCGCTCCGACCGCCACGATGTTGAACGCTGATGCGGCCGCGAAATAGAAGGTCGCCGCCAAAGTTACCAATCCTGAGAGCGTGTCGAGCCCGACCATGACCGTGCGGCGGTTGACGCGGTCGGCCATGATGCCGCCGAACGGTGAGCAGATGATGGTCGGCACGACGGAGACGGCGAGCAGCGTGGCGAAGATCGTCGCCGAACCGGTCTCGTCAAGCACCCACATCGACATCGCGAAGCGCAACGTCATATTGCCGAAAAGCGAGAGCCCCTGGCCTGCGACAAGCAGGACGAAGTTCGGTTTCAGCAGAGGGGAACGCTTTGGCGAGGATGCTAAGTGGTGGTTTCTCATGGTGTCACGCTTTCTTTATAATACCGACCGGCGGTATGTAAATGGATGAACAATGCGGTACTCAATACAGGGGTGAAGCTCTATCGGGTTAGTGTTACTTGGCGTGTTAGGACAGCCTGTTTAGCTGGGTGTCGCGTGCCGGCTCAAGTGAGACTGGCGAATTACGCAGGGCACCCGTGAGAACAGGCGTGATCTCGTGCGAGTTCAGGTGGGCCGGCCCTTTCTTGAGGAAGTGCACGACGAGCCGAACGTGCCGCGCCTTGTGCTGTTGGCTTTCTGACGGTGCAAAGAACGAGTTCCTAAGCATCGATTTTTTCGCTGCCACTTGCGCTCGATTCTTTCGGTTTTGCTTTGCCTTTTCTCGGTCCGGTCTTGTCTGCCGTCTCCGTTCCGCTCGCCGTAATCATAGCGGTGACGGCTTCGGTGACATTGGCGATGAGCGCGGCATCGAAGAGGCGCAGACCGAGGGCGTCGAGCATGATGCCGATGCACTCGATGCGCTCGCGCAGCTGCGAGGGGGTGGCCGGGTAGATGGATGGGATGAGCCACAGGTTGGTGAGCATCGCCAGCAGTTCGGCGACCTGCTGCGGGTGGTTGGTGACGATTGAGCCGTCGTCGATGCCCTCGTCGATGAACCGACGCCATTGCGAGGGTAGTTGTCGCGCCCAGAAGAGGATGCTGTCGCGCAAAATCTGTGGATCGGTGAGGTTGGGGGTGAATAGGCCGGTGATTTTCATATGCCCCATGTCCTCGTCGCTGGTCCACATGTATTCGTAGATCTTTTGCAGGCCGCTCAGGTCGTCGCGCTTGTCGATTTCGTCGAAGCGCGCCATGGTCTTGGTGTCATCTCGCTTGCCAATGGCGTCCAAGATGGCCTTTTTGGAATCAAAATGGTGGTAGATGGCGCCTTTCGAGAGGTCGCCGAGCTCGTTCAGGATGTCTTGGATGGAGGTCTTCTCGTAACCTTTCGTGAGGAACAGCTTCTGCGCGGCGTCGAGGATGCGGCGCTCCGTGATTTCCGGGTGTGCGTTGCGTGCCATCTGCGGCCTCCTTTGGGGCGAAATCAAATCTCATTTCCTGCTGACAAGTATACATACCGACGGTCGGTATAAATAAATGGGTGTGTCGAAGTGGATCGAGTCGTTGGGGTAGTTAAGTGGGTGCTTTAGATGTTAAGTGGGTGCCTATTTTGCTGAAATACCCATGGGAATGGCTGCTTTTTAAGTATTTCCAGACGAGGAGGCACCCACTTAACGCCCAAAGCACCCACTTAACTCGATTTGATGCTTTTGGGGTGCCGATTGCTCGGTTTTCGAGTATGCCACGCGGGGCGATAATCCACGACGTTGCGGGCTTGCGGCACAATGGAGGCATGACTTCCAAGGGAAAACCATCGCCGCGTTCGGCCGTCAAGCCGCTGAGTGACGAGCAGGTGAGGCTGCTCGGAGAGCGCCACCACCTCGTCGATCCGACGTATTATTACCCGACCGGCCCGCGCAAGCCCAACACCGCCGAGATCGAGGCCCAGAACCCGAAGGCCACCAAGCGCCTGCTCGACGCCGTCTCCATGGTGCTGCGCCAGCACAGCAAGGTGCGCGCCTGGGGCTTGGAACGTGTGCCCGAGACCGGGCCGTTCATCACCGCCGCCACGCACGTGACGATGTACGACGTCTTCGTGCCGATGGACGCGCTCTTCCACATGGGCCGCCGCCCGCGCTATATGGCCAAGGCCGAGATGGCGCACTGGCCGCTGATTGGCAAGTGGTTCCAGCTGGTGGGCATGCAGCCGGTGCCGCGCCGCAAGGGCAAGGCCGTGGAGATCGAGAAGGAATCCATCGACATCATCACTTCCGGCCGCCCGCTGACTGTCTGGCCGGAGGGGACGCTCTCGCGCGACCCGCTCAAGTGGCCGATGAGCCTCAAGAACGGCGTGGGCGTCATCGCCCTCGAGTCGTCGCGCCGGCTTGGCTACCAGGTGCCGCTTTATCCTTCGATCACGTGGGGCGCGGCGAGCATCAACCACTGGCTGCCGTACCCGCGCAAGAACGTGGTGATGTGCTTCGACGAGCGGCTGGATTACGCCGATCTGCTCGAGACCCAGGACGAGTGGGGCGTGGAGCCGCCGAAGGCGCTGGCCGACGCGCTGGCCGCGCGCATCCGCGACAGGATGGAGGTCGTGATGGCCGAGATCCGTGGTGAGGAGCCGCCGGCCGAGGGATATTGGGACTATGCGACGATGAGCCGCAAGCCGCGTAGTCAGGAGATCACGAAAGGCTGATTTCGTTGCCGTGGAATCGCTTGTAGGTGACAGGCTGCGAAATTGGGATTGCGATTAGGTCCTAGATGCCAGTGATTTTGGATGATTGTGAGTGATATCGCCATGACGTCTACGATTCGGGTTGCGCGGTGATGCAGAGCAGCTAGTGCCAATTCCGTGGTGGGCTATGATGTTCGGATACGATTCGGACGGTCGTGAATGCAACGGATGGTACCAGGTGGGCGCGGAATGGTAGGTATGCCTAAAAGGTTCTGCCGACTACCTGGAAGGGCCGCGATTTTGGCGTCGGGACCCCAAGCGCTACCGTTAAGGGATACGAATGCGAGGGAGCGGAACCAATGAATATTACAGTGCTTGGAGCAGGAGCGTGGGGCACGGCGTTCGGCCAGGTGCTCGCGGACGCCGGCAACCAGGTGACCATGTGGGCGCGCGAGCCCGAGATCGTGGCGGGCATCCGCGACGACCATCGCAACGCGGTCAGGCTGCCCAGCGTCAAGCGTTTGCCTGACGCCATGACGGCCAGCGGCGACCGCGCCGAGGCCGTGAAGGACGCGCGGATCGTGGTGGTGGCCATCGCCGCCCAGCACGCCGGCGAGGCGCTGGGGCCCTTCGAGTCGCTTATTCCCAAGGACGCCGTGGTCGTCTCTCTGATGAAGGGCATCGAACGGTCGACCGGCAGGCGCATGGACGAGGTGGTGCGCGAGGCGCTGGCCCTGCCACAGGAGCGTTTCGCCGCGATTTCCGGGCCGAACCTGAGCCGCGAAGTGGCCGACCGCCAGCCAAGCGCCACGGTGGTGGCGTGCTCCGACATCGACAACGCCCGCCTGGTGGCCAGGGCCTGCACGACCAAGTATTTCAAGGCATTCGTCACCACCGACGTCATCGGCGTGGAGATGTGCGGGTCGCTCAAGAACGTGGTGGCGCTCGCCGTCGGCATGGCCCGGGGCGCCGGCTACGGCGAGAACACGGCCGCCATGATCGAGACCAGAGGGCTGGTGGAGCTGCAGGCCTTGGGCGAGGCCGCGGGAGCGAAGGCCAAGACGTTCTCCGGGCTGGCGGGGGTCGGCGACCTGATCGCCACGTGCGGCTCGCCCCTGAGCCGCAACTACACCTTCGGCGCGAACCTCGGACGCGGCATGAGCGTGGACGAGGCGACGCGCGTGAGCAACGGCGTGGCCGAGGGTGTGTCGACCACCGACGCCGTGGTGCGCATGGGCCGCCAATACGGTGTGCCCACGCCGCTGGCCGGGGCGATGAACGACGTGCTCAAACACGGCCTGACCTGCGAGCAGATGCTCGCCGAATTCCTCGGCGGACAGATTACCGAGGAGTAAGGCTGAGGAGTAGGGAAGACCCGGCTTGGCCCTTGTGCCAGACACACGTCACGCGCCTGTCGGGTTGTGCATTGGCTTTGTGAATGAGCGGGACAATCGCCGGGCGTGTCCCGATTGCCCGTGTAGGCTTTCTCATTAGGTTCTAAATCGATTTTTATATAGAGCGGAGTGAGGAATGATGCGCAGAAAACGTGTGGCGGTGTTGTATGGCGGGAAAGCCGATGAGCATTCGATTTCCTGCCTTTCCGCCAACGGTGTGCTTTCCGCGATGGATACGGAGCGTTTCGAGCCCGTGCCGATTGGCATCACTAAGGCGGGCGAATGGGTGATGGGCGGCACCGATCCGCGTGATTTCAACGTCGCCAATGGTGCTATGCCCACCGTCGACGCCGGTGAGGACGCGAAGCCGGTCGTGCTCGACATGGCCCGTGGCAACAATGGTTTCTTCGTGCGTGAGGCCGACGGTTCCCTGACCTCGCTCGGCTTCATCGATGTGGTCTTCCCTGTGCTGCATGGCCCGTTCGGCGAGGACGGCACGGTGCAAGGGCTGCTCGAGATGATGGGCGTGCCCTACGTGGGCTGCGGCGTCTTCGCCTCGGCCGCCTGCATGGACAAGGTCTTCACCAAGGTGCTACTGCGCGCCGAGGGCATTCCCGTCACCCCCGACGTCACCGTCGACACGCGTGATTTCAACGAGGTCGACAAGTTCGTCGAGGACGCCAAGGCCGTGATGGACGAGATCAAGCGCAAGAAGCTCACCTATCCGCTCTTCGCCAAGCCGTCGCGCGCGGGCTCGAGCTTCGGGGTCACCAAGCTGGAGCGCAAGGGCGACGTGGATGAGCTCGCCGCCGCGCTTTACGAGGCGTCGCGCCACGATTGGAAGGTGCTGGTGGAGCAGGGCGTCGAGGGCCGCGAGATCGAGTGCGCGGTACTTGGTCCGTCCGCCGACGAGGAGCCGCAGTCCGCCCAGCCCGGCGAGATCGTGCTCGACCACCGCGCCGAGGGCGGCGACCAATTCTATGATTTCGACAGCAAATACACCGACGCCGAGGCCTCGCATGTCGAGGCTCCCGCGCATCTGCCCCAGGAGACCCTTGAGGCGTTGCGGCGGATCGCGGTGAAGGCGTTCAAGGCCGTCGATGGAACCGGGCTCTCGCGCGTCGACACGTTCGTGACGCCGAAGGGCGAGATCATGGTCAACGAGATCAACACCATGCCTGGTTTCACGCCGATTTCCATGTATCCCAAGGCTTGGGAGGCCAGCGGAATCGGGTATGCTGATCTGATAGGCAAGCTCATCGATGGTGTGGCTCGCTAGATTTGTGTGGTAGTCCCGATGGCGCGGAGACCCCTGAGATGTTGGTGCCGCGATCGTCGGGAAGTTGTTGGGATTAGCCTGATGCAACCGACATGAAAGGTCAAGTGCTCAAAATGAACGAGGAGAACCAGGCGGCGAAACGCGACGACGAGGCGCGAGACCTTTCGGGGCCCGATGGCCAGATGCGCAACGACGGACGTTCGTCGCAGATGGACGCTGGGGACGCGAGGCGGCAGGCCTTGGGTGAGCACGTGGCCAAGCATGTTGCGCATACGGCTGATGCGGCTGGTGAGGCTGGCGCGTCGGGTTCGGCTGATTCGCTGGCGTCGGCTGATTCGCTGGGGTCGGTTGATTCGCTAGGTTTGTCGGATTCGTCAGGGTCCACTGATTCATCGGGTTCGGGTGGTTCGTCACTGTCGCATGTCGTTGGGGGAAAAGAGCTCTTCGGACTGCAGATTCCCGAGATTCCGGTTCTGCCGAATCGAATGTACGAATCCCGCGAGCCTGTGGTCTCGCCGAAGTCCGTGCAATCCTCGACGTCACCTGCGTCGTCTGTATCACCCGTATCGTCTGCTTCCCCTGTGTCGTCTGTGTCTTCGACGTCCTCTAGTTCGCCGACGTCCTCTATGACCCAGACGCAAGGCCAGCCGGCTTGGGGTTCCTCTGATACGCGTTCAAAGGTCGAATCTTCGGCCCAGCATGATATCAAGCATGAGGCTAATCCTGCTGAGGATGGAGCAACCCAGACCCAGGCCGGCATAAAGCCCGAGACTGGTACTTCAGCGTTTGCCGCTTCGAATCCTGCGGTCGGCTCGACGCAGAGCCCCGCGCAATCGCCATCATCCGCACAGGCCCAGAAGCCTGCGCAAGAGCATGCGTCCAAGCAGCGCAAGAATACCGGCTCGGCGTTTGGCAAGGAGACGTCGTCGCCTTACGAAACGACTTTGGCAAACGCTCCGATGTCGTCCATTTCGGGGCAGCTGGGTCAGCAGCAGACCGTCTTCCGGCCGTTCGCGCGGCACGAGCAGGAGGCCCAATATAACCCGAACCAAACCAGCTTCCAGCAGCCCGCCAACCCTCAAAACGGCTATCAGCAGGGAGCGCAGCAGGGCGCATTCCAGCAGCCTGGCTATCAGACGCCCGCTGCCCCGCAATCCGGTTATCAGCAGCCGGCGGCGCAGCGGGTGATGGCGCAGCAGCCCGGTCAGCAGCAGACGGTGCCGCAACAGACGGTGCCCCAGCAACAACCCCCGCAGCAGTCTGGCTCGCAGCAATATAGCCAGCAATCTCCGTACGCTCAGCAGACGGTGTCGCAGCAGCCCGTAGCTCGGCCGCAGACCATGCCGCAGCAACCAGCCTCGCAGCAGCCTGTCTATCAGCAGCCGGCGGTTCAGCAACCCGTTCAGCAAGCCGCATACATGCAATATGGCTCGCAGCAGTATGCTCCCGTGCAGGCAGCGCCCCAGCAGCTATCTCCTCAGGCGAATCCTCAGCAGGCTCCGGCCGCGTACCCGCAGTATGGTGCCCAGCAAACTCAACAGGCTCAGCAGTATGCGCCCCAGCAGCCGGTCGCTCAGCCATATGGATATCAGCAGCCGATGTATCAGCAGCCGGCTCCGCAACAGTACGTCGCGCCGCAGCAGCCGTATACGCCACAATATGGCCCCCAGCAGCCCGCATACCCCCAATATGGCTACCAACAGCCAGCCCAGCCGCAACAGCCCGTCTACCAGGCATATACGCCACAGCAGCTAGGGGTGACATTGGCCACGCCCAGCTACGCTTACGCCCAACCGGTCACTTCCGGTCTCTCTGGCCGCCGGCTGCGCTACATCTACCAGACCCAGCCTTGGTGGCCCCAGCTCTCGAGCTGGCTCGGCATGGTGCGCAAGCGGTTCTCCACGGTCGGCCTGGCGTTGGCCATGGTGATGGTGGTCTGGAACCTTCTCGCCTTCGGGCTCACCTTCCTGGTGCGTGTGGTGACCAATGGCGCGAAGCTGCCGATGTGGGCATCGTTCCTCGTCGGTAATGGCCCGCTCTACCTGGTCGCGATACCGTTGTCGCTGCTCATATTCCGCAGATTGCCGGTGGTCAAGCGCAAGACGAGCAACATGAGCTTTAGCATGTTCCTGACCGTCATGGCCATCACCTTCCCGCTCTCCTACCTCGGCAGCCAGATCGGCACCCTCCTCTCCAGCATGCTCTCGCATGGCCAGGCGCGCAGCAGCATCAGCGAGATGATTGGCAGCATGGATCCGCTCACCATCCTGCTGACCACCGTCATCATCGGTCCGATCTTCGAGGAGTGGCTCTTCCGCCGGCTCATCATCGACCACATCCAGCAATATGGCGAGGTGACGGCCATCGTGGTCTCCGCGGGGGCTTTCGCGCTCTTCCACGGCAACCTCTTCCAGTTCTTCTATGTGTTCTTCTTCGGTCTGCTGGAGGGGTATGTCTACGTGCGCACGGGCAAGTTGCGCTATACGATCGCGATGCACATGACCTACAACTTCTGTGGCGGTTTCCTGCCGCAGATGGCGCTTATGGCCACCAGTTCGGACGCCTACAAGGCCATCGCCAGCGGTTCCTCGCAGGCCATCGCGAAGCTGATCACCACGGGCCACTTCGGCGATCTCGCTCCGTTGCTGCTCTATTCGGTCTTCCAGTGGGTGATGATCATCACCGGTGTGATCGTGGCCATCGTCAACCGCAAGAAACTCGTCTTCTACAAGGCTCCCGAGGAGCTGCCGAAGGGCCTGCGCGCCAAGACCGCCGTCGGCAACGTCGGCATCTGCATCTTCATCGTGCTGTGCGCCTTGGAGATGATACTGGCGCTATCCGTTCGCTAGCTGCTCGCCAGCGAATCCGAGCGTTGCTGAAAGCCGTGGGAAAGCACCAAAATATACCTGCAAAGGTGCTTTTTCCACGGTTTTTGCTGTGTCTGGGTGGGCATCGGAAGGCAATGGAGCGTTAAGTGGGTGGCTTGTGCGTTAACTAGGTGCCAATTCAAGGTAAAAACCTCAATGATTAGCTATTTTCCTGAGGATTCGGCAAAAGCGGCACCCACTTAACTTCAAAGGCACCCACTCAACTGATTCGGACAATAGTGAAGAGGTCTGTTTCATCGTTGATGAGGCAAAACTCAACCAGATTGCCAATTCCGTCTCGCCTGTAGAGGATTCAGAGGTGAGACGGCAATTCCCGCGCCGCCCGCCGCTCGCCGTCATCCTCAGGCGATGAAATCCTCCTTGGCCAGCACGCGCACGGCCTTGTCGCGGATCTGGTCGGGGTTGATGCCGGGCTTGGCGAAAAGCATCACCTCGCCCTCGATGCCGGTGGCCGAGAAGCCGGTGAAATTGACGTGCGCCTGGTTCTTGTGCGTCGTCAGCCCCGTGGTGGCGCGCCCTACCTGCTCCAGCACGCGTTTGGTCACCGTGTTGAGGTCGCTGCCGGGCTTGACGGTGAACGCGACGCTCACGCAGGCCTCGCCGGCCGGGGTGATGCGCTCCAGGGCCGAGGTGTTGAGCACCGAGTTGGGGATGATGAGCTGGTTGCCGTTGCGCTCGCGCACCATGGTCTGCCGCCAGGTGATGTCCTCCACGGTGCCGGTGACGCCCGAGACGACCACCTGGTCTCCGGGGTGGATGACGTGGCCGAGCATGAGGCCGAAGCCCGAGACGATGTTGGAGATCGTGTCTTTGAGGCCCAGCGAGATCGCCACGCCGCCGATGCCGAGGGCGGTGACGATGGTGGTGGGGTTGATGCCGAAGACCGGCTGGAGCACCATGGCCGCGGCGATGGTCCAGATGGCCACGAGCGTGAGGTTGATGAAGATGGAGGCGTTGGGGATGTTCGAATGGTCGAGCAGACGCCTCAGGCCGCGCGAGACGAGCTTGGCGGCCACGATCGCGCAGACGAGCACGATGACCAGTAGGGCGATGCGCCCCTGGTTGGCCTTGAGCCAGTTCCAGACGATTTCCATGGTTCCGAGTCTACTTCGTGCACCCAGCATAGGCGTTTGGCGACGTTTTTCATACCGTTCGGGCTTTGGTTTCGCGCCGAGTTATGGCCTTGCGCCGAATTAAATTATCGAAATGTAAGAATATGGGGCGATTGGCGTCGGATGTTTGGTCCGCGCGTTCCCTGATGCGGCCGTATGACAGTAAATAGACGGCAAACGGCACCTGTAATGTAAACAGGGCAAACGATGGACGTATGACTATCGCGTGATGTCGCTCGAGCCGATCGGATTGAAGGGCAGCGAGGACTTCTCCCCGTTGGCTCCATGCTGCTGCGACTGAGCGCCGAAGCCTTCTGGGTGGTCGTGCTGCATGGTCTGCAGTTCGGTGAGCAGCTGGTCGACCTGTTTCTTGAAATCGAAGTCCTTGGTCTCGGCCGCGGCGATGCCCTTGAGCAGCGAGTTGTCGCCGCGCTCGAGGGTGTTGCGGAACATCTGCACCCAGAAGCTGGGCATGCTGTCGCTGGAGACGGCGAGGTAAAGCGTGCGCGCCACCACGGCGGCGTCGAGATTGCTCCACTGGTCGAGCGTGGTCTCCTTGGAGAGGCGTGGCCACATGCCCAGAACCGAGAGCAGGCCGCCAATCGAGAACTCCAGAAGCACGTCCTGGGTGATCGACATGTTGGCGTCCAAATGCTGCCATTGCACGAATCCCGCGCGTATGGCGTCATGCGTCGTGTAGATGAGATGGGGGGAGGTGTGCTTGCCCACGGTGAGCGCTAGGCGGTCGATGTGGGCGCGGTTGGCGGGCACGCCGATGAGCTGCATGACGATGCCGTTCCAGGCCCGCGAGGGGTTGGTGGTGAACTCCGGCAGCGCGTTGTTGATGCTCTCCACGGTGTGCTTGATGGCCGACTCCGCGAGGTTGTCGAGCTTGCAGTAATGGTAGTAGAAAGAGTTGCGGTTGACACCTGCCAATTCCACGATGTCAGTGACCGTCACCTTCGCGTAGTCGCGTTCGCCCAACAGCTGCCAGAACGCATTCTCCATGCGTACTGTCGCTGGCAATTGATCCGAATCCTGTCGAGGTCTTGACATTGGATGTTCTCCCTTAATAAAACGAGTACTTCACGTAGCAAACCTATATTGATTTTAAAGGATAAAGGTTTTATTTATTCTTGTGCGCCAAATATTGCGTAAAGAAAACACGGAATCAAAATATAATAGTGGTGTAGCTAATTAATTATTAGATACTCACCTTATAGTATGACTAATTAATTATAAATAGTAGTCGATATGTTTAGTCGAATCGTGGTCAAAAATTCACGTATTGTATACGTAATTATTATTTTTTGAGGAAAAATGAGAAATGTATGACAGAAACTCGGCAATTTCAGTTGTTAATAAGCGGTTTTGCGGTTTTGGCCAGAAACTTTGTCAAGGTGTCGAACGATATATACTGCAAATTAATGCTAATAGCGTAATTCATCGGCCTATTTTATGCGTAACGCTTAACAATACGCTCACTACGCGACGTGTGAAAGCGGATGTGTCGCGACTCGGCGTTGGTGGCGAGGGAGGGGGCGGTGTGAGGCACCTGTGACGGCTCCTTTTCGCTTTGGCTCCTGGTTGCATGGATTCCTTTGTTGCGCGGAGTCCGGAATTGAGCAAGCGGGTGCTTGGGTAAGGCGATCAGGCATTTGGATAAAACGGGCGGGCGTTGGAATCCATGTGGTACGTTTTGCAGGCCTATAGGTAGGTGTGTGCGGTGTGCCTGTGAAAACAGACCTCCATAGATAGTGGGATTTGCGTACACGGCGGACTTGGATTTTAGTGGCGTGGGTCTTGCGTAGAAAGTGGCGGAACCGCTGAAATATCAACGATGCAACCAGAAGTTGACGTGGGTTTTCGGTTGCTTTTCGCCGATGCAACCGCAAGCTGGTAGCGTGAAACCGAGGTTCGGCCGCATACTGGGGGCATCGTTCGAAAGTCGAGACGAGAAAGGAATCCTGATGAGTTTTCGGGACAATCTCCAATACCTGCGCTCGCAGCGCAACATGACCCAGGAGCAGCTGGCGATGCTGCTCGGCGTCACGCGCCAGGCAATCTCCAAATGGGAGTCGGAGAAGGCCTATCCGGAGATGGACAAGCTGCTGATGGTCTGCGACCTCTTCGGATGCACGCTCGACGATCTCGTGTTGGGCGATGTGCGACAGCCCGGCAAGGCGGTGGCCGGGAGCGTGGACGCGAGCGGCGGCACGGGTGCGAGCAACAGTACGAGTGCGGGCAGTGGCACGGGTGTGGGCAGTGGCGCAGGCACGGGCGTGAAAGGTGCTGTGGCCACTGGAGGTGGCGTCGCGGCCTCAGGAAGCAAGGCCCCGGTCGATGGCACGGCCATGACCTCTTCCTCTATGACGTCTTTCGGCGAGACTTCTTTCTCGGCTTCTTCTCCTATTCATGGTTCTGTTTCGTCGGTGAACGGCGTCCATGGTGGCCCCGCCGGCTTCCACGCCAGTGACGTTCGGGATGATGCGCGGGATGGCGCTGGGCGCTCTGGCGGCGACAGGTCGAAGGCGATTTCTGGTGCCACTCCATCTGTCACGGACACGACGAACGCCGGTTCCGCGAACACATATAAAACAAAGGAGTCCCCAGCCGTCATGAACGGGGATACAACCGCTGCCGACTCCGGACGAGCCAGCGCCTCTGTCGGCCCCACGACGGCTGATTCCGCACCTGCCGGTTCCGCCGGTGCTGCCGCCGGAGCGACCACAAACCCGGTAACCGCAACTAGCGCAACCGCTGCGCCCCAAGCCACCTCCGCCTCCTCTTCCGCCGCATCTGCCGGCGCGAAGGACGTCACCGGTTACGACGCCCAGGCCCGCGCGTACGCCTGGCGTCTCGCCCTCGGCGTCTTCTTCATGATTGCCGGCGTCGCGGTCGGCACGCAATTCTCCGCCAAATCCTCCAGCCTCAACGACATGCTCACCCTCATCCCGATCCTCATCGGCTTCGTCATCGGTCTGCCTCTGCTCATGTGGGCCCATCAGGGGCGCAAGGAGTTCCGCGGGCTGCACCCATACGTGGAGGATTTCTACACCCTGCAGCAGCGCCACCACGTCTCGACCGTGTTCACCATTTGCGTCGTCGCCGGTTTCGTGGCCATCGGCGCGGGCCTCTGCCTGAACCTCTTTGGCGAATACGTGGGCGCGAGCGACGACGGCGGCTGGTCGGTCTCGGGCATGCTGATACTTTTCGCGCTCGGTGTGGCGCTTTTCGTCTATGGAGACATGCGGCGTTCGGCGCTGAAAATCGACCGATACAACCGCCGCAACGAGGAACGTGAGCGGGTTGGCGGCCTTTATCGCAAGGCTTCCTTCGGCGACGGGACTGATGGCGTCAATGGGGTCGGCCCCAATGGCTCCAATGGCCCTGGTGGTCCCGACGGGCTGGATCCCAATCGTGGCGAGACCATGTTCTACCGCCGCTTCACCGGGGCCGTCAGCGGCGTCATCATGATGGTGGCCACCCTGATCGGTTTCCTGATGCTGTTCCTCGGCACGCCCACGAGCATGGGCCCGGGCTTCTTCGGCTTTCCCTTCTGGCTGGCCTGGCCCGTCGGCGGGATCCTGTGCGCCATCGCCGGCGGTGTGGTGCACATGGTGCAGGTGGCCAACGAGCGTCGCGAATAGCGGGATTCCCGCACACCCAAACGGGGGTATTTAAAAACGGAGCCTTGCAATTTCTGGGGTCTCTTTTTAAATGCCCCGGTTTGGGTGTGCGTCGAACTCGAAGAGTCCGCGCGTTTTCATAATGTCGGGCGAAGTTGTATAATTGAGAAGTTGTGTGTTCTGGGCGCGCTTCGGCGCAGCTCAAGGGCATCAAGACTTGCAAGTCAAAACAGTATAGGGAGTCCATTATGGCAGCTCGTTGCGCAGTGTGCGGCAAGGGACCGCAGACCGGTTACAGCGTTTCGCATTCACATATCCGCAATAAGCGCACCTTCCGCCCGAACCTCCAGCAGGTTCGCACCACTATCGACGGCCAGAACGTTCGCGTTCGTGTGTGCGCCAAGTGCATCAAGGCTGGCAAGGTTCAGCGCGTGGTCGCGTGAATCGCGAGTAGCAATTTCCAAACCTCCGCACGTCGTCAGACGTCGGAGGTTTTTTCATGCCTGGACGTCGGCGCGTGGACGAAGATAAAGTGGTGTCTGAATTCGAACGGTTGCCGTTGTTCGTTTCCACAAGCGGATTTGTCCAGCGAACTGCTAATAATAAGTGTTCGCTTCGGGAAATAAGGGGTTCCCGCCAATATGAAGTGGGCGCGGCAAGCGCCACCCTTGCAAAAGGAAGCGCGCTCGAAGGCGCGATGCACGAATGTCCCACGCGACCGTGAACGGCGATAAGACGTGGGAATGAAATGGAGAGAAACAACATGGGATCTGCCATGTCACAATCGACTGCGCCCGAAAACGGGAATACGACACCTGATGAGAGCGCGAAAGCCGAGGAACGCAAGAGCTCGGCCGCGCAGCCCGCGATGAAGGCGCGCGTGGACGTCAAGCATCCGAACCTGACGATGCTGGGGCTTTACCTCGGCGCGTTCCTGGGCATGCTCAGCGAGACCGCGATGAACATCGCGCTACCCGACCTGATGACGAGCTTCCACATCGGCTCCGGCACCGCGCAGTGGATGGTGGTGGGCTACATGCTCGTCATCGGCATCGTGCTGCCGTTCACCAGCCTGCTGCTGAAGTGGATTCCCTCGAAGCCGCTGCTCATCTTCGCGCTGGCGATGTTCTTCGTCGGCTCGCTGGTCTCCGGCTTCGCGCCGGGCACCTCCTTCGCCGTGCTGCTCGCTGGCCGCATGATTCAGGGCATCTCGACCGGCCTGGTGCTGCCGATGATGTTCTCGGTCATTCTCGAGGTCTTCCCACTCAACAAGATTGGCGCGGCCATGGGTACCGCCGGCCTCGTGGTGATGTTCGCCCCGGCCATCGGCCCGACCCTCGCCGGCGCGCTCATCGGAGCGTTCTCGTGGCGCGCGATTTTCTTCTTCTTCGCCGTCATCGCGTTGGTCGCTCTTGTGTGCGCCTCGATCTGGATGGTCAACGCCTATAAGCTCACCAAGCCGCATATCGACGCGCTTTCGTGCATCACCTCCATCCTCGGTTTCGGCGGCTTCGTGCTCGGCGTGAGCCTCATCAGCGACTTCGGCTTCTCGCTGCCGGTCATCGCGATCCTCGTCGTCGGCGTCCTGGCCATCGCCTGCTACAGCTACCGCCAGCTGCATATGGATAACCCGGTCATCGACCTGCACGCGCTGGGCATCCAGCAGTTCACCGTCGGCGCCCTGATCGTCATGATGAACTTCGGCATTACGCTGGCCACCATGTACCTCATGCCCCAGGAGCTGCAGAACGGCCTCGGCGTGAAGGTGGCGCTCACCGGCCTGGTGATGCTGCCCGGCGGCGTGGTCAACGCGGTGGTCTCCATGTTCGCCGGCCGTCTCTTCGACATCGTCGGACCCAAGTGGCTCGTGCGCGGTGGATTGGTGCTCTCCATGATCGGCGTCGTCCTGCTGATGCTGGCAGGCCCGTCGACTTCCGTGGCGTTCGTCATCTTCGCGCATGTCATCCTGATGATCGGCATTCCGATGGCCATGAGCCCGGCCCAGTCCTCGGCCCTCGCCTCGCTGCCGCAGCATCTTTCGACCGACGGCTCCACCATCCTCAACACCATGCAGCAGGTCGTCGGCGCGGTCATCACCGCCGTCGCCACAATCCTGCTCGGCGCGGGCCAGGCGGCCTCGCACTCGGGCGGCAAGGCCATGGCCTTCGTCACCGGGTCGCGCTGGGGCTTCACCTTCGCGCTGGCGCTCGCGGTCATCGCGTTCCTCATCTCGTTCGGCCTGACCAAGCAGACCAAGACGGAGGACGCGTCGAAGCGATGACGATTTAGGGAGAGTCGCCGCACAAGTCGGTAGATAGGTTTTCAGGAATGGCCATTTTAAGCCAATCTCAAAAACCTATCTACCGACTTGTGTTTTATCGAGGCCGTCTTGCGGCCCTTTGACCGACCCTTCGCCGACTTTCCCTGCCGTCCCTCCACTAGAATGAGCCCTATGAGCGCATCCGTTTCCCTGACCACACCCGTCTCCTCGCTGATACCCAATAAGCGGCGGGTGAGCGCGCTCAAATCGCTCGGCGTGGTGAGCGTGGGCGACGCGTTGACCTATTATCCTTTCCACGTCACCGAACCCGTGCCGTTGCGGGCCATCCGCGAGGCGAGGCCGGGCGTGCCGATGGCGTTCGCGGCGGTGGTCCGCTACCTGCGGGTGGTGCCGATGGGCGGCCGACGTGGGTACCGCCTGGAGGCCGTCGTCGACGATTCGGCCTTCGCGGCCTCGCGCCAGGTCGGCGGGTCCACGTGTCGGCTGGTCTTTTTCTCGCACAAGAAGCCGTATATGGACTGGATGAGCGGCAGGCTGCGGCAGGGCGCGGACGTGGTGCTCGCCGGCGCGCCCAGCGAGTTCAACGGGCAGTTGCAGTTCACCCATCCCGAGGTGCTAACGGTGTTGCCTGAAGGGGCGGGCGTGTTCGGCGATCCGGCGGCGGCTTCAGCGCCGGGTTCCGCAAGTGCTGGCGAAGGTTCGTTAGGAGATATTTCCAACCAAACCACCGCGCAACCGTCTTCGTCGGCTAGCGTGTCAACCACCGTTGGTGCTCCAGCTTCGCATTCCCAGCTGGCCCAACCCGCCGCCAACGCCCTGAGATATGACGCCGACACCGCCTACGAGGCCCTGCAGCACGTGTGCAGGCCGCGCCCGGTCTACCATGCCAGCTCGCGCATCTCCAGCGAGCACATCCATGAATCCATCGATGCCATGCTCGAGGCCTTGCGCACGAGCGGTCAGGCCGCCTCCGGCGACACTGATCCCACGCTCGCACTGCGTGCGGTGATTCCCGACATCCTGCCGCAAGACGTCATCGAGGCCAAGGGGCTGCTGCACCGCGCCGACGCGTTCGCCGCGATCCATGAGCCGCAATCGACCAAGGAGTTCCGCCACGCCATCGAGACGCTGCGCTACGAAGAGGCGTTCGTCTCGCAGATTTCGGTGCTCCAGGCCCGCGAGACCTCGCGCGAGGCCGACGCCCTGGTGTGCCGCGATTCCCCGCTGCGCGACCGGTTCATCGACTCGCTGTCGTTTGAGCTGACGGACGGCCAGCGCGACGTCATCGGCGACATCTGCAAGGACATGGGGCGTGCCTACCCCATGCAACGACTGCTGCAGGGCGAGGTGGGCTCCGGCAAGACCGTGGTGGCGCTCGCGGCCATGCTCCAGGCCGTCGGGGCCGGCTATCAGGCCGTGCTGGTGGCGCCTACGCAGGTGCTTGCCGAGCAGCATTACCAGACGATCTCCGGCATGATGGCGAAGCTGGGAGCCGGCTCAGATGACGGCGAGGATAGCAAAGTCGGCAAAGGCGAAGGCGGTAAGGCCGCTAAAACCGACGATAATAACGCCGATCCCAAAGATGACGATACGGCGAACAACACCCCTGTACCGGTGACGCTCCTGACCGGAGGCATGAAACTCGCGGCCCGTCGCCGCGCGCTCGCCCAGGCCGCCAGTGGCACGCCGGGCATCATCATCGCCACCCACGCCGCTTTCTCCAAGACCTTCCAAGCACCAAACCTGGCCCTCGTGGTCATCGACGAGCAGCACCGCTTCGGCGTCGAGCAACGCGAGATCCTGCGCGAGAAGGGCGAGAAAACGCCGCATCTGCTGGTGATGACGGCCACGCCGATTCCGCGCAGCGCCGCGATGACGTGGTTCGGCGACCTCGACATCTCCTGGCTCACCGAGCTGCCCGGCGGGCGCAAGCCGATCCGCACGTTCATCGTGCCCGAGGCCGACGGCACCATGATGAGCCAGATGTTCGTGCATATCAGGCGGCGCATCGACGCGGGGGAGCGCGCCTACATCGTCTGCCCGCGCATCGACCAGGACGAGGATGCCGAGGCTGACGGCAAGGCGCAAGCTCGCAAACGCCGTGATGGAGAGACCGAGGATGATTTCGTTGAGGTGACGGGTCTGGCCATGGCGGACGACGACGGCACGCAAGCCGAACCCAAGCCGCCGCTGCACGCGGTCGACGAGATCGCCCACCGGCTTTCGGCCCTGCCGCAGTTCCAAGGCATTCGATTCGCCACGCTGACCGGTCGTGACGACGACGAGACCAAACGCCATGTGATGGCCGATTTCGAATCCGGCAAGACGCCTGTGCTCGCGGCCACCACCGTTATCGAGGTTGGTGTTGACGTTCGCCAGGCCAGCTGCATCACGATTTTCGACGCCGACCGATACGGACTCTCGCAGTTGCACCAGCTGCGTGGTCGTGTGGGCCGTGGCGGCACGGATTCCTGGGCGTTCTTGGTCTCGCGGGCCGAGTCGGGCAGCATCGCCGAACAACGTCTGCAGGTCATCGCGGGCACGCTCGACGGCGCCGAAATCGCCAAGGCCGACCTCGAGCTGCGTGGCGCGGGCGACGTGCTGGGCGACGCGCAATCCGGCGGCAAGTCGGGGCTCAAGCTGCTTCGTGTGGTCAAGGACGAGAAGATGATCGCCGATGCCCGCAAGCGCGCCGAGGCGTTGCTCGAGGACGACCCCACGCTCAAGGGGCAGGTGGAGCTCGCCGGGGCCGTCCTCGATTTCACGCGCGGTGGTGAGTCGCAGATTCTCAGCAACTGAGCCGCAATAGCCGCAGTAACCACATGCCAATGTTTGTTGCGGCACTGGATTGATTTGTGCGTCGACTCCGCCTATCAGCCTCGCGGGCTAAAGTGTCGCGTATGCGTGTGATTTCAGGGCGATTCAAGGGCTTCGAGCTGGCCAAGGCGAAGCCGGGCACCCGGCCGACCACCGACCGGACCAAAGAGGCCATCTTCTCCAAGCTCGATTCGTGGGGCGTGCTCGATGACACCCGCGTGCTCGACCTGTTCGCGGGCACCGGAGCCTTGGGCATCGAGGCGCTTTCACGCGGCGCCAACGAGCTGGTGGCCGTGGAGTCGGCCGGCCAGGCTTCCGCGTTGATCGCCAAGGCCTTGGAATCGTTGAAACGCCAGCGCGGCTGGGATTCGGCGACGATGAGGGCGCGGGTGATGCGCAAGCGCGCCGAGAGAATCGCCCCGGGCTATCAGGGCCCGGCCTTCGATGTCGTCTTCGCTGATCCTCCTTACGCGCTCTCGACCGAGGAATGCAATGAGCTGATAGCCAGTCTGGCCCAATCGCCGGCGATGGACGAGCGCACCGTGATGGTCTTCGAGCGCTCCACCCGTTCCGAACCGCTGGCATTGCCCGAGGGCTGGCGCGTGGCCGACCAGCGCGATTATGGCGAGACCGCGGTCTACTACATCGACCACGAATAAGTTCGCGGTGGCGTGAGCCTGCCGGGTTAGTGGTCTAAATGTCTGGTTGCGCCGTGTTCGCCGCAAGTGATGCGTCGAAAACGCTCATATGCCCATATTTCGACGATATGAGTCAATTTGCATAAATAATATGAGGGCCATCACTGTGCGGTATTTCACAGCACCTTTGAGTGAATTCCGCTGTTCCCTTCAGCTCACGGCAAGTTAGAATCAATAGCCTTGCCTGTGCGCAGGATTTCCGCCGATGCTTTACGCCTCTTCGGACGAGAACGAGGCCGCGGCCAACCGCGGAATCCGCACAGACGTGACTTTTACTGACAAATCCCATAAGGAGAACACATGACCGACCTGATTACCACGCTGGAAGCGCGCCATTCCCAATACGTGCTGCAGGGCACCTCCCAGATTTCCGACGACGAGCTCGTCGATCTGATCAACCGCGTCACTGTCGCCGTGCCGAGCGCCTTCAACATCCAGTCCCAGCGCGTGGCCGTCATCTTCGGCGACGAGCACAAGAAGCTGTGGAACGGCATCGTCAAGGACGCCCTGCACAAGGTGGCCGCCAGCGAGGAGGCGTTCGCCAAGACCTCCGCCAAGATCGACACCTTCGCCGCCGCGCACGGCACCATCCTCTTCTTCGACGACATGGCCGGCACCCAGCAGCTTTCCCAGCAGTTCCCGCTTTACGCCGACACCTTCCCGATCTACGCCGAGCAGTCGCTGGGCATGCTGCAGATGGCCATGTGGGCCGCGCTTTCCGAGCGTGGGCTGGGCGCCTCGCTGCAGCACTACAACCCGCTGATCGACGACGCGGTGCGCAAGGAGTTCAAGCTCTCCCCGAACTGGAGGCTCAGCGCCCAGATGCCCTTCGGCGATTTCGACATCGAGCACCCCACCGGCACGCTCGAGCGCATGGCCGCCACCGACCGTGTGAAGGTCTTCGGCCGCTGAACGGCCGCTGAGGGCACGCCCGCTTAGGCGGAGATACATGCGTGCCCGGGCCGCTTGGACGATACGAAACACGGCCCGAATCTACTGCAAATAAACGAGGCTCCGACAGGTTGATCCAACCGTTCGGAGCCTCGTTTATGTTATTTGCGGATTGTTATTCGCCCCTGTTCTTTAGCGCGTTCGTGTCGCGCGCCTACCGCAAAAGCCAATCCAGCGCATTCACGATGGTGATGCCCTCGGGTGTGGTGCCGGCGGAATAGGAATCCAGCGTGATCACGATTCTTGGGAACGCGTCGGTGAGCTTAAGCAGCGGTGCGAGCTCGCGTTGGCTGGTCGTCTCCTCAAGCATGCTGGCGGTCACCTGGATATACATTTTTTTGGACGCGGCCATATCGTTCTTGGTGGCGATGAAATCGATTTCCGTGTTGTCGCCAGTGCCTATCGAAACGCTATAGCCCCGCCGCCGCAATTCCATATACACCACGCATTCCAGCCGCGCGCCCAAGTCGCGGCTCGAAAAATCAGCGGTCAGGTTTCTGAACCCGACATCCACGGGGTAGAACTTGCTCAACGGACGCAGCATGGCCTTGCCCTGGATGTCCGTCTGCTCGGCACGGTAGACGAGAAAAGCCTTCTCCAGGCCTTCCACGTAGCTGTTAAGTGAGGTGGTGCTGATGCTCTCGCCCGCGCTTTTGAGGGTATTGACAACTTTTCTGGTGGAGAAGAGTGAACCGGAGGTGGCGAAGAGGAATCGGCTGACCTTCTCGAGCACTCCCAGGTTGCGTATGTTGTTGTGTTGCGCGACGTCCTTGAACACAATTGAGTCGTAGATGGATTGCAGCTCGGTGCCGACGGTCGTGGTGGTTCTCGTTTTCAGGGCGAAGAGGCCGGGCATGCCGCCGAAGCGCAGGAATTCGTTGAACAGACGTTCGGTTGTGGTGCTTCGGGCAACCGAGTCATTGGAGTCTGTGGAATCCATGGAATCCAAGGAGGTCGAAGCCGTTTTCAGGTTTGGTTCGTCGGCTTTCGAGAACGCGCAATATTCCTTGAAGGAAAGCGGATAAACGGGAATCTCCACATACCTTCCCGTCAGGTAGGTGGCAAGATCGCTGGAGAGCAGGTTGGCGTTCGAGCCGGTGATATACACGTCGGTGTTGTCGCGCGTGTGCAGTCGACGCACGATTTTCTCCCACCCGTCGATGTCCTGGATCTCATCGAGCATCACCGTCATCGGGTAGTCGCCGCTCGCATTGTCCATCGCCTTTTTGAGGTCGTCGTAGAGCGCCGCCGCGTCGTAATCAATCGGGGTGTCGAAGCTGTCGAAACGACGATAGAAGAGGTTGCTTTCCGGCACGCCCTTGGCTCGCAGGGAATCCGAAAACATCTGCAGCACCGTGGATTTCCCACATCGCCTGACCCCGATGAGGACCTTGATGGCCGGGGTGTTGCGGAACTCCTCAAGCTTCTTGAGCAGGTCGGGGCGCGCCACGTAGTGCTGTGCCTTGGAAACGGTCATATCGGTTACCTCTCGACGCTTGGCTTCAGAAGATTATGTTATTTATAAATAACATAATACCCCTAAATCAGCATTTATGTTATTTATAAATAACATTCTGGGTTGAATTGGGGGCTTACGTTATTTATAAATAACGTTTTCGGGTGGATTTGGCCGTGATAGTTAGGATTCGCTGGGTGTGAGTGGCTCGATGAGAGTGACGTGTGCTACTCGGCCACTCAGCGCGGATGGGGGCCGGAGACCTCCCAGCCCAACGACATCAGGGTCTTGCGGTCGGTCTTGTCGAGCGCCTTGCAATCGAGCTTGGCGATGAGGTCGGGGCGCAGGCGGCTGGTGTGGGCCAGCGCCTCGTCGCGGCGGAACCGGTCGACCTTGCCGTGGTCGCCGCTGGTGAGCACCTCGGGCACCGCCATGCCGCGCCACACCGCCGGTTTGGTGTATTGGTGGTGCTCCAGCAGCGCGTTCGCGCCCGTATAGGATTCCTCCACGATGGAGTCGGGGTTGCCCATGAAGCCGGGGATAAGGCGCGTGATGGCCTCGAGTATCACCGAGACGGCCACCTCGCCGCCGTTGAGCACGTAGTCGCCGATCGAGTATTCGCGCACATCCACGCCCTGGGCGCGGTAATAGCGCGGCACGCGGGCGTCATAGCCCTCGTAGCGGCCGCATCCGAAGAGCAGATGGTCCGCTTGTGAGAGTTCAGTGGCGTCACGCTGGGTGAACAGCGGCGCGGAAGGGTTGGGGAAAATCAATACAGGTTTCGGCGAAGGCTCAGAACCAGCGTCAAGTGGGTTGTCGGTTTCATTGGCACCCTGAGTTTCCGATTCTGGTTCTGGCTTTGGTGCCAGCGAGTGCCTCCGCATATTCGAATCATCATCGCTCGCGTCTGTCTCGACGCCCTCGACCTCATCGATTTCCTGCGGTTGAAGCCCAAGCAGATCGTCGAGGCATTCGGCCCAGACCTCGGGCTTCATCACCATGCCGGCCCCGCCGCCCACGGGCGTGTCGTCGACGGAATGGTGCACGTCGTGGGTCCAGTCGCGCAGGTCGTGGGCGCGCATGTCGAGCAGCCCGTGCTCGATGGCTTTGCCGAAGAGGCCGACGTTGAGCGCTTGGAAATATTCGGGGAAAACGGAGATGATGTCGATTCTCATGGTTCTATCGTAAGTGGTGGTCGTGCACTTTTCGACGTCCTCAAAAAGTGCTGTTTTGGAATGGTCTTTTTTATAAGCGTGAATACCTTGAATCCGAGCGTTCGTCGGTCTTGTGGAGCGCTCGGATGAGGATACTTTATACCCCGGGAATCAGGCCTCCGGGAGGGTCGAGTGTGAGGTAGCGGCCGTCCAGATCGATGTCGGGCACCAGCTCGTCGACGAAAGGCACCAGCGCCGTCTTGATGACGTTCGCGCCCTCGCCTTGTTTGGGGTCTTTTTTATTGCCGGTATCGCTCGCCGTGGCGGACCCGAACGCCGACGATGCCGCATCGTCCGCAGGCGCGTACGACCCGTCCTTGCGTTCGATGACGGGCGTGGCCAGGCGAATCTTCAGCAGTGACTGGGCCCCGCTGTCGATCACGTCCACGACCTTGCCGACGGCTTTCCCGGCCATCGCCTCGCTGGCCCCACGCGTCGGCTGCTCGACCAGGCGCGCCCTGAGGCCAATCAGGTCCTTGGGGTACCAGGCGTCTTCCTCCGCCATCTCGTCGCGGTCGTCGGCCTCGGCGTAAAGCTCGGTGCCATTGAGCGCCTCGGCGGCCTCGCGGCTCCCGACGCCCTGCAGATGGAGAATCCAGCGGTCCTTGAACGTGCGTGAATGCGTCACGGTGTATGTGGCGGAACCGTCTTTGGAATAGAGAACCGAACCCGGAGCGAAACGACGCTCGGGCTCGTCGGTGAACGTGCGTATGGTGACCTCGCCCTTGAGCCCCTGCGCGCGTCCGATACGGCAGACCCTCAACAGTTCGAGCTGCTGAGGGTCTGAACGCTGCTGTGAGCCAACCTCACCGTTCACTTGCGGACATCCATGATGTCGACGCGGACCTTGTGGTCGGCCAGGGCCTGCACCACGGTGCGGATCGCGTTGGCGGTGCGGCCGGAGCGGCCAATCACACGCCCGATGTCCTCGGGGTTGACGCGCACCCGCAGCAGTTCGCCACGGGCGTTCTCGTGAGATTTCACCGAAACGTCATCGGGGAAATCGACGATGTTGGAGATGAGATGTTCCACAGCTTGCGCGAGCATGATTACTCAGCTTTCTCGGTTTCGGCGGTCTCGGCATCTTCGGCCTTCGCTTCCTCGGCGCCGGCCTCGTCAGCCTTGGCCTCGTCAGCGGCGGCGGCCTCAGCGGCCTTCTCGGCCTCGGCCTTGGCCTTGGCTTCGGACTGCTTGGCCTTGCGCTTCTGGGCGTCGGCCTCAACGGCCTCGACGCGGGCGGCGGCGTCAGGACCGTCTTCGGCGGTCTTGAGCGTGCCTTCGGCGCCAGGCAGACCCTTGAACTTCTGCCAGTCGCCGGTGATCTCGAGGAGCTTGCGGACCGGGTCGCTCGGCTGTGCGCCGACGCCCAGCCAGTACTGCACGCGCTCGGAATCGATCTTGATCATTGAAGGCTGCTGGTTCGGATCGTACAGGCCGACCTCTTCGATCGACTTGCCGTCGCGCTTCTTGCGCGAGTCCATCACGACCACACGGTAAAAGGCGTAGAACTTCTTACCCATGCGCTTCAAACGAATCTTGGTAGCCATTGTGGCTCTCCTTGTTACTTGAGTTGCCGGCCTCCACCCGTGTGTGGGGCACACGAACGTCGGTCTGCGCGTTCCTCATGGCCTACGGGTTTGAGAGGGCCCCGCACCCATGAATAACTTTTCAACTATAGCGCGTCGGCTGGATAGGGCTGGTATGGCGTTTGAAGGGAGTGAACGGCCTCAAGAAAAGCGCTCCAAACGCGCGACTTTGTCTGCGTGATCTTTGATTTGCGGGTCCCGCGCGACCTCCGTCAGCATGGCGTCTGTGCCCGCGCTTTTACCGATCCTCGAATATCGCGTGCTCGAACTGCGCGTCGATGTGGTGCTTGATAAGCATGACCTTCTGGCCCTTGAGCCGGTGGTTGTTGTCGTCGCCGAGCAGGGCCACCCCATGGTGCGGGCCGAGCGGGAACAGCGTACCGAACGGCTTGAAATCAAGGTTGACGGGCTCGGTGCCGTTGATGCGGGCGATGATGTTCTTGGCGGCGACCTCGCCCTCGGCGATGGCGATCTGCGCGCTGGCCGGGTAGAGGTGGCCGGTCTCCGGGTTGGGGATCGCGGAGACGTCGCCGATCACGAACTCCTCGGGATGCTGGTAGACGGATGTGTCGTCCTCGACGACCACCCTGTTGCGCTTCTGGTCGTAGCCCGAATCCTTGATGACGTGGCTGCCCGACACCCCGCCGGTCCAGACGAGCGTGCTGCCGCGGAACGAGGCCTTGTCGGTGACCACAAGCCCCGGGGCCATCTCGACGACGCGGTTGTTGTTGTGGAAGGCGACGCCTTGGTTCTCGAGGTATTTGACCACCCAACGCACCAGCTGGGCGTCGAAGTCCGGCAGGATGACCGGCTCGGGGTTGATGCAGTCGACATGCACCTTCTTGGCCGGGAAGTCGAAGCGCTTGGAGAGCGCGGGCAGCTGGCCCAAGAGTTCGGCGATGAAGACGACGCCGGTGAAGCCCGCCCCGCACACCACGAAACTCAGGTCGTCGGGGTTGCCGCTGAAACGATAGTTGCCCAGGGCCCGCTCGATATGCTTTCGGGCCTGGCGAGCGGTTTGGATGTCGACGCAGGTCAGCGCGTTCTCCTTGACGCCGGGGATGCCGAAGGTCTCGGCCTCGAAGCCCAGCGCGTTGACCAGGTAGTCGTAATGTCTCGGCGGAACGTTGGCGAAATGGACGGTCTGGGCCTCCTGGTCGACCCGCACCACCTCGTCGATGATCAGATGCACCCTCGGGCTGACGACCTCCTGCAGGGCGAAGGAGATCTCCTTGGCGTCCTTGGTGCCGCAGGCGACTTGATGCAGCAAAGCGGCGTGATAGTGGTACGGGTACTTGTTGACCAGGGTGATGCGCGCGTCTAGATTGGCGTGCGCCAACACCTTGGCCGCCCGCAGCCCGGCATAGCCCGCGCCGAGGATAAGGATCTGTTTCATCGCCTGTGCTCTTTCACTGGGACACGAAAACTTGGATGTGCATCTTTGTTTTTCGTTCGTTATTCCAGTATAAAACTATCGTTGCACTAAACTCGCTACGATGTAAAAGTTATTGGGCATCAAACGATTTAGAATATTTTTGTCTTGATAATTAGACAAAGGGTTATGCAAGCGTCAATTAAAATGACTCCGCTTAGGGCGAAATATGGTTGATGGGTTTTAGATCGCGAGCGTTTGGCCGTGCCCGGACCGAGGCTTGGTGAATTCCGGTCGTGGCAGCGAAAAGGGCCACGGGCGCGAACCCGTGACCCTTTTGAAAAGTCTTTATTGAAGCTCTAGGCGAGCAACCCGCACTAGGCGCAGGCGGAGGACGTCTCGAAGCTCGCGAGGATCTTGTCGAACTCCTCGTTGACCTCCTGCAAGGTGACCTCCTGCTCCACCCCTTCGCTGGCGGCGTCGAGCAATTTCTGCGTCGCCCAGTCCTTGACGGGCATCTCCTCGAGGGCCGCGGCCCGTTTCACGAGGGTGAGCTGAGTGTGGGTGAGAGGAATGGTGAATTGAATGTCTGCATTTTGTGTTTCGTTCATAATTTCCTTCTTTGCATTCGACATTGAATCCGTACTTTTAGTATCGTTTCAAGCCGTCTACATGGCAACCAACAGGACACAATATGGACATCGCGAGAGCTTGTCAATATCAGGGCTTGTTTTGTCTATTTTCTTCATGGAGAGCGAACGGTTTTGCGGCCTGTGAAAGGTGGTCGCGCGTGGTGACAGGACAGGCCTGGCGGAGTGTTTTGGGCGGGTGTGTTGGCGCTCGGAATTGTTGATGGATGGGGCCGGGTCTGTCTAATTACTGAAGTGCCGCGAGATGGGCGCAGGTCGGCATAGACCGGTGCGGAACGCCAAGTGAAGGAACGATGAAAACGTGGATATCGGGTGTGGGCTTCGCCGATGCCACGAATCTTTACATTTGATGACGCACAGTGGAATTTATCAAACAATGTCGATTTGGTCGTTGCCGGGTGACGTGCCTCATGCTCGGCTGGCGAGGCCCGACGATGGGCAGTGAGGGGAGTCGCCCGATGGATGAGCGCTATGGCCGCCAAGCGACGGGTGCTGGCTATCCGTCGGCGGGTCAGCCAGCCCCGCAAGGCGCGTATGGGCCCGACGGCGCCGCGCATACCGAGAATCGTCCAGGTGACGGTGTGGCCCTTCGCGGCTGGAAGCCACGGAGCTTGAAGGAAGCTCTTGAGCTCGTCGCCACAGCTTGCGTGCTCGTCGCTCTTTGCCTGTTCGCGTTTGGTCATTTCTTCCCGGTTCTTCTGTTGGCGCATGCCTGCCTGAATTTGGGGATCATCGCCTTCAACCTGTGCGGCGTGGCGGTTGTTTTGGTGGTTGTCGCCTTCGTTGTGGCCAGCGTGGCGCCGCAAAAGAACGCAAAACCGTTCTCTCGATTGCCCCACTGGGGCCGAGTGATCGCGTGGATATTGGTGTGGGCGATGGGCGCGGTGTGGTTGCTCGGGTCGCTCTTCGCGGTTCGGGTTCCCCGCTATCAGATTCTCGATTCCGCCGACGGGCCGGGCTGCCGTGTGGTGGTCGCCTATACGGGAGTCGCCGATGAGGACATCATGCATGGCAGCACCTATGGCTATCGCGCATATGTGGGTGAGCCGGGGTCGGTGCTTCTGCGCGACACCCATATCCGTTGGTCGGGTTTCAAGGCGCGGGACACGTTTCGAATCGTCTGGCGCGACGGGGAAAGCCATATCAAGTCGCCTGATGACTCGATGCTGACCGAGACTTCGACTTTCGAGAACAACAAGGATTATCGCCCGCCGGCCATCACCTGCGACGCGACGTAAAGTGACGGCTTTGTCTTGTGTGAGGCTGAATTGAGTAGTTGGGTCGGTTGGAATGGTTGGTTGGCTTCGTGTCGGTCAATGAAAGGAGGTTCATCGCAATGACCATGGGAAATCAGACGCCGGGCGCGGATATGGGCTATCTTCAGCGCGGCGACACCCAAGAGGAGATATGGCGACGCGACGGCTCGCCGAACCTCAGTGGCAGGCCGACGGCGCTTCAGTGGATCAGGTTCATTATGCCTTGGATGTGGGTGCTGAGTCTGGTGGCGACGATCGTCTCCTGCCAGCTCAATGTTGCCTCCCCGCAGTTTTGGGCGGACACCGACGGTTGGGGCGTGCCGATCTGCGTGCCGCTTCTGATCTTGACCTTGGCGCTTGTGGCTCTTTCGGGTTTGCTGTGTTTCTCGACCCCCGCGTTGCATCTTGAGCAGGTGCCTATGTGGCCACGTGCCGGGGATTGGGGCAATAACATCGCGTTGGCGCTCCTCTATATGCTTATCATCCTGTTTTTCATTGGCATTCCGGTATTGCTGAGTTCGTGAGACCGGTCGGTGACATTGCCGGGATGATTCAGGCAGCGAGGAGGACGAGAAAATGGGGAAGACGATGAGCGGGGATGGTTTGGTGCCGAGCGGCGCTTCTGGTCGTGTTGGCGTGAATGATGCCGAGATGGTGCAGGCCGGTCAGGTTGCCGTGTCTGCTGGATATTCGACGCAGACAAGCAATGGTGCGGCGAAACCGGCCAATCCGCGAATGGCAGCGAAAATGCATAAGAGAAAGCGTTTGCGCTCGATATTGCGGTGGATCGCGGTGGCGGCGTGCGTGCTTGCGTTTTGCAAGTTGGTGGTAAGCATGACCGCCGATTATGAAGTCGTGATTCTGGGTTGGGTGGCCATGCCCGAACAGGTGGTTTTCGCGTTGTTCGCGGTGGCGGTGGTGTCGTTGCTCGCCAGCGCGTTGCTGGTCGTCTATCCGGATGCTGATGACAGCCCGGAGGCGAGGCGCTGGGACTGGTCGTCGTTGGCGTCGTTCGGCGAGGCGGTGTTGGTGGTGATCTTGGCTGTGGAGCCTGTGTTCCTGACTTTGCTTCTGGGTGAGGGCGGCCGGTTCGCGACGGCGAGTCCGCGTGGCTGCCATGCGGTGGTGACGAGATCTGGATGGGCGGACGAATTCGACAATCTGGATATACAGCGGCCTTATTCCACAACCACCAATCCCGTCAAGGCACGGTGGAAATCGGATTCCGCGCTGAGCGAGGGCAAAGGCATTACGGACTCGTATGCGGTCTCATGGAAGGATGGCAAGCTGTATATGCGGCCTCTATATCAGGACAGCGTGCTGGAGGTCGACGGCGACAAGGCTCCTTTGAGCACGGGAATAGAGGTGCCGCGGGAATGCTTTTAGAATCTCCTATTTGCCGTCTATGACCCCGGAATCAATTTTGCAGGTGTAAAGGGCCTGCGTCTCAACGGTTGTGGTGGGCAGTGAAACGGCGCAAGGGGATGGCGGTGAGCAGGGCTGTGAGGGTGGCGAAGGCTATGAGGGCGCCAAGGCGGAGCATGGAGGCGTGGGTGCCGCCGGTCAGTGGGAGCGCGGTCAGCGGCAGGCTGAGTTTGGTGGTGTCCGCGGGGCCGTCGTAGCCGGAGTGAGTCGTAGCGATCGCGCTGACTTCGCCGTCGCCGTGGCCCTTCGACTCGGAAGCGGGCAGGGTCCAGTTGCCGTCGGCGTCGCTGGTCGTGGTGCTGGTGCGTCTGTCGGGCCAGGTGACGGTGATCTTGGTGCCCGCGGGGGAAGGCGATCCGCCTGGGCCTGCGGTGACGGTGCCACCCACTGCCTGGCCCGCGATGTAGGTGGGGTGCGTGAACTTGGCGACGGGCAGGAGCGTCCAACGCACATAGAGGGTGGTGTCGCCGGCGGGCATGTAGAACGTGTCTCCGGGTTGGAAGCTCTGGCCGGTGCCGTCGTTCTTGGTGTTCCAAGCGTCAGGCGCGTAGCCGTCGCGGGTGAGCCCTGTGAACTGGGGCGCGGTGGTCTTCTCGTCGGTGAACCCGGTGACGTCGTCGACCGAGCCCTCGCCTCCGTTGGCGTCGAGTTTGAGCGTGTTGGGCACTTGCATGATGTATATGCCCGCGGCGCCGCCTTCCTGTCTGGTGTCGGCCGCGAGCGCTGCGCCTGTCCCGATTGTGGTTTCCGAGGAAGCCGTCTGCGAGGGCGCGGTAATCGGCGTGTTCTTCCTTACCCAGGTTCCGGTGGTAACCCCGTTAAAAGCGCTATCTGCCAGTTTGGTGTTGTTGCCGATGGTGAGATTGTTCAGATGCGTCGGCAGCATGGACATCATAGTTGCAGGGCTGTTCGCCTTGTGGGTGTCCCAGCCGGAGAGGTCGAGTGTGGCGAGCTTGCCCGTGTCGCAGAACATACTGCTCATGTCGGTGACGTTGCTGGTGTTCCAACCGGTGGTGTTGAGCGTCGTGAGTTTTTGGGCATAGTAGAACATGGCGCTCATGTCGGTGACGCTGTGGGTGTCCCAGCCGGAGAGGTCGAGCGTGGTGAAGCCGCTGGCCTGGTAGAACATCCAGCTCATGTCGGTGACGTGGCCGGTGTCCCAGCCGGTGGTGTTGAGTGTGGCGAGTTTGTTGGTGTTGCTGAACATGCCGCCCATGTTGGTGACGCTGTGGGTGTCCCAGCCGGAGAGGTTGAGTGTGGTGAGGTTGCCGGCGCTGTGGAACATTCTATACATGTTGATGACGTGGCTGGTGTCCCAGTGGGTGCCGTGGTGGGTGAGGTTGAGTGTGGTGAGGCCATAGGCGCCGTCGAACATGTTGCTCATGTCGGTGACGCTGTGTGTGTCCCAGTTGGAGATTTCGGGTGTGGCGAGGCTGCTGGCATAGTAGAACATGTTGCTCATGTCGGTGACGTTGCCGGTGTTCCATCCGGCTGTTTCGAGCTCGGTGAGTCTGTTGGCTTCGTAGAACATGCTTTTCATGTTGGTGACGTTGTGGGTGTCCCAGTTGGTGGTGTTGAGCGTGGTGAGATGGCTGGCATAGTAGAACATGTTGCTCATGTCGGTGACGTTGCCAGTGTCCCAACCGGCTGTGTCCACTGTGGTGAGGCTGCCGGCGCCGTAGAACATTTTGCTCATGTCGGTTACGCTGTGGGTGTCCCAGCCGGAGATTTGGAGTGTGGCGAGGTTGCTGGTGTTGGCGAACATGTTGCTCATGTTGGTGACGTTGCTGGTGGGCCAGCCGGAGAGGTTGAGTGTGGTGAGTCTGTAGGCGCCGTTGAACATGTTGCTCATATTGGTGACGCTACTGGTGTTCCAGTGGGTGTCGTGGTGGGTGAGGTTGAGTGTGGTGAGGCCGCTGGCGCCGTTGAACATGCCGGTCATATTGGTGACGCTATGCGTGTCCCAGTCGGAGATTTCGAGTGTGGCGAGATTGCCGGTGTTGTTGAACATGTAGCTCATGTCGGTGACGTTGCCGGTGTTCCAGTTGGCTGTGGCGAGTGTGGTGAGTTTGTTGGCACCGTAGAACATCCTGTTCATGTTGGTGACGCTGTGGGTGTTCCAGTTGGCTGTGTCCACTGTGGTGAGGCTGCTGGCGTTGGTGTAGTTGGTGGCGGTGTCGAACATGCTGCTCATGTCGGTGGCGTTGCCGGTGTTCCAGTTGGCTGTGTCCACTGTGGTGAGCTGGCCGTCCCCGGAGAACATGCCACTTGGGGCGGCCCGCTGGAGGGTTAGGCTCGAGCCGGCGGCCATGCTCAGTGATTTAAGGGCACCCATGCTGGAGAACAGGCCGTTATTACCGAGTTGCGGCGCGGTGGCGTCGATGGCCAGTGCACCCTCGATGCTGATCTGGGTGATGTTGTCGCGATATGTCGGGTCGGTGGTCCAAGGGATGTTCGCGGTCGTGGCATTGGGCCGGATGTCGGGGGACGTGCCGGCGCTCAGGTGCAGGGTGCATTCGCCGTTCGGGTCGCTGGTGACCGACCAGTTGCTTGTGCCCCAAGGGGTCGAAGCCTGTGGGGTGCAGGTGCCTTGTGTGGAGGGGAGAGCCGGGGCGGGTGCTTGGCTTTTCTCCCAGATCGCTGGTCCTGTGCCCGTGCCGTCGCCTTGTGCCGTCGCGCCGTTCCCGGGTGCGGGGTTGCTTTCATGATGATCCGTTGCGGTGCTGTCTTGATCGGTGCCTGCGTCCGCTGAGACGGCCGTTTCTGGTGTGGATTGGCTGGCAGTGGCGGCTTGGGGAACGATGGTGGCGGCGAGGGTAAGACATAAGAGAATTGCGAGAGTGGCTTTGCGCCGTCTCCTACCCATACTTCTGTTCCACGCTTCCTGCCGTCGACCGTCGTGCCGGCGACTACTGGTTTTGATCCCTTAGCTTTATATGCTGTTGGTATTTATTTATTTTCCGTATTACAGTGTATGACAGATTAGTGATTTTTCCAAAAGCATATTTCGTCGTTGACCGTTTATTCAGGCAGGTAGCGTCGCTCTTGTCTGGAAGCTCCGTCCTTTTTGGTTGGGCGACTAAGTGACTATTTCAGGATGGGAAGCGGGACGGGAAACGCTGTTGTGGAGTTAGCGAACTTTCAGATTGGCGAGCAAAGCAAAGTGATCACTGCCCGGGATAGCTAGGATCCGGGCCTGTGTGGCCGTGATTGCCGGGGTCGTGAGCACGTGGTCGAGCTCGAGGCGAGGCCAGCGAAGCCATGTGGGGAAGCTCGAGGCCGATTCGTGCGATACGGCCAGTCCGGCGTCGTTCAGGCCGGATTTGAGCAGGCTGCGGAAACTGGGATGGTCGGCGTTCGAGTTCAGGTCGCCCATGATGACGGTCGCGCGGGTGGGAACGGATGATGGCATTGCTTTGGCTACGGCTGCGGTCGGGACGTTCGGTTCGATGGTTGCAGTCCCCGTTCGCTCCTGCATCGACATGCTGGCGTCACGATCGCGCTCGGTTTTGGTGTTGGATGTCATGGAAGATACTGGTTCGGCAGCGAGGCCGTTTTGGTTGGCGAGCTCGCCCAGTTTTCTGATGCCATGCGACCATTCGCGGCATCCACGCATCGGGGACTTGGGGTGTGCGCTGTAAAAGGCGATGTCTCGCACGACGACGCCCGGCACGTCCGCCGCCTGGATGTCGATGGCCGAGCTCGTTTGGGCGGCGAAGGCTTCACGTGACCAGACGCCATTGAATCCGCCGTTGTCGCCTTTGCGGCTGACGCCAAGCTGGCGGTTGGGGAGCAGCGTCGCCAAGCCCGCCGCCTCAAGTCTTTCGACCAGGCCTGTGGTAAGTTCCTGGAGCGCCAAGACCGAGACGTTGTGCGCCCGCACGGCCTCGACTATGGCGTCGGCGCTCGCGTGCCCGTAACGGCAGTTGAGTGTCATGACGGTGATGTCTGTCGCCTCGACCGTTGTGGTGTCGGCTGTCGTGGTGCTAGGTCGTTCGTCGTGTTTGGTCCCCTTATTATTACACCATTTCCGGTACCACGGCGAGGCGAACAAGCCGATAAGTCCGGCCAATATCGCTGCAGCTACGGCGATTGCCCAATGACGCGAGGCAAGCGCCACAAGCAGGATAATCAGCGAGGGGATCCAAAGGAAGCGCACGAACGCGATGAGATAGGGCAGTGGGCCGTGGCCGTCGGCGCCGGCGGGCAGGAACCGCAACGCCCACCACAACGTGACGAGGCAGAGCAAGACGATGAGTGCGATGGTCAAAGCCAAGGTCATGAGGAACCGCCATTCATCGGAATACGTCGAATGAGACCCATGGTAACGTGAGCGGCTGAAGTGGCTTGAAGCAGTGTTGCCGAAACAGTGAAAGGTTGTGACGAAACGGACCCTTACGCGTTGTAAAGTGCTGTTTCGTTACTGGACTCAACATCCCTGTTATGAAACGGACTCTTATGATCAGGCAGGCGTCGTTTCTTCGCTGGAACTCATGACTCCTGTTATGAAACGGAATATTGTGTCGAGTAAGGTGCCGTTTCTTAACAGGGGTGTTGGGACATTGCTGTGAAACGGACTGTTACGTTTGATGAGGTGCTGTTTCTTCGCCGGGACTCAATTTTCCTGTTATGAAACAGTTTCTGGTTTAATCAAGTGCCGTTTCTTCACTGAAACGCCTCATGGAAGGTGCCGGTGAAGAAACGGAGATGTAGTTGCGGAAGACCCGTCAGCCGAAGAGGCCGGAGAGCCCACCGCCCAGATTCGGCGGGAGGTCGGGCATGCCGTTTTCGCCCGCGGCGCCCATGGCCTCCTGCAAACCGGCCGGAAGCGCGGGGTTCTGCGGTTTCTTGGCGAAGGCGGAGCCGCCGGACTTCTTGGACTTGCCCGAAAGCTTGTCGCGCAACGCCTTCTCCTCGGCCTCACGCTTCATCGGGTTGCCCGACCTGGACTTGCCCTTCTTCTTGCCTTTCTTGCCCTTGCGGCCCGAGCCGCCGCCCATCGATGGGCCGCCGAAGCCGGGCATGCCGCCCATGCCCTTGTTGGTCATGCGCTTCATCATCTTCGCCGCCTGCTCGAAGCGTTGCAGCAGCCCGTTGACGGCGGAGACGGTGTTGCCCGAGCCGTAGGCGATGCGCGCGCGGCGGGAGCCGTCGATGATGGAGGGGTCGCGGCGCTCGGCCGGGGTCATCGAGTTGATGATGGCTTCGGTGCGGTCGATCTCGTGCTCGTCGAGCTGCTCCAGCTCCTTGCTGTGGCTGGCCATGCCGGGAATCATGCGCAGCAGGCTCTTCATGGATCCGAGTTTGCGCACCTGCTCCAGCTGAGACATGAAGTCGTCGAGGCCGTAGGTGCCCGTCGCCATCTTCTTGGCGGACTCCATCGCCTCCTGCTCGTCGAACTCCTTCTGCGCCTGCTCGATCAAGGTGAGGATGTCGCCCATGTCGAGGATGCGGGAGGCCATGCGGTCGGGGTGGAAGACCTCGAAGTCCTTCAGGCCCTCGCCGTTGGAGGCGAAGAGAATCGGCTTGCCGGTCACGCTCGCCACCGAAAGCGCCGCGCCGCCTCGTGCGTCGCCATCGAGCTTGGAGAGCACCACGCCGGTGAAGTCCACGCCCTCATCGAACGCCTTGGCGGTCTGCACCGCGTCCTGACCGATCATCGCGTCGATGACGAAGAGGATCTCATCGGGATGCACGGCGTCGCGGATGTCACGGGCCTGCTGCATCAGATCCTCGTCGACGCCCAAGCGGCCTGCGGTATCGATGATGACCGTGTCGTAAAGCTTGTTCTTCGCGTACTCGATGGAGTCGCGGGCCACCTGCACCGGGTCGCCGCTCGTCTGGCCGGGTGCCGCCACGGCCTCGCCGCCCTCGGACTGCACGCCCTTCTCAGGGGCGTAGACCGGCACGTCCGCGCGCTCGCCGACCACCTGCAGCTGGGTGACGGCGTTCGGACGCTGCAAATCCGCCGCGACCAGCAGCGGGGTGTGGCCGGCGTCCTTGAGCCAATAGCCGAGCTTGCCAGCCAGCGTGGTCTTGCCGGCGCCTTGCAGGCCCGCCAGCATGATGACGGTCGGCGGGTTCTTGGCGAAGTTCAGCGGCCTATCGACGCCCGCGCCGAGGATGTTGGTGAGCTCCTCGTTGACGATCTTCACCACTTGCTGGGCCGGGTTCAGCGCCTGTGAGACCTCCTCGCCCAAGGCGCGCTCGCGGATGCGCGAGGTGAAGGAGCGCACCACGTCGAGCGCCACATCGGCGTCGAGCAGGGCGCGGCGAATCTCGCGGATGGTGCCGTCGATATCCGCCTCGGTGAGCTTGCCTTTGCTCTTCAGATGCTTGAACGCGTTGGAGAGCCTGTCTGTCAAAGAACTGAATGCTGCCATAATGCCTCAATCCTAGCGGTTCGTAGGGAGAAACGCCGCGTTCGCCGCATGGTGTCTGGCCTGTGGTCGTGGTCGTTTGTGTAATTCCCCACATCTAGTATGCTGTCGTTCAGTTGTTGTTTAGCAACGGGGCGGCGAAGGTCGCGTTCACGCAAGGTCGGGCAAATATGAAAAGCGCTCAGCATCGGCATCGCAACGCCGTGATGGTGGCCGTGGTGGTTGTGGTCGCGCTGGTGCTTGGGTTCGCCATCGCCTACCGACCGGCCTATAGGTATTATCGCCAGGCCGTCTCGCAATGCATCGAATGGGGCAATTCCTTCCGAATCGAGGAGGACCATTTCGAAGCGGAGCTGAAGGCCGACGCCGATCTGATCAGCCGTGCCGATGCCTCTTTCCCCAAATACATGGATGCCTTGCCCACAAGCACCATTTCGGACGCCGAACGTATGCTCGACGAGATGAATTCCGAAGGTCTGATCGGCTCCCCGTCGACTCATCAGCGGGCGCAGGCCAACTGCTCGTCAGACCGCCTGCCCACCCAGTTGCGTCAGGAAGGTGGCAATTTCAAGGTCGATACCCGCGAGGCGCAGGGGACGATTTCGAAACTCGATGACGAGTTCAAGCCGTTCCGGATGGTGCTTTTCGACGACGACCTCAACGAGACCGCGCTGATGCGGACGCAGGTGGTGGCCGTCGTTGCCGGGGTCAACGGGTTGTACGACGAATCCAAGGGATTGGTGGCCGATGAGGGGCTCAGGGGCAAACTGGCCAGCGAGATCGCGCGGGTGCGTGGTGATGTCAACGACATGGCGATCCGGTATTCGCAATATGTGAAGGACCAGGACGCGCTTTACAAGGCCGCCGACGCCGTGGTCGCCTCGCGCAACAAGAAAGAGGGCATCGATTGCGGCCACCAGCGTTGCGTGGCGCTGACCTTCGACGACGGGCCCAACCCGAAGACCACCCCCGAGCTCTCGTCCCTGCTGCGCTCGCGCGGCGCCCATGCCACGTTTTTCATCATGGGCGGCAACGCCATGCCCGACAAGTCGTCCATCGCCAGCTCGGCGCACCGCCTCGACACCCCCATCGGCAGCCACACATGGAGCCACGAGGACCTGCCGAAGATCATGAAACAGAACGACGAGGCCCAGCAGCTCGACGCGACCAACAAGGCGATTCTCGACGCGACCGGTCACGTGCCCAACCAGGTGCGTCCGCCGCACGGGGCCGTCGACGAGGCGAGCCGCACCTATATCGGCCAGCATCTCGGTTCCTCCGTGGTGGTTTACGGCGTCGATTCCTTCGATTGGGCGAACGGCGCGACCGTGTCGTCGGTCAAGTCGAAGGTGGAGTCCGAGGTGCAGCCCGGCTCGATCGTCCTCATGCACGACGTCTACCAACACACCGTGGACGCAGTGCCGCGCATCCTCAGAGACCTCGGTTCCAAGGGCTATCGTTTCGTTACCGTGCCCGAGCTCACGGGCGAATACCCGCGCGCCGGCGTGATCTATTACGGACGCGACAACATCCTGCGGATGTAGGCCGCTTTCTGCCGTCAAAGTTTGAAGCGCGGGCTCAGGCGACGGGCAGATAAAGAATGCGGACGGGTATAAAAGAAGGCGCGAGATGTTGATATCCCGCGCCCTCGAAATGTTTAGACCAGCTTGTTCCCGAAGCCCTTATTTCTTGAGCTTCCACGTCGAGCCGGAAGGCTTGTCCTCGATGATGATGCCCAACGAGCCCAAATCATCGCGGATCTTGTCGGCGGTGGCGAAGTCCTTGGCCTTGCGGGCCTCGGCCCTGGCCTCGAGCTGGTGTTGCACCATCGCGTCGAGCAGGTCGTGCTCGGCCTTCGCGTCGGTGTCGCCGCCATTGCCGTTCGCCGCGTTGGCGCCGTCGTTGCTCCACGGCTCGGCCAGCGGGTCGAGACCCAGGGTGTCGAGCATCGCGCGCACCGCAAGCAGGGTGTTGCGAAGGCCGACGCGCCGGGGGAGGATGTCGATGAACTCCGTGGGCAGATTGCCGTGCGTCAACGCGAACCGCGCCTTGGCGTCCTGCAGCAGCGTCTCCTGCGGAATATCGGGGAACTTCTCCTGCACGCAGGCCAGCGTCTCGCGATATTCGCCGATGGCCGCCTGAAGGTCTTCGGCGCTGAAGCCGGAATTGTAGGTCTGCTCGGCCTCAAGCTCGGCGATCAGCGAATTGCCCTGGCGGATCGCGGTGAAGATGGCCGCCGTGGCGCCCGAGACGTTGATGTCGTCGTTCATGGCGTCGACGAAAGCCTTCGGCAGCTGGTCGGCTCCCAAGGCCTCCACCTCGGCCCGGCTCGGCACATTGTCGTCGCCCAGGAACTGGCTGGCGCGCTCGATGAAATTGGTGATGCGGGTGTGCGCGGCCTCGGCCTCGGCCAATGTCTGGTCGCTCCACTCGAGCATCGAGCGGTATTGCACGCCGCCCAGGGCGTAACGCACCACCCAAGCCGAATTGTGGGCGAGCACGCTCGGCACGGAAAGCCCGTTGCCGAGCGACTTCGACATCTTCTCGCCCTTTGCCGTCACCCACGCCGAATGCATCCAGGTGTTGGCGGACTTCCAGCCCGCGGCGCGCGTCTGGGCCATCTCGTTCTCGTGGTGGGGGAAACGCAGGTCGAGCCCGCCGCCGTGGATGTCGAACATGTCGCCAAGGTAGCGGTGGCTCATCGCCGAGCATTCGATATGCCAGCCCGGGCGCCCGACGCCGAACGGGGTCTTCCAGCGCGCCGTCTCCGGGTCGCTGGGCTTCGAGGCCTTCCACAGCGCGAAATCGCGGGGGTCGCGCTTGTCGGGGGAATAGTCCGCCGGGTCGGCGGGATTGTATTTGTCGTCGCCCGCCTGGTCGACGCTCGGGCCCATCTTGTCGGCGATCGCGGCGGCGGAATCCTCGCCGGCGCCCGCGCCCTGCTTCTGGTGGGTCAGCTCGCCATAATGCGGCCAGCTCGCCACGTCGAAGAACACGTTGCCGGTGGGTTCGCCGTTGGCGTCCTTGATGACGTAGGCATGGCCGTTGTCGATGATGCGCTGGATGAGCTCGACCATCTCGCCGATATGGCCGGTGGCGCGGGGCTCGTAGGTCGGCGGCAGCACGCCAAGCGCGTCGTAGGCCTGGGTGAACTCACGCTCGTAGTGGTAGGCGCGCGCCCACCACTGCTGGCCCGCCGCGGCCGCCTTGTCGAGGATCTTGTCGTCGATATCCGTCACGTTGCGGATGAAGGTGACGTCGAAACCGAGCCGGTTGAACCAACGACGCACGATGTCGAAGGCGACGGCCGCGCGGATGTGGCCGATATGCGGCGAGCTCTGCACGGTGGCCCCGCACACGTAGATCCCGACTTTTCCAGGCACAATGGGCGTGAATGTCGAAATCTCGTGCGTGGCGGTGTTATAAAGCTTCAGGGCGCTCGAGGCCTCGGCCATCGGCTTGCCGGCGACGGTGCTTGGCACGGTTTGGGACTCGTGGCTGTTGGAATTCTGCGGTTTTTCAGCGTTCTCCATAGTCTCCAAGAGTATTGGCTTTCGCCGACAAATCGCGCCTGGCTGACGTATGACAGTCTCCGGCTCGCATTTGGGGTGACGGAATGTCACAATGGGGGTATGACAACGCCCAAAGTGCTTATTGTGCAACACGTCTCCTGTGAGAAACCCGGAAGAATCCTCGATAGCCTCGATGACCTCGGCATGCCGACGCAGACCGTGTCCATCGCGCGCAAGGCGGATCCGGAACTGCCGAAAAGCGACGAGATCGCCGGTCTGGTGGTGATGGGCGGGCCGATGGGCGCGCAGGATTTCAAGAAGTACCCGGGCTTGAAGACCGAGGCGAAGCTCGTGCGCAAGGCCGTGAAGGCCAACAAGCCGGTGCTGGGGATCTGCCTGGGCCACCAGATCATCGCCACCGCGCTGGGTGCCAAGCTCGAAAGCGGCAAGTGCTCGGAGATTGGTTTCGCGCCGATCAAGCGGGTGGCCAAGGATGATTATTTCCATATGTGGAGCTCGCAGATGAACGTGCTCAACTGGCACAACGACGTGGTCTCGGTGCCCGAGGGCGGGCAGCTTCTGGCCTCATCGAAATACACGCGGAACCAGGCCTTCCGCTACAAGTCCGCGCTCGGTCTGCAGTTCCATCTGGAGGTCACGCCCACGCTGCTCGACGAATGGCTCGCCGAGCCCTCGATGGTCGAGGGGATGAAGAAGGGCGAGTTGGCGAAGATCCGTGATGATTTCCAGCGCTACGACGTCGAGCTGCAGCCGTTGGCCGAGCAGGTGTTCTCCGGGTTCGCCGTGCGTTGCGAGACCTCCGCCCGCGCCCTCCTCGAGTCCCAGGCAAGCTGACTCTCACCCTCCCAACGCAAACTCGCGGAGAAAAGCACCATTTCCAGCTCGGAATGGTGTTTTTCTTTGCGGTCTTGCATTTGTGACGCAAACGGGTTGATTTGCGTCGTAAACGCAATGTGGTGGCGGGTTTGGTTGCGTTTGTGACGCAAATGGGGCCGATAGCGTCGCATGTGCAGTGTTGGTGGGTTGTCCGGTTTGCGTTTGTGACGCATACGGGTTGGTTTGCGTCGCATGTGCAATGTGGTGGTGCGTCCAGTTGCGTTTGTGACACAAATGGAGTGGTTAGCGTCGCATGTGCAGTGTTGGTGGGTTGTCCGGTTGCGTTTGTGACGTATACGGGTTGGTTTGCGTCGTAAACGCAATGTGATGGCGGGTTTGGTTGCGTTTGTGACGCAAATGGGGGTGGATAGCGTCGCATGTGCAATGTTGGTGGGTTGTCCGGTTGCGTTTGTGACGCGTATTGGTTGGTTTGCGTCGCATATGCAACCGGGGTCGACGCCCGGTGACGGTTGGCTGGTCATGCGAGTTGTTGTGTGGCTGCGACGGTGTCGTTCGCGGGGCGGGAACATGCCCACGGCGGGCTGTAGAGTCGATTGCATTATGCCGACTTATGACTTGGGACTTGAACACGTTTCGCTTGATTTCGCCACCAAAACCATTTTCACCGATGTGACGCAGGGGATTTTCGAAGGCGACCGCATCGGCATCGTCGGCAAGAACGGCGATGGCAAATCGACGCTGTTGCATTTGTTCGCGGGCAGCCAGCAGCCTGATTCCGGACGCGTGACGATGCGCAACGGATTGACGTTCGGCATGCTTGACCAGCGCGATCCGCTTGACGACAACGCCACGGTGCGCCAGGCCGCGCTCGAGGGGCGTGAGGATTACGAATGGGCCTCCGACACCCGTTCGCGCGAGATCGTGGAGGCGCTGCTTGGTGGCCTGAGCCTTGACGCCAAGATCGGTTCGCTTTCCGGCGGGCAGCGGCGTCGAGCCGATCTGACCCGTTTGCTGCTCAAGGATTGGGATATCCTGGCGCTTGACGAGCCCACGAACCATTTGGATATTGTCACCATCCATTGGCTGGCCGAGCACCTGAAAAATCGTTGGGCCAAGGGACAGGGCGCGCTGCTGCTGGTCACCCACGACCGCTGGTTCCTCGACGAGGTCTGCGAATCGATGTGGGAGGTACACGACGGGGTGATCGACCCCTTCGAGGGCGGCTATAGCGCCTACATGCTCCAGCGCGTCGAGCGCGACCGTCAGGCCGACATCCGTGAGGAGCGTCGTCGCAACCTGGCTCGCAAGGAGCTGGCGTGGCTCACCCGTGGGGCCCGCGCCCGCGCCACCAAGCAGAAGTTTCACGTGAAACAGGCCAACGCGCTGATTGCCGACGTGCCACCGATGCGCAACACTTTGCAGCTGCGCGCGATGGCGACTTCCCGGTTGGGCAAGCAAGTGGTCGACCTGAACGATGTGACGCAGATTTTCGAGCACCCGCAAGGGGCCGCGCCGGATGCTGCGGACAGCGAAAGCGGCAATGATTCGGCCTCGCGCGTCGATGTGGTGCCGGCGCTCTATGAGGAGCCGAAGGTCATGGGCTCCGTGGAGCTTGCTGTGGATGACATGGCCGACGATCGTTTGGTGGACGCCGACAGCGCGTTGGCGGACGATGGCGCAAGATCAGCTTCTCAGGCTGGTAAAGCTGGACGGGATGAAGCCGGTTCCGATGCCAGTGACGGCGCAAACGGTATTGATTCTGGCGTGAACGGTAGCGATGATGTCTTGAATGACGATCCTCAGAATGAGGATGATGATCCCTCCGTTTCTTCCGTGACCACGGCCGCGCAAAAGGTGACGGTCAGCGGCAGGAAGATTCTTGACGATGTGACATGGCTCATCGGCCCGGGCGACCGGTTCGGCATCGTCGGCGCGAATGGCGCGGGCAAGTCGACGCTGCTCAGGATTATTGACGGCACGCTCACCCCGACCGCCGGCCATGTGAAGATCGGCAAGACCGTGAAGTTCGCGGTGCTTTCGCAGCGGCTCGACGAGCTCGAGAAGCTTGGCAAGTACAAGATCAAGGAAGTGCTCAGCCGCTACAAGCCGACCTACGAGGTCGACGGTAAGGAGATCTCGACCGGCCAACTGATGGAACGGCTCGGGTTCTCCGCCGCGCAGCTGATGACGCCGATCGCCGACCTTTCCGGCGGCCAGAAGCGCCGTATGCAGTTGCTCCTGATTCTGCTTGACGAGCCCAACGTACTCATCCTCGACGAGCCGGGCAACGATCTGGACACTGACATGCTCGCCGTGATGGAGGACCTGCTGGATTCATGGCCGGGCACGCTGATCGTCGTCTCCCACGACCGCTACCTGCTGGAGCGCGTCACCGACGAGCAGTTCGCCCTGATCGGCGGCAAGGTGCGCCATCTGCCCGGCGGCGTGGATGATTACCTCGAGATGGTGCGCAAGATTGAGAATGGTGAGCCCCTCGATGCCATCGATGGTGGCAATCGCGGTGGCAAAACCGCCGGCAAGGGCGCGGATAGGAACGCTTCTTCATACGCTGGGGATTCAGTTGCCAAACTTGGTGCGGACGCTGGCGATGCGAACGAAACCAATGGGGCCGACGAATCCGATTCCGGCAAGCCCAAACTGACGGGCAAGGGATTCCACGACGCTACCCGCAGGCTTTCGGCCATCGAACGCAAGCTCTCCAAGCTCGAGGACGAAAAGGCGGATATCGAGCAGCAAATGGCCGAGCATGATCCCTCCGACTACGTGGGCCTAGGCAAACTCAACGAGCAGCTCTCCGCCAACTCCGACGAGTCCGAATCTCTCGAAACCGAATGGATGGCCCTCTCCGAGCAGGTTGAATAGAGCGATTTACTATCCTTCGTATTCCCAAGGATTAATGATGTCTATGCCTGAATCCTCGAAGTCTTTGGTGTTTCTGGTAGCGATGGAACAATGGTTCGCCTCTGCAATACCGGCGATTTGAGTGTCGAATATGCCGACGTTATGTCCGGCTTGTTTACGCCTTGAAGCTATTGCCGCATACCTATCGGCGGAAGTTGCATCGAGAGAGAGTATTCGGCCGTTATATTTCAGCAACGTCCGAGTAATCAAATCTGACAAATCATGTTTTTTGTGTCCCTCAGGCATAAGGCGAAGTCCATATAGCAATTCTCCGACGGTTATTGAACAAAGCCGCAAGGAATTCTGCTGCTGGTCTTTGAACCATTGGGCCACATGACTATCAGGCTCTTCCTTGAACATTTCGCTTACGACATTCGTGTCTAGGATAATCATGATTACTCGAATGTCATAGGCTCGGCGGTCTGGTCACGAGAAGGCAACTGGAAATCGTCAATTCCTTTAATGCCTTCTTGCTTCATGTAATTTCGCAGGTCCTCGTAAAAGTTGGTCTCTTCGACTTCTTTACGCACCAACAGACCTGCTGTGAAATCTTCCACAATGGAGCGCACTTCAGCTTCTGTTGAGCGGTTGTTCTCTTTTGCGATGGTCTTCAATTTGTTGACGGTTTCGTCAGCGACTTTTCTGACAGTGAGTGTAGCCATGAGTTCTCCTTTATTGGAATTTTTCTGCTTGGAAGGTATATGACAACGGGACGATACTGATTTGATCGTCAATCGAAATTGACTGGACGTAAATCGTCCTTTTCCCGTGGTGGAACTAATTCCTCATCGGTTTCAAGTCCACTATCTCCCAGTAGAGCGCGACAGTCGGCAAATAATTCTGCAGAAGTTTTAGGGTGGGTTTTCAATGCCACCGCTTTTTCTATGATTGCTTTTGCTTGTGCTTCAAGAGACAGGTGATGAGCTTCTGCCTCAGATTTCAGTATCTCCAATTGATCTGTTGGAATATTATGAATAGTTAGCGTCTTCACTTTGGCCTCCTTGCTTTTATCGTTAATAAAAAATGCTAGCAAAATGCTAGCATAATGTCAAATTGGTTTAATGAAATAAGCGAACAACCAAAAAGGCGAGTATGGACTTATTGCCATACTCGCCTTAGTTCAATTATCGATAAGTTGCTGCGTCATCTTCCGGTGATCTCGCTGCCGACGACCTTCTCGCTCAAAGCGTGGGGGCCGCGCGTCACGGCGACGGCGCCGGAACGCACCAGCTCGATGATGCCGAAGGGCTCAAGCAGCCCGAGCAACGCGTCGATCTTGCCTTCGGCGCCCGTGGCCTCGATGGTCAGCGACTCGGGGTGCACGTCCACCACGCGCACACGGAAGAGGCGCACGATCTCGAGCACGTCGGAGCGGTTGGTCTCGTTGGCCGAGACCTTGATGAGCACCAGCTCACGCTCGACGGTGGTCGCCTTGTCGAGGTCGACGATTTTCAGGACGTGGAGCAGTTTGTTGAGCTGCTTGATGATCTGCTCGAGCGGTACCTCCTCGACGTCGGCCGTGACGGTGACGCGCGAGATGTCGGGGCGCTCGGTGGGGGAGACCGAAAGCGAGTTGATGTTGAAGGCGCGGCGGGCGAAAAGGCCCGCGATGCGCGCCAGCACGCCGGGGCGGTTCTCCACGAGCACGGACAGGGTGTGCAGGGTGCTGCTGGGTTGTGTTGCAGGATAGTTTGCCATGATGTTCCTTTCGCCTTGCCCTTACTTTTCCGATTTCGTGGCGGCCGGAGCCGTGCTGGTTTGCCCGCCGGCGTTTCCGGTGCCGCTGCCATTGCCAGCAGTGCCATCGGCGTCACCGGCCCCGTCGGTGTCGTCATCGGGGTCCCTGGGAGCCGCCTTCTTCATCAGTGGCTGCACGCCGGGCTTGTAGGTCACGGTGTCGTTGGGCTTGCCCGCCGCCACCATCGGCCAGACCATGGCGTCCTTGTAGACGCGGAAATCGATGAGCACCGGCCGGTCGTTGATCTCGTTGGCGCGCTTGATCGCCGCGCGGGCCTCGTCCTCGGTCGTGGCGCGGATGCCGACGCAGCCATAGGCCTCGGCGAGCTTGACGAAATCGGGCACGTCCATGATGTCGGGCGTGTTCTCGCCGTCGAGCAGAGTGGTCTGCGAATAATGCTTGTCGTAGAACAGCGTCTGCCACTGGCGCACCATGCCGTAGACGGAGTTGTTGAGGATGGCGATCTTCACCGGCGCGTTGTCGATGAACGCCGCCGCCAGCTCCTCGGAGGTCATCTGGAAGCTGCCGTCGCCGTCGATGAGCCAGACCGGCTTCTTGCCGCCGAAATCGCGCGCGGAACCGACGCTGGCGCCGATGGCCGCGGGCAGGCCGAAGCCCATCGTGCCGAGGCCTCCCGAGGAGATCCAGGAATGGGGGTTCTCGAAGTCCACGATCTGCGAGGCCCACATCTGGTGCTGGCCCACGCCGGCGACCCAGATGGTCGAGGGAGCGGCCTGCCGCGAAAGCTCCTTGACGACCCACTGCGGGGAGAGCGTGCCATCGGGGGTCTTGTCGTCGTAGGGGAGCGGATAGCGCTCGCGCCACGAGTTGATGAGCCTCCACCAGGACTCCAGGTTCGGCTTGCCGTGGATGGCCTGGCCGCGCTTGATCTCGGCGTTCAAGGCGTCGAGCACCTGCGCCACATCGCCGACGATTGGGACGTCGGTCTCGCGTCGCTTGCCGATTTCGGCCGGGTCGATGTCGATATGGATGACGCGGGCCGAGGGGGCGAAGGTGGCCATGTCGCCGGTGACGCGGTCGTCGAAGCGCGCGCCGATGGCGACCAGCAGGTCGCATTTCTGCGCGGCCGCGGTGGCTGGGATCGTGCCGTGCATGCCGAGCATGCCGAGCACCTTCGGATCTGAATCGGGCACGATGCCACGGGCGGGAAGCGTGGTGACGATGGGCGCGTCGGTGAGGTCGGCGAGCTCCTTGACCTGAGCCCCGGCGTTGGAGCGCATCGCGCCGCCGCCCACATAGAGCACCGGTCGGTAGGACTGCTCGAAGAGCTTGACCGCCTCGTGCAGCATATGGCCGTGGGGCTTGGTCGTGGGGTTGTAGCCTGGCAGAATCATGCGTTGCGGCCATGAATAATACATGGTGCCCACCTGCGCGGTCTTCGTGATGTCGACGACGACGGGGCCGGGCCTGCCGCTGCGCGCGATATAGTGCGCCTCCTCGATGACGCGCGGGATGTCCTGGGCGTCGGTGACCAGGTACGAATGCTTGACGACCGGGTAGGTGATGCCCACGGTGTCGGCCTCTTGGAAGGCGTCGGTGCCGATGGAATCCACGCCGACCTGCCCCGAGATGACCACCAGCGGCACCGAATCCATGTTCGCGTCGGCGATGGGAGTGACCATGTTGGTGGCCCCGGGCCCCGAGGTGACGATGCACACGCCCACGCGCCCGGTCGCCACGGCGTATCCCTCGGCCGCGTGCCCCGCGCCCTGCTCATGGCGCATCAGCACGAAGCGGAACTTGGTGTCGTCGTGAATCTGGTGATAGACCGGCAGGATCGCGCCGCCCGGAATGCCGAATACATCCTGGACCCCCAGGTCCTCAAGCGAGCGGATCAGCGCCTGCGCGCCGGTCATCTTCTCGCCCTCGACGAGGGTCTGCTTGGTTGCGTTTGCGGGTGACTTCTGCACCCCGCTGAATGCTTGTAAAGGCGTTGGTGACACCATCGTTCCTCTTATCTCTGCTCGGGTTTGTAAGGATTGTCGGTGACCAGCGGCGTATTGGTGTACGCACACATGGCGGTGACGTTTGGCGTGCGTCGGGCTGTTTGTGGCGGTCCCGGGCGTTGTGCCGATGTGATAGACATCATAACGCCTTGTTGGCGTCGGCAGCGCTTGTTGCTCAGATATTGGCGGCGTGTCGGCGATATTCGGTTATCGCATACGCCATTGCATACACGGTTCGCGAGGGATTCGAAATAGGTTTGGCATAGGGGGGGGGCATGGGTTTGGTATGGCTTGCATGAATCCGAATCGCGTTTGGAATACCAAGATGCCGTGATTGTTCCTTTTTTGTGTCAATGGTTTTCATAATCCGTGATACACGAGGGTTTCGCGGTTACGGTTGACGCATACGCGCATACGGATGACTGATGGTGGTCGTGTCTGGCGGCCTTGCGATAAGCGAGCAAGCGAGCGAGAGACTGGCCGAGCGGATGGCCCTGCGACCGCCGGCATCCGGGAATGTATCCAAGGATGGAGGAACGATGGTCGACGGTGGTGGTGCCCGCCAGATGTGGTGGCGCGCGGTGAAAGCCGCGACAGTGACATTGGCTGCGCTGATGGCGTTGTCGATCGTGCTGGCCCCAAGCCTCGCCTCGGCGGCCGCGTTCGACGAATGTGTGGTCGGCAAGAGCTCCATCGCCCGTTGTTTTCCCGACAAGGCGCTCGCCGCGGACGTCGCAGAGGCCGTGCACGCTGATACGGGCGATGCCCTGACCCAGAAAATGATCAGCGACACCAAGAAACTCAACGCGTTCGGCGACTTGCACGGCAGAATCGAGCGTCTCGAGGGCATCGGGAGATTGACGAACCTCACCTATCTCAATATCGACCGCAATGCCCTCCAAAGTCTCAAGGAATTGACCAAGCTCACCAAACTGGAGACGCTATATTGCAATGAGAACGAAGTCTTTGATTTTTCGCCGCTTTCCAAACTCACCTCGTTGCGTCTACTTTCCCTAAACAACCAGAGTGAATCCTATGATCAGCATAGCCGTGGCCGCAAGGACACCGATCTCACCCCGCTGAAAGGGCTCACCGGGCTCACCACCCTTCATCTCAACCAAGGCAAGTTCAAAAGCATCGCCCCGCTTGCCGGCTTGGTCAATCTGCAAGAACTTGATATCAGCGAGGATGAGATTGCCGATATCACGCCCCTGGCCGGAATGGCGAATCTCACGTGGCTCAACGTCAGCGGAAACACTTTGAACTCGATTGACGCCGTGCGTGGCATGCCGCATCTACGTGAGCTCTACGCAGTCGAGCGATACTCCCGTGGCTCCTCGCGGATCAGTGATATCTCGGCGCTTGAGACGCTCACCGATATGCGGAAGCTCGACTTGGAAGGCAGCGCGATAGAGGATATCTCGCCGTTGCGTGGCATGACCAACATGCGTGAGCTGTGGATCGGATGCAACCATATCTCCGACATCGGCCCGCTCGCGGGGATGCAGTCGCTGACGTTGCTGTCGATCGATTACAACCAGATTCAAAGCGTGGAGGCGTTGCGCGGTCTTACGCAGTTGAGCAAGCTCGACCTGCGTAACAACGAGATTTCCGACATTTCACCGCTCGCAGGCCTCACCAAACTGGAGGGCACGCTTGACATTTCCAACAACCGGATATCGGATATCTCCCCGCTGGCGGATTGTGACCATATCGCAGAACTCGATGCGGAAGACAACCATATCAGTGATATCTCGGTGCTGGCGAAGATGCGCGTGCTTTATGAGGCGCATCTCGGGGGCAACTCGGTGCGCGACGCCACCTTGCCCGCCAAGGCGAGGGATATCCCGGGCTTGGGTTATCAGTACACGTTGCTTGACGACGCTGCCCCCGACCAGTTGACGCTGCAGACGGCGAAAGGCCTTGATGGCAGGTATATCAAACCGAAGATGTATCCGGAATCCGGCCAATACGACCCGACGACCGGTGTGGTGACATGGCAATCGGCGGGGGACGCCGACCACATATCCCTGACGTGGGATGACGGCCCCAGTGGCGGTTTCGCAGGCACCGTTGTGCGACATATCCAGGGAGTGCCGCCGAAACAGATGCACAACGTCACCTTCGACGTCAGCCGATGCAGTCTTGATGTTCCCGACCAGCAGGTGCGCGACGGCGATGCGGCGAACCTTCCCGACGTTCCGATGACCTGCGATGGCATTGGATTCGGGCAATGGCGGGTGCATGAAGGGGAGGACGATGGCTATAGGAAGCCCGAGGCTTTTAACCGGCCGGTCACCAAGGACATGAGGTTGGAGGGCACATGGGATGAGTCATCGGGCAACGCCATTGACTCAACTGAGCATAGGCAGCAGGTGCGGCACCAAGGGCCATTTTCTGACGGTCCCGCCGATGAGGACGAATATGTGATGGTCCATCTTCATCTTCATGAGCATGAGTACGATTCTTGGCTTGACAAGGCTGCCGGATATGGGCTGCTTGCGGTTTGCATATTTGCGATTGTGGGCGTTTTGGCCGCGGTGGTCGGCTGCGTGATGATGATCGTCAAGCGTATAAAGCGGCGTGCCGCCGCCAAAAGTGAGGCTGGGCCAGTGGAAGGATGGCCGCCGGATTGGCCACCAGCCCAATATCCGGGCGCATAGCTGGCGGAACCAGTCGCCGCGATATTTCTCCAAAAGCTGTTAAGTGGGTGCCTTGAGGGTTAAGTGGGTGCCTGTCCGATTTGAAAACCTGAAAAACAGGCCTTTTTACCCATATTCTGGCGAATCAGGCACCCACTTAACCTCTGAAGCACCCACTTAATGTCGCAATCCGCCCAGGCTCTTATGCCTTGTGATGATGCTTTTTGGCCTGGTGCTTGCCCGGATTGCTGTCAAGCTCGTGCCAAGCCTCGCGGGCTGCGGCGAGCTGGGCCTTGCGCTTGCTGGAACCCGTGCCGACGCCAAGCACCTCGTCATTCTCGCCCACGACGGCGCGGGCGGTGAAGACCTGCGCGTATTCCGGGCCACCCACCGACATGCGGTAGCGTGGATCCTCAAGCCCCATGCCGTGCGCCTTGACGGTCAGTGAGGTCTTCCAATCGAGCGCCGGGCCTTCGGTCGCCACTTTCTTGAGCTCATCATCGACCAAGTGGTGCACCACCTTGCGCGCCTTGTCGATGCCGTGCTCCACGAACGTCGCGCCGATCAGCGATTCGACGATGTCGCAGAGGATCGAGCTCTTGTTGGCCCCGCCGGAGTCAGCCTCGCCGTGGCCGAGCAAGATATAAGGCCCGACCTGCAACTTCTCGCGCGCGATCTGCGAAAGCGCCTTCTCCGAGACGGCCATCGCCCGCATCTTCGCCAGCTGTCCCTCGCTCATGTCGGGGTGGTCGCGGTACAGGGTCTCCGTGGAGACGAGTTCGAGCACGGCGTCCCCGAGGAACTCAAGGCGCTCGTAGTTCGGGGCGCCCTCGTGCTCGTGCGAGAACGAGCGATGGGTGAGCGCCTGCACCAGCAGGTCCGGCGAAAGCGTGGTGCCGAGCCGGTCGAGTAGCTCCTGCTGCGGAGAGTTGGACTTGGTGATTTGAGCGGTTTTGGCTTGTGGAATCGAAGTCGGCCGGGAACCGGAATTGTGGGTCGCGGATTCGATAGCTTCGTTATGTTGTGAATCGGTCACGATGGTCCTTTTATATGGATATGGCCCCGACGAACATATTGCGGGCACCAAGCCGTTTGTGGATGTTTGCCGAGGTATTGGACTTTGACAAACGAAGTCAAAACGGATTGGTTCCTGTAACACATCTGCGTGGCGTGTAACGGATAATGCGAATGAGATTATTTAAGGTTATTGGCTAGGTTGATTACGAATCTAAGCAAGAAAACAAGCCGAATCGCAAGCAAAGATGAAAAAGCCCCGCCACCCGTCGATGGCAGGGCTTCTGTTACCTAGCGTTTCACTTGCTCAGGTTTGAGTCAATGGCCTCGCGATAGACGCGGCCACGGAACGAGCCGCAGCTCGGGCAAGCCATGTGAGGCAGGGTCGGCGCGCCACAATTGGGGCAGGCGACGGTCTTGGCCGCGCTGGCCTTCCAGTTGGAGCGGCGCGAATGCGTGTTGGCTCGCGAAGTCTTGTACTTTGGCAGTGCCATGGTATTCCTCTATTTCGTTCGAACAGATTGAGCTTAAGCGTTGACAAGTCTAACGCAATCTCGGTACAAGCTCTACTTGCCCGCTTCCTCTTCCTTTTCGAGTTGGGCTTTGAGCCCGGCCAGCGAGGCGAAACGGTTGTCGACCACGTCGTGATGGTGGCCGGGATTGTCGTTCAGGTTGACGCCACACTGTGGGCACAGGCCCTTGCAATCCGGCTTGCACAGCGGTTGCAGCGGCAGGTTCTCCACGAGTGTGTCGCGCAGCAGGGCCTCGATGTCGGCGAAACCGCCGTCGTGGCTCAGGGGGTAGGCGTCCTCCGACTCGTCTTCGGCGTCGGCGAGATCCACGTCGTTATTGTTCTTGCCGCCTTTGCCGCCCTTTCCGTGTCCCTTGTCGTTCTCGGGCATGGAGACGTTCGCCAGCGCGGGATCGTAGGGGAAGAACGCGGTGACGTCGAGCTCCCAGTCCTTGTTGATCGGCGTGAGGCAGCGGGTGCACTCAGCGTGCATCGGCGCGGTGAAGCGCCCCATGAACACGAGGCCGTCGGCTATGGAATCGAATGATCCGCGCACGCGCACAGGCTCGCCCTCGCGCACGCCCACGACCTCATCACCCACGCCGCTGGGCGCTGGGAAATCTTGGTCGATGGCCTTGCTCAGGCCGGGCCGGGAGGAAACCTGGCTCACCGGGATGGCCCATTGCGAATCTTCTGGTCTTGTCATTATTGCCTATTGCTCCGAATCGTTGGTGCTTGGTTGCAGGGTCTCCTGCTGGTTCTCGACGAGTTTCTTGGCCGCCGCGCGCTGGCGCTCGTCGATGACCTTGATGCCGTTGTCGACATCTTGGCTGTAGGTGGAAAGCTGGTCTTTGAGGGCTTTCATCACGTCCGCGCAGTAGGCGTTCGCGCCCTGCGTGAGCTTGGTGGCCTTCGTCTGCGCATCCTCGATGATATCGGCGGCCTTCTGGCGGGCCAGGTCGGTGACGCGCTCGTGGTCGGCCAGGAATTCGGCCTGTTCCTGCGCGTTCTGCACGATCTGTGTGGCCTGGTTCTTGGCGTCGGCGGTGATGGCGTCGGCCTCGGCCTGCGCGTTCTCAAGCCTGCGTTCCGACTCCCTCATCAACGACGAGGCGCGTTCCAGCTGGACCGGCAGCATCGTCTTGAGTTGGTCAAGTTGCTCGGTGAGCTCATCGCGGTCGAGACGCACCGTGTTCGGCGCGAAGATGCTCGATTTGGCGTCCTCCAGCGTTTCGCTCAACTGGTCGATGATGTCATAGACCGTGGTGAACTCGTCGCGGCTTTTGCTGGTCGCGTAATCATCCATCTCGTCGTCCGAGGCCTCGTCATCGGCGTCGTTCGGGCCCAGCGGATGCTTGTGCTCCTGCAGATCCGGCAGGTTGTCGCTCGTGAAATGGACCTTGGGGGTGGGGACGTCTTGGGCGGGAGCGCCGGAATCCTTGCTGGCCTTGGCATCCTTGGCGCTTTGTGTCTTGCTGGCGGCCTTCATCGGCCCGGTCTCGTCGTCGGCGTCCTGCGGTTGTGCGTCGCCGCCATCGCTGTTGTCCTTGCCTTTGTCGCCGCTTTCGCCGTGGGGTGCGGCGGAAAGCGCGTCGACGGGGATGATGGTCGAGTTGGTGCTGTCGTCGTCGTTCTCTTCCTCGTCGGTGAGGTTCGTCTGATCGGTCATGTCAGTCATGGTGACTCTTTTCTTTCTTGAGCGCTTCATCGAGCATGGAGACCACGCAATCCGGCACCATTCCGGTGACGTCGCCGCCATGGCGCGCCACATCCTTGACGACGGTGCTGGAGACGTGTTCCAGAACGGGATCGGCGGGCAGGAAGAGCGTCTCGACGCCGGAAAGCCTGCGGTTGACGAGCGCCATGCCGAGCTCGGCCTCGTAATCGCCGTTCTGACGCAGCCCCTTGACGATGACCGTCGCGCCGACCTTGGTGCAGTAGTCCGTGATGAGCCCGTCGGTGGAGGCGACCTTCACGTTGGAGCACCCGTCCTTGACGAGCGCCCTGCGGATGACATCGACTCGGGTCTCCTCCGAAAACATCGGCGTTTTCGCGGCGTTGACCGCCACCACCACATGCACCTCGGTGAAGATGCGCGCGCTGCGTTCGATCACGTCCAGATGGCCCGCGGTGACGGGGTCATAGGAACCTGGACATACTGCAATAGTCATGCCTCAAGGTTAGCGCCTGACACTGATTTTCGTAGGGGAGAGCGGCGTTCGGCGGCGTCTGGCGTGCCGGTGGATTCGTGGCCGCCGTTCGTTCAGTTTTGCGATTCAGCTTCACGGAAACGTTCGGGCCACGTGGATTGTTAGAATCATTGGTGACTACGGATGTGTATGGCAAGGAGATCATGATGAGGCAAGAGCATGGCGAACAAGACGATATGACCCAACGTGGCGAGGCCGGCGAGACTTTGGGTTGGCGCGACCAGGCCGGTTTCGAGAACCCCGCGCAAAGCCCGGACTCCGGGGCGGGCACGGCGATGCTCGAGCGCCCCGAGACCAAGGAGGAGGCCAAGCGTGACGATGGCGGTGACGCGGACCGTTTCGCGCATTACGTCTCGAAGCGCAAGAAGCTGGAATCGCAGATGACCGGCAGGCCGGTGGTCGCGCTGTGCGGTAAGGTCTGGGTGCCCAAGCACGATGGGAAAAAGTACCCGGTGTGCCCGGATTGCAAGCGCATCCACGAGGAGATGATGAACGAGCCGTCGTTCTGATTGGCTTTGTAGTTTTATAGCTATCTCATAAACTTGTGGCTGGTGGGAATCGGCGTTTGATCTCGATTCCCACCAGCCACATGCTTATATATCTGTAGTGGCCATATGATTTCTGGTCGCGAGACCTATTGACCTATTAAACCTTATAGGGATCTAATAGGTTCGCAACCAACGCGCTTCACAGCACGTCGATTTGCGTGGGGATGGACGGGTCGCCCTTCATCAGCGACTGCGCGGTGATCGGCAGCTCAGCCAACGCCTTGGCGCGGTAATCGTGCGCGGCGGTGATGGCGTCGTGGCCCTGGTACTGGCTGTTGGCCTCGCCGTGGTCCATATAGCTGACCATCAAATCCTTCCAACCGTCCTCGGGCTGGAACTTGGCCAGCTGCTCCTCGGAGCCGGAGATGACGTGCTCGCAGTCGGCCAGGTTGTATTCGTAGGAGCGGAAGGCCAGCTTGCGGCCCGGCACGGTGGCCTTGTCCTCGGACTTCTTGGCGACTGGCACCATCTCGCCCTTGTTGCCCTCGCGCTCGGTGAGCTTGTAGACCATCGCGCAGGTGGGCGCGCCGGAGCCGGTGACCAGCATCGTGCCCACGCCGTAGGAATCGACCGGGGCGGACTGCAGGGCGGCCAACGCATACTCGTCAAGGTCGTTGGTCACCGTGATCTTGGTGTCTTTGGCACCCAGCGAATCGAGCTGGTTGCGCACGCGCTGGGCTAGGGCGGCGAGGTCGCCGGAGTCGATACGCACGCAGCCGAGCTTCGGGCCGGCCACCTCGACGGCGGTCTTGATGGCCTCCTCGATGTCGTAGGTGTCGACCAGAAGCGTCGTGTTCGCGCTCATCGCATTGACCTGCGAGGCGAAGGCGTCGCGCTCGGAATCGTGCACGAGGGTGAAGCAGTGGGCCGAGGTGCCGATGGCCTTGAGACCGTAGAGCTGGGCCGCGAGCAGGTTCGAGGTGCCCTGGAACCCGCCGACCACGGCTGCGCGGGCGGCGGCGACGGCGGCCCACTCGTTGGCGCGGCGTCCGCCCATGTCCATGCAGGGGCGGTTCCCGGCGGCGCTGGCCATGCGCGAGGCGGCCGAAGCGACGGCGGAATCATAGTTGAGGATCGAGAGCAGCAGCGTCTCCAGCAGTGTACACTCGCCGAAGGTGCCCTCCACCTCGAGGATCGGGGAGTTCGGGAAGAACATCTCGCCTTCGCGGTAGCCCTTGATCGAGCCGGTGAACTTGAAGTTCTCGAGCCATTTGATGGTCTCGGGGCTCACGATCTTGCGGTCGGAAAGGAACTTCAGGTCCTCGTCGCTTAAGTGGAAGCGTTCGAGCGCGTCGAGGATGCGCCCGGTGCCGGCGAGCACGCCATATCGGCGGCCGACGGGCAGATGGCGGGTGAAGACCTCGAAGACGCACTTGCGGTTCGCGGTGCCGTCCTTGAGCGCCGCGTCGAGCATCGTGTACTCATACATATCGGTCATAAGGGCTGGTGAATAGTCAATCATCGTATGCCTCCCTGAAAGCGGCGTCGTGGATTGTCGTTGCGTTGCGGACGCCGCGTGCGACGCCATTGCGGTCGTCGCGTTCTCGTTACCTCAAGCCTACCGTCAAATCCTGATTTGTAGTTGAAATGACTATAAGTAGACATTTCCGTGGCGTTTACGCCGTTCGCGCCCCGGCTTTTCGCGCATGGCCTTTAGACTGACAGCATGAAATATTTTGTCGGGATCTATCGCCTCGTCATCGCCTTCCTGTGCCTGGCGTGGACGAGCGTGGCCTGGACCACGCCGAGCTACTGGGTCTACTTCACCTACGAGACCAATTTCCTGCTCGGGCTGGTGATGCTCTGGGCCGGCGCGGCGAGCCTCATCGACGGCAAGCAGCCTCCGGCATGGCTCAAGGGCATCCTCACGTTGTACATCCTCATCACCGGCCTCGTTGCCTTCTTCGTGCTGCCGCCCGCCAACCCGGCCACCGCGAAATACGTCTTCGGCGTGATGACCAACGTCATCCTGCACAAGGCCGTGCCGATCATGGCCGTCATCGATTTCGTGCTCTTCGACGCCCACCGCCGCTTCAAGTGGCACTACATCTTCTCGTGGCTGCTCTATTTCCCGTTCTATCTGGCGTTCGTGCTCATCCGAGCCCACCTTTGGCCGCACTCGGGGCCTGAGGCGCACGGCAATCCCTATCCCTATGGGTTTATCGATTTGACCAAGATCACCTGGGGACAGCTGGGCATCAACATCGTCGAATACATCATCATCTTCGCGGTGCTCGGACTCGTTCTCTTCCTGATCGACCGGGCGCTGCCGAAGAAGCCGCTCATCGGAGCGGCGCGCGGCTGAGGCTCTGCTTGGGCGTTGAGCTTCTGATCTGTCTGCCTGTTTGCCAGCGTTTTGCGGGTTGGCGCGCTCTGAGGAGACGAGGATGTGGGTTAGCGATGCGTGTTCGTCGGTATCAAAGGCATTTGCCGCTGGCCGTGACATCGATATGTGTTGCAAATAGCCGATTTCCTGCGCTGAAGCGCGGAGCCGACGTGACCGGCTGATGGTAGGTTGGCGGTATGGCTCAAATCAAGGATTTACTCAACGAAAACACCGTGGTGCGCCCCGACGGACGTGCTGTCGACGAGCTGCGACCCGTCAAGATCACCCGTAATTTCACCGACGCCCCCGAAGGCTCCGTGCTCATCGAGTGCGGCAACACCCGCGTGATGTGCACCGCCACTTTCGCGCCCGGTGTGCCGCGCTGGCGCAAGGATTCCGGGCTCGGCTGGGTCACCGCCGAATACGCGATGCTGCCACGCGCCACCTCCGAGCGCACGCCGCGCGAATCGGTGCGTGGCAAGGTCGGCGGGCGCACGCAGGAGATCAGCCGTTTGGTCGGCCGCTGCCTGCGCGGTGTCATCGACATGAAGGCTCTCGGCGAGAACCAGGTGCAGCTGGACTGCGACGTGCTGCAGGCCGACGGTGGCACCCGCACCGCGTCGGTGACCGGCGCATACGTCGCGCTGGTCGACGCGTTGCACTGGGCCGAGAAGCACAAGCACATCCGTTCCGCCGAGAAGGCCATCAAGGACCAGATTTCCGCGGTTTCCGTAGGCATCATCAACGGCACCCCGATGCTCGACCTGCCCTATATCGAGGACAGCCAGGCCATGACCGACATGAACGTCGCGATGACCGGCTCCGGCAAGTTCATCGAGATCCAGGGCACCGCCGAGCACCGTCCCTTCACCCGCGACGAGCTCAACGTGCTGCTCGAGCTGGCCGAGAAGGGCAACAAGGAGCTCCAGCGCGCGCAGAACGAGGCGCTCGCGTCGGACTGACATTGGGTTTGGTCGCATTGGTGACGCAAACCAGCTGATTGCCGTCGCAAACGCAATATGACTGTGCGGATAGGTTGCAAACGTGACGGTAAACGGTTGCGTAGCGTCACAAATGTGAGGTCAAGCACTTATTGGATTGCGAATGGGACGGTAAAAGGCTGATTGCCGTCGCAAATGCAACCAACGAAGGGATGGAAACATGAAAATCGTCGTCGCGACACATAATGAGGGCAAATTGCCTGAGATCCGCAATATCATCGAGGCGGAACTGGGTGAGGCCGCCCGTCACGTCGAGCTGGTGTCGGCCGGGTCGATGAACCTGCCCGATCCCGTGGAGGACGGCGTCACCTTCGAGGAGAACGCGCTGATCAAGGCGCGGGACGTGGCCAAACGTACCGGTCTGCCGGCGCTCGCCGACGACAGCGGACTCATCGTCGACGTGCTCGGCGCGGCTCCCGGAATCCTGTCGGCGCGCTGGGCCGGTGCCCACGGCCACGACAAAGCCAACAACGCGCTGCTTCTCGCGCAGATCGAGGACATTCCCGACGGCAAACGCAACGCCCACTTCAACTGCGCGGCCGCCTTGGTGGTGCCGAAGCATTGTGGCGAGGAGCGCCCCGATGGCTCCACGCCGAAGGCCCGGGAAACCGTTGAGCTGGGCGAGATGCGCGGCGTGATTGTCCGCGAGCCGCGCGGCGAGAACGGTTTCGGCTATGATTCCATTTTCGTGCCCAACGACCAGCCCGGCCGCCTCAATGACGACGGCGAGAAACTCACCAGTGCCGAGATGAGCGCCGATGAGAAGAACGCCATCTCCCACCGCCACAAGGCCTTTGTGGCCCTCGCTCCGGCCATCAAGGAGCTTATCGGCTGAGGAAGTAATGAATGTGCGCTCACACTTTAGGGCAGATAGCCGAGTCAGATTGGCAGAATTCCGCCAATTCTCGCCGTCTATCCGCCTTAAAGTGTGAGCGCACTTTACCTATAAACCCATCTTCCCCGTGAACGACGTCCCCACATGTGCCACCCCAACCGCAGTCCCCGTCGCCGAATGCCTGACTCTGCAGCAGCCAACCAGTGGAAAAAGCATCAAAACGGGCCGAATTTGGTGCTTTTCCCACTGGGATGGAGCTTACTGCGATGAAAAGCACCTTTTCCGTGCTGTTTTGGCGCTTTTCCCACTGATTGGTGCTGAGATGGGTTAGGCTGCCGAGTGAGCTGACGATCGCACCGCGGCTCACATGTGGATGATGAAGTGGGCGGCGGCCATCATCAGGGTGCCCACCACGGCGGTGATGCAGAGGATGAAGCCGGCGAGCTTCGCGTTGCCGAGCACCTTGTCGGTGAACATCGTCGAGAAGATGGCGGTCGGCGCCAGGCAGCACATCACGGCCGTCTCGCGCACCAGCGGGCCGAACGGCAGCAGGAACCAGGCGGCCAGCGCAGCGATGATGCCGCATGGAATACGCCAGGCCATCACCTCACCGACGAACCTGAGGTCGCTTTTCGAGCCGGGCAGGTCGGTGAGCATGCCGACCATGACCATCGAGCAGAAGGCGTTGGCCGCCGAGAACGGCTGCGAGACCTGCGCGATCCAGTGTGGGAAGCGGAAGTTGACGAGCATGAGCAGCACCATGAGGATGTAGGTGTCGAAGGCCGGCGAGGTGACGAATCCCTTGATCACGTTGCGAAGGAGTGCGCGGCGCTGCAGTCGTTTGGCGTCGCGGTCCGTGGCCTTGATGCGCGGCAGCGTCGGCTCGTCGCCCGCGTTCTGCTCGGCCAGCGTCTTGCCCGGCGCGATGTGCAGCAGGGTCTGGGTCATCACGTTCGTGCCGGCGGCCACCATGATGTCGTTGCCGATGTCGAACATCGCCGCGGGGATGAGTGCGGCCGGGCCCAGGAACGCTTGCACCATGGGGAAGCAGAAGCAGCCCACGTTGAATCCACCGCCGTTGAGCATGAGGAAGGCGCGGTCGGCGACGGGGCGGTGGCGGCTGGCGACGAAGATGAGCAGCGGCGGTGTGAGTGCGGCCAGCAGTGAGAAGCCGGAGAGCAGCAGAAGGTTGAGCTCGTGCGGATTCGTGGCGAACGAATAGATGATCGCGCCGGGCAGCACGATATCGAATTCGAGCACCTGCACCACGCGGTAATCCTTCGGCCCGAGGATGCCGGTGCGTTTGAAGAGGTAGCCGAGCAGGATGATGAGCAGCAGCGTCGCCGGTTGGATGAGTGCTGACATGGGCTTGTCTCTCCCGCTTTCTCGGTGCTTGGCGGCGCCGTCGCGCATGGCCCGCCTCGCGTGTTCTCTACGCTGCCAATCATAGGACGAGCGTCGCCATCGGGGAATGGTATGTCGTCATTTGGTCGGCGGATGAACGCTTTGGCGCTTGCGGTGTGAGGTGTCGGAGCGTCTGCGTGGCGCGGCGTGGATACCTGCGAACCCGACGCTGCCACACGTCAGGGTTGTGCGGGACGTCTGGTAAATTTGGTGAGGTTACGCGCGCATGGCGGAATTGGTAGACGCGCAGGATTTAGGTTCCTGTGACTTTGTCGTGAGGGTTCGAGTCCCTTTGCGCGCACTTGTCAGGGCGAGGTTCGAGGCGGAATTATTAGGCTCTGATTTCGATGTTTCACATCTGGATTGGTGTCAGCGTGTAGCCGGCCATTCTGCTGAATCGCTCCAAGTCCGAATAGGAGACGACCAACGTCTCGGTGCTTTTGCCGGCGTGGAAGCCGAGGCGGGGTTGGTCGCAGAAGTCCGCATCGATCAGAAAACGTAGGTTTTCGATATGCTTTTCGGGCACCGCCAACGGTGACACCAACCCGCTGGTGGTGCCCAGTTCTTTGGCCAGTTCGTCGTCCGTCGCGAAATTCAGGCTGCTTCGGCTCGTATCGAGTATCTGCGCGAGTCGTTTGAAATCGACGCGTTGTTGCGGGGCCGCCATGACGAGAATGTAGCTGTAGTCCCTCTTGTTCCGGATCAGCAGGTTTTTCACGATCATGCAGTCGAATTCGGAGCTGTGCTCCATGGTGGTCACCGGGGCGTGGCGAATCGTCCGGTACTGAATGCCAAATTGATCCAGGCGCCGTTTGTAATAAGCGTTGTTTCCGTCATCGAGTTCGGTCATGGTTCCTCCGATGTCATTTTAAAACATCCGAAGCGCGGAGATGTCGCGTCCCGTTCGTTGGCCGTGTTCGTTTTGGTCATGTCCGTTCGTGCGGATTGCTGAGTGCGCATAGTCAAAGGATTGTAAGTATTCTTACGATTCGCGTGAATTCGTCAAAGTGATTGACGTTTATCGTTATCATGTAAAGGTATGGACGACTATCGTTACCTCAACCCGCCCCAGCAGGATTTCGGTCCGGAGTCGGGCTATCCGCAACAGGATTACTTGCCGCAGCCCGCTTACCCCCAACAGGTCATGCCACCGGCGCAACCGGGCTACCCCTATCAGCCGCCGCGCAAGCCGAAAAAACACAGGACCAGGACGGTCATCCTCATCGTCGTGCTGATTGTGGTGGCGATAGTTCTCGTGCCAATTCTGCTGTTTTTGAGCGTACCTATCATGTTCGGCCTGGACGATTTGCGCAGGGAGGCGGAGACCCCGATGCTGGCGAGGTCCAAGACCGCGGTGGCCATGTATACCGATTGCGTGCGGACGGACGTGGAGCCCGGGGCGTTCTCCGGCAAGGCTGTGGACGGGCACGGCAAACCGGTGATTCAGTCGTATACCATCGATACTTCCCAACAGAATATCGAGCTCACCCCCGCCAGCACCAGTTTTCGCCTCAACCTCAATGGTGACTCCGACATGTTTCTGACGATTTCGCTGGATGGCGGCGCGGCAGGTGGGGGTGGCGATGAGATGAGCTGTAGGGCGGTCGCGGAGGACTCGCCAAAACTCATGAAAGCGCTGCAAAAGCATTACGGCGATTGCCTTGATGATGATTTCTCGAGTCCGCATGATGGTGAGCCGCTTTGCGTCCATGACAACCATCATGGCCAGCTCATCGAATCCATACGCGAGTGCGAAGACAGCAAACTCCGCGGCAGCCTTCACGCCTGCGTGCCGCCCAAGATGGACGAGGGTGATGACGATGATGGGGGAGGCGGCTCCAACCAGTTCCAGGGAGTTCCGGGCGATCCTGGGAACTGATCAGCCGTTTGAAAGGCGGAGTATCAACGCAAACGGGCCGGATCGCTACTTGAGAGAGCAACGATCCGGCCTTGTTTTGGGTAATAAGGTGGCGTGGGTGTCAGAATAGGCCGCTGGCGATTTCCTGGTGTCCTGTTCGAATCAAGAATCAGGTTGGGCACCCAGAATAGGCCGTTGACGAACCGTTGATGGCTTGTTTTCAGCACGAACCGGCGCATAGAACCCAAGCCTTTACGGGTCCATTGGCCGATCGTTTCCGGCGTGGGCCAATGTGGGTGGCTCAAAGTCGGTTGCCTTTACTTGGTCTCGGGCGGCACGGTGGTGCCGGCGAGCGGCTTGTCGCCCGGGCGGGCCAACGGGCCGACCAGCTCGTGGGCGATGTAGGGTGCCTCGAGATAGTCCACTTCCTCGGGGCTGAGCTTGACGTCGAGGGCGGCGACGGCCTGGTCGACGCGCTTGGGGGAGCTGCAGCCCACAATCGGCGCGCTTGGCCTGTGCGTCCAGTGCCAGGCCAGCGCGATCTGCGCCATGCTCACCCTGCGCTTTTCGGCCAGCTCGGCGACGCGGTCGACGATGGGCTGGTCGATGGCGCGGTCGCGGTCGTACTTGCTGTGCTCCACCTTGTCGGTCCTGCCGCGAAGCGTTTCCGAATTCCAGGTCTTGCGCGCGAGATGGCCGGAAGCCAGCGGGCTGTAAGGCGTGGGCACGGCGCCATATTGGCGGGCGACGGGAATCAGCTCGCGCTCGTCCTCGCGGTAGATGAGGTTGTAATGGCACTGCAGGCTCGACAGCCGCGTCCAGCCGTTGCGGTCGGCCACGATTTGCAGGTTGTGGTACTGGTAGCCGTACATCTCGCTGGCGCCGAGCGCCCGCACCTTGCCTTCGCGCACCAGCTCGTCGAGCGCCTGCATCGTCTCCTCCATGGGAGTGCCGTAGTCGAAACGGTGCAGGATATAAAGGTCGAGATAGTCGGTCTGCAGGCGTTTGAGGCTGCCTTCGATTTCGCGCTTGATGGCTTTCGCTGAAGAATGGCCCTCGTTGAAATAGACCTTACTGGCGAGCACGACCTGGTCGCGCGGAACGTTGAGGTTCTTCAGCGCCTGGCCGATGTACTCCTCGCTGGTGCCACGTGCGTAGCAGTTGGCGGTGTCGATGGCGTTGACGCCAAGCTCGAGCGCGCGGGCGATGACGGCCTGCGTGCCCTCCTGGTCGATGGTCCAGACGTGTTGTTCCGGGTCGGGCTTGCCGAATGACATGCCTCCGATGAACATCGGCGAGATTTTGACGCCCGAATCTCCTAGGTTGATGCGTTCCATGATGGGCTTCTTTCTGTGGTTTGTGGCGAGTTGATATTGTCGGTTGGATGAGGTTTGGTCAGTTTGATTTGGCCAGTTTTATAGCGGTTTTTGATTCGTCGTTGTCATTGTCGTGGTTGTCTTTCCAATGACTCAGCTGGTTGACCTTCTCCTCGGCCAGCGCCCCGAGTCGCCCGGCCTCGGCCTCGTCGCCGGCCGCCACCGCGCCCCAATACTTGATTTTGAGGTTGACGTATTCCTCGCGGGCCTTGAGGAACCGGCGCTCCTCGACCAGCCGACGCTTCTGGTCGCGCAGCAGCTCGATCTCGGTGGACGCGCCCTCGCGGCCACGCTTGCGGTTGGCCATGTACTCCTTCATCTTGGCCAGCGGCATGCCGGTCGCCGAAAGGCACGAGATGATCAGCAACGCCTGCAAATCGTCGTCGGAGTAGGTGCGATGTCCGCTTTCCGGGTCGCGGGCGATGGGCGCGATGATGCCGACGTCTTCGTAATAGCGCAGCGTGCTCTCGGGCAGACCGCAGTAAAGCGACGCCTCGCCGATGGAATGCCAAGCCTGAGTGTTCATGCCCCTCACTCTATTGACTTCAAGCACTTTAAGTCAAAACGAAGGGTTGGGCGGTATCGCTTAACGAAAATAACGCGAATCTGCCTTCTAGGGAATCGTGTTATTTATTGGTTTTATCAGGCAACTTGCCGAGGAAGTAACGGGCTTGCGCCACCAAACAATTCCCGCAGTGCGCTGTAAACCGTACGGAATGAAGGATTGGCACCTTTTTTCAAAGATTTGTACAGGCTTGACCTTCCTACATTGGCTCGATCGGCAATGGAAGTCATCTTTTTTTGAGCTTTCGCAACTTCGCCCAAAGCGGCCACAATCATTGACGTAGCTTCATCTTCATCCTCGATGCCGTCCGCCTCGGCAATGACTTCTTTCAGATAGTTTTCCGCATCTTCTTTCGTGTTCAAGTAATCGGATACATTGAATTCGCTAAAGGTTTCATTTGTAGGTGCCGGCTTTTTCATTGCTGTTTCCATTCTTTCCACATGGTCTTTGCCTTGTCGATGTCTCTGGTTTGAGAGCTTTTGTCCCCGCCTACCAGAAGTAAAACGAGCTGATTACCGTTGCGGGCAAAATAAACTCGGTATCCGGGTCCGGTATTAAAGCGTTGCTCATAGATGCCATCTTTGATTGATTTGCAGTCTCCAATCAATTTATCTGAGAGCCCAAGTCGTGTTAGCCAGGCAAGGATTTTTCGTTGTGCAGGCTTATCTCGCAGATGGGCCAACCAATCGTCGAAAGTAGCTGATTTAAGTATTTCCATACTTAACTGTATCTTACAAGATACAACTTGTCAAAAAGTGTTGCAATGTTAATCGTCATATAGAGATAAGTCGTAGTGATGGATGACTCAAAAGATAAGTCGTGAGCGGGAATTAGTGTAGCAAGCTATGGATAAGAGTGATGCGAAGTTCGATGCGACTGGGGCCGATAGTCTGGGGCCGCTGATCAAGGTGGCGAATACCTTGATCGAGAAGGAACTCAACAACCGTGTTGCTTCGATGTTCGAGGGATACAGCCTCACCGGTCCGCAGATTACGTTGATGGTGTATCTGCACGATGCGCACGGGCACGCCGTCACTCAGCGCGAGATCGCAGATCGGTTCGTGCTGAGCCATCCTACGATTCGTGGCATCGTCAAACGGTTGGAAAGCGCGGGGCTTATCGAGACTTCGCAGCTGGAAAGCGATCGCCGGCAGATTCTGCTTGAGCTCACCGCCGAGGGGCTGCGTTTGATGGACGCGCATATCGAGGACATCCACGCCGCGATGGAGCGGATTAACGCGAGGATCACTGATGGCTTTGGAGTTGCCGAGCAGAAGAAACTGGTTGCCGCGCTCAAACGCATCGTCACGAACTTCTCTGAATAATCGTGATTTCGTTCACCCAGTTAGTTTTATTTTTATCAAAACTGTAGCTTGCTATAAATTAGGAAAGGTTACCAATGGCAGATCAAGAATCGGAAATACGGAAAGACGGGCAGCGGAACGCTCAAGACTTGAAGCTTGAGTCGGGGCAGGAAAGCGGCGGCTTCACCTCGTCGATTACCCCACGTCAGCGCGGGCTGATGATGGCGGTGCTGTTGCTTGGTTCGTTCACAGCGCTGATGGCCGAGACATTCCTGAACAATGCGCTGCCGACGATTATGGATGCGTTTTCCATGAGCCAGGCGACTGCACAATGGCTCACCACTGCCTATCTGTTGGTGGTCGGTTTGATGATCCCGATGTCCGCGTGGGTGTTCGAGTCCTTTAATCTACGCACCACGTTCGTCACGCTGATGGCTGTCTTCTTTATCGGTTCAATCGTCTGCATTTTCGCGCCAAACTTCTGGGTGCTGCTCGCGGGCCGCATCATCGAGGCCATCGCCGCCGGCGGGTTGATGCCGTTCATCCAGAACGTTATCCTGATGATGTTCCCGCCAGAAAAGCGAGGTATGGCCATGGGCATCACCGGCCTGGTCATCGGCTTCGGGCCGGCGGTCGGCCCCACCATTTCCGGCCTTATTCTCAAGGTTTCCAGCTGGAAGATGCTCTTCATCATTCTCGCCATTGCGAGCGCCATCACTGCGATTCTCGCCGTGCCGCTGGTGCGCAACCTCACCTCGCCGCACCACAGCACGACTGACGTCATCTCCTTCGCAGAGTCCATTTTCGGCTTCGGCCTCATCCTTTATGCGCTTTCCGAAGTCGGCAACACCGGTCGTATCACGGTGATGCTCGCGGTACTGTTCATTGTTGGCGTGGTCATCATGGCGCTCTTCTGTGTCCGCCAGCTCAAGCTCTCCAACCCCCTGCTCGACATCCATGTCTTCGGCAACGCCCGCTTCAACCTCTGCACGCTGCTGAGCACCATCAGCAACATCGCCATGGTCGGCATCGAACTGGTGCTGCCGCTTTATCTGCAGACCACGCGCGCCGAATCAGCGCTCACCAGCGGTCTGGTGATGATGCCGGGCGCGCTTGTTATGGTGATCTGCAACCCGATTTCCGGCACGCTCTACGACAAGCTCGGTATCAAGAAACTCTCGCTCTTCGGCTTCCTGATGCTCCTGATCGGCTCCGTTCCGATGCTCTGGTTCAGCGCGAAAACAAGCCTCTTCGTGATCGGCCTGTGCTATGCGCTGCGCATGGGCGGCATCTCCTTCACGATGATGACCACGTTCACCGCCGGCATCAACCTGAGCTCCGCCCGCCTCACCGCGCACGCCAACGCCGCTTCGTCCACGGTCCGACAGGTCGGCGGCTCGCTGGGCACGGCGCTCGCGATGCTCGTCATCTCCCTGGCCGCGACTTCGCAGGCCTCCGCCGGCAAGGCCACAGCTCAGGCCATCGGCTACAACTGGGGCTTCATCCTCATGGTCATCTTCGCCGTCATCGGTCTCGTCGCCTCCTTCTTCCTTCCGAACGCCACCACCGAGCGCAAACTCATCGCCGCCGAGAGCGAGTAAGCGCGAACCCAGTGGTCACGGCAATCAGGAAGAAAAGCACTAAAAGCGCTCTAGAATAATGCTTTTCTTCCTGATTGATGATTGCCCTGCGGTGAAAAGCACCTTTCCCGGGGCTTTTTGGTGCTTTTCTCACTGGTTCCTGACTTGGTGGCGGTGAGTCGGGGCGCCGTGTTGACTTCGAGTGCTTGAAGTTTCTAGGCTTGATGGCGACGACGATATCGTAATGGGTAATTTGCGAAAGGAACCAGTCATGGCCAAGAAACAGACGGCGGGGCACGAGCAGCTTGGAGAGTTCGCGCCGCAGTTCGCGCATCTGAACGACGACGTGCTTTTCGGCGAGGTGTGGAGCCGCGAGGACGAGCTTTCTGCGCACGACCGCTCGATGATCACCATCGCAGCCATCATCGCGATGGGCGCCACCGAACAGATGGACGCGCATTTCAACATCGGCAAGGCCAACGGCATCACCAAGGACGAGATCGCCGCCGAAATCACGCATCTCGCCTTTTACGTCGGCTGGCCGAAAGCTTGGTCGGCGTTCAACCGCGCGAAGAAGATTTGGGCGGACGAGTAGGTCCTTGCCCTGAGGTCTCCGTCGTTTTGACGAGACGGGACAGACGGGATATCCACTATATTTCGGTATTTTTAAACCGGTGATTCATCAATGTTGGCGTCATGGCATGAGCGTGACGTCAACGTTTTTATTTGAGGGAATCAAGATATATCAATGTGTCGAAAACAAAGAAAGATAAAACGGGAGCCGCTTGACAGAATCGAACTGTCGACCTTCTCATTACGAGTGAGACGCTCTACCAACTGAGCTAAAGCGGCAAGGCCCGAGCGGCATACGCCACCCGCGCACAAAACAATAATGATACTGGTTGACGTGGATTTTGTCTACGAACGCCGCGTTCGGACGTGTCTTAAGAAAAGGAGCTCACACTTAAACGCAAATGGAAATGAGAGAATGGCGGGATTGCAACAGATTAGGATTCGTATCCAAGTAAAAGCGTGAGTGTGACTTCCCGAATACCAATGACAACGGCCCGAGGGACAATGAGTGCATGAACGAGACAATGGGTGAAGCCAGGCGCGCCGGGGCGGAACACGCGGAACATGGGGATTTCGAGGACTTCTACGCCATCATCCCCGCGGGCGGCACGGGTTCGCGCCTGTGGCCGCTGAGCCGCGGAGCCAGGCCCAAGTTCCTCTTCGATCTGATGGGCAGCGGCAGCACGCTCATCCAGTCCACGTTCGCCCGCCTCGCCCGACTGACCGGCCCCGACCACATCGTGGTGAGCACGGGCTGGCGGCACGTCGCCGAGGTGGAGGCCCAGCTGCCCGATCTCGCCGAATCCAACATCTTCGCCGAGCCGGTGCCGCGCGACTCCACCGCCGCCATCGCCTTGGCCACCGCCATCCTCGCGCGTCGCCACGGCGACCACATCGTGGTCGGTTCCTTCGCCGCCGACCATGTGATCCGCGGCAAGGAAACGTTTGCCGAGTCCGTGCGTCAGGCCGTGGCCGTGGCGCGCGCCGGCTACGTGACGACCATCGGCATCGCGGCCTCCCGCCCATCCACCGCGTTTGGCTACATTCACCAAGGCCGTTCGCTGGCCGGCGAGGTGGCCGGGGCGCCGAGCGCGCGCCTGGTGGAGCGTTTCGTGGAGAAGCCGGATTCCGCCACCGCGCAGGCCTACCTTTCCACCGGCGAGTATCGCTGGAACGCAGGCATGTTCATCATGCGGGCCGACGTGTTGCTCGACCATCTGCGCGAATACAAGCCCCAGCTGTTCGACGCCATCTTGCATATCGCCGACGCCTACGCGGCCGAGGACGAGGCCGAAGCCAAGGATGCTGAGAATGGCGGTAATGGCAAGCAAGGTGGGGCCGAAGGGTTGGCCGCGTTGCCCTTGGATTATAAGGACACGAACGGTGACGGTCATGGTGATGGTGACAGCGACACCAGCGCCGATGCCGAATCTGGCTCAGACATCAATCTCGACGCGGTCGATGAGGCCATGGCCAAATACTGGCCGGGCATTGAGAAAGTCGCCTTCGACTACGCGGTGGCCGAACCCCTGAGCGTGGCCGGCGGAGTCGCGATGGTTCCTGGCGATTTTGGCTGGGACGATATCGGCGACTTCAATTCCGTGGCGGCGCTGCTGCCGAGTACCGGGGAGCGCAACATCAAGATCCTGGGTGACACCGACCGCGTGGTGAGCATCGACAGCGCCGGTGACGTGGTGATGCCGCTTTCCGAACGTACCATCGCGCTGCTTGGCGTCAACGACATGGTGGTGGCCGACACCCCCGACGCCCTGCTCATCGCCCCGCGCGCCCGCAGCCAGGAAGTCAAGGATATGGTGACTTATCTCGACCGCGAGGGCCGCGACGACATCCTGTAAGGGTTAAGGGTTAAGGATTTACGGATACGGTAACGTTCTTCAACGATTCATTTGTTTGGAATTCCTATCTTTTAGCCTGCTTCCAGCCCCCGCTCAGTCCGCCTTTGCTATCTTTGCTGTCCCATCCCTCTTCTCGCGCCCGAAAACCAGCGCCGCGAGGAACGGAATCAGGATGATCGAGCCGAGCATCAGGCGTATCTGCACCGCCAGCGCCGAAAGCATCAGCGAGACGCCGATGCCCAGCGGTATGAGGAACAACGGCAGCAGCTCGTGCATGCCGCGTCGCCACGCGAAAACGGCAAGCGCGATCATGACCCAATCCAATATGGCCAGATTGAAGATCACGTGAGGTATGGGCGCCAGTTTGGAATACACGGCGTGGCCCTTGTCGGTGTGCAGCATGGCGGCAAGGATGCTGTATTGGTCGTCGGTCACCTGGAGCGGGTTGACCAGCGAGCCCTCGAATTTCGCGTACCCCGCCACGCAGGTACCGAGGTTGGAGAAGCACAGGTCGCTCCAGTTCTTGAGGAACGGGCGCAGGTCCTTGCCGGTGAGCGAGGGCACCTTGTTGGTCATTACGAACAGGCGCTCGATATCGTAGTTGCGGGCCCATTCGCTTTCGGGGCGGATGGAGGTGAAATAGGCGTTGGCCTGCGGGCTCAGGTGCTGCGGGGAGCCGTGGAGATCCTGATAATAGATGTAGCTCACCTGCATGAGCGGCACGCCCAGCATCTCGGTAGTGGGGGAAGGCTTGGCCTTCAAACCATAGTCGCAGTAGGTGCCCCAGGCCGCGCTCAGGGCCGCGAAGGCGACCAGCGAGGCGACCAGCTGCCTCCAGTAGCGGCGGAAATGGATGAGCAGGTAGATGATGATCGCGAAGACGAAGATGAAATTGTTCTTGCGGAACTCGTTGGTCAGAAAAAGCGTGACGGCCAGGCCGGCGAGGAACCACGGGCGGCGCAGAATCTTGCCTTTCGTATCGATCGCCTCGAAGACCTCCACGCACAGCAGCAGCGTGAATCCGGCGCACAGCACGTCTTTGGTGCAGGAGATTGAATAGGCCGGGAAAAGCGGGTAGAAGCTGAAGAGCAGGGTGGCGACCAGCAGGGCGCGGCGGCTCACGCGGCGGGCCAGAACGGCCAGGGCGACGATGATGCAGCCGGAGAAGATGAGCATTTGCAACAGGTTGCTCAGCCAGAGCTGGTTGCGGGCGACGAAGCCGAGGAAGAACGTGTCGAGGATGGAGTGCTGCTTGTTGAAGGTCCAGGTGGCGTATTGCTTGCGCTGGTCGACGGCGTCGGGGGAGTCGACGCCGGGGAACATGACGATGTAGGCGATCAGGTTGACGATCAGCGGCAGGAGGATGTACCAGGGGCGGCGCTGGTGCGAAGGAGCTTGCGTGGTTGCGGGGGTTGGCGAGTCAGAGCTCGAAAGCCTGGTTGAGCCGGTGCCTTTAGCCACGTCGGTGGAGACGTCGGTGCTGCCGTTGGCTAACTTGGCCGACTTGGCCGACTTGGTCGACGTGGCGAGGGAATCCGTGAAAGCGAGGCTCATGGTGCCTCATTATAGGGGTATGCGGTAAAAGGGAGGGGTGATTAGGCAATTGTGCTTCGGGACTGTGGATAACTTTCGCGTAATACGCGCGACACGCCTCAAATGTGGATAACCCCAACCGTTCGACCACAGTGCCCTGTTTTGCCTCGGTAATTGGGCGATTTCCTGTTCAATGAATATATGAACGAAGAACCGATAGTCCATCCGCGTATCCATCGTCGGCATCCTCAGCTCAATGATGAGGACGTCCGGGCGGCTTGGCGTGCGTTGATGAAATTCAAGCGGAGGGATGACGGCTCGGGGCGATGGTCCGCTATCGGAGTTGACGGCAAAGGACGTTTTGTGGAATTGGTTTTCCGGGGAAATTCTCATGGCTGTTGGGAGATTTTCCATGCGAATACACCACCGACGAAAGCTATACTGAAAGAGCTGGGTCTATTGAAAGGAGGGCGATATGGAAATGGACGATAAGGAACGTGCGGAAATGGAAGACAAGGAACTCTGCGAGAGTCTTGGCATCACTCGGGAAACACTTGACAGGTGGACGTACGAGGCTGAGGAAGGTATCGATGATGGTAAGTGGGGGCCGACCATCACGGTTCGCGATTTGACTCCAGAAGAGCAGAAGGCATTGGATCGCGCCATTGTGCTGCGTGATCGTATCGACGCGCTCAAAGAGGCCACGGGGATGAGCGAGGCCGAGGCCGAGACCAAGATGGACGCCATTGTCAAGGCCGAGGAAGCGGCCGCCGCGAAGGCTGATACTGAGGCAAGGGAAGCCGAAGCCGTCGTTGCGCGCTGAACTTGTGTGCCGCAATATATTGAGTATGAGTGTGCCTGTTTTTTGATGGTGGGCTGCAGGTTTTAGAATCGTTCGGCTTTCGCTTTGCCGACTTGGAATATCGCGTTATGTCAAAGTTGACGGACGCGACGTTTTTTGTGCTGTTGTGTCTGCTTTTGTGAGTAAATTGAGAGGCGTAGCAAGCGGCTGGGAGCGCGCCTTCGCAACATGTGAGAAGATATGACGAGGCCGCGAGACCACCGCCGCGGCAAGTGATGAAAGGACCTTAACCATGGCCATCAATCCTCCTATCGACGCCACCAAAACCCCCGAATGGGCGGCGCTGCAACAGCATTTCGACGAGCTGAAGAGCGAGGGCATCGACCTCAAGAAGTGGTTCGCCGAGGAGCCCGACCGCGTCGAGGAGCTGAGCTTCGAGGCCGGCGACCTGCACTTCGACCTCTCTAAAGACCTCATCCAGCCCGAAACGCTGAAGCTGTTCGCGAACCTCGCCAAGGCCGTGAAGCTCGACGAGCGCATCAAGCAGATGTATTCCGGCGTGCACATCAACTCCACCGAGGATCGCGCCGTGCTGCACACCGCGCTGCGTCGCCCGGCCAGTGACGAGGGCAAGCTCATCGTCGACGGCCAGGACGTGGTCAAGGACGTGCACACTACGCTCGACAAGATCTACGCGTTCGCCGACAAGGTTCGCAGCGGCGAATGGCGTGGCGTGACCGGCAAGAAGATCAAGACCGTCGTCAACATCGGCATCGGTGGCTCCGACTTGGGCCCGGTCATGGTCTACGAGGCCCTGAAGCCCTACGCGGACGCCGGCATCTCCGCCCGTTACGTCTCCAACATCGACCCGAACGACATCTCCGAGAAGACCAAGGATCTCGACCCCGAGGCCACGATGTTCATCGTCGTCTCCAAGACCTTCACCACCCTTGAGACCCTGACCAACGCGCGTGAGGCACGCACCTGGCTCTTGAACGGTCTCAAGGCGTCCGGCGCCATCGACGGCAGTGACGCCAAGCGCGCCGAGGCCATCAAGAAGCACTTCATCGCCGTCTCCACCAACCTCAAGGGCGTCGAGGAATTCGGCATCGATCCGCAGAACGCCTTCGGCTTCTGGAACTGGGTTGGCGGCCGCTATTCCGTCGATTCTGCGGTCGGCACCTCCATCGCCATCGTCTGCGGCCCCAAGCGCTTCGAGGAGTTCCTCGCCGGCTTCCACGAGATCGACGAGTATTTCGCCAACACCCCGTTCGAGAAGAACGTCGTGGTGCTGATGGGCATGCTCAACGTCTGGTACCGCAACTTCTTCAAGGCCGCCACACACGCCGTGCTGCCCTACGACCAGTACCTGCACCGCTTCCCGGCTTACCTGCAGCAGCTCACCATGGAGTCCAACGGCAAGTCCGTGCGTTGGGACGGCAGCCCGGTGGTCACCGAGACCGGCGAGGTCTTCTGGGGCGAGCCCGGCACCAATGGCCAGCACGCGTTCTACCAGCTGATCCACCAGGGCACGCAGATGATTCCCGCCGACTTCATCGCCTTCGCGAACACCCCGAATCCGGCCAAGGACGGCGACCAGGACGTGCACGAGCTCTTCCTCGGCAACTACCTGGCGCAGACCAAGGCGCTCGCGTTCGGCAAGACCGCCGACGAGGTTCGCGCCGAGGGCACACCTGAAGCTATCGTCCCGGCCCGTGTCTTCTCCGGCAACCGTCCGACCACTTCGATCTTCGGCGATGCGCTCACCCCGTTCTCGCTCGGTGAGCTCATTGCGCTTTACGAGCACATCACCTTCACCGAGGGCACCGTCTGGGGCATCGACTCCTTCGACCAGTGGGGCGTCGAACTCGGCAAGCAGCTCGCCCGCCAGATCACCCCGGCGATTTCGCAGGACGACGAGGCATTGGCGCAGCAGGATGCGTCCACGCAGAGCCTCATTCGTTTCTACCGCGCGCATCGTAAGTAATCGCGCGGCAACGTTGCTGGTTGCAGCCTAGCTGCAACTAACCGCTGAAATGGGCACCCATCGTCAAGATGGGTGTCCATTCTGCTGTGGTAGCGTATGAAGGTCGCGCGAAACCAGTGAGAAAAGCACTAAAAAGTGGTCATAAAAGTGCTTTTCCCACTGAAAGATGTCTTGCCTAAGGAGAAAAGCATCTTTTTCTGGGGCATTTTGGCGCTTTTCTCACTGGTTTGGCGGCGGCAGAACGCAGAACCGGCGTTGTGGCCGGTCGGCTCACGCTCGCTTCCCGCTGATTCCACGGCTCGTGTATACTGGCGTTTGTCGTTTTTCGCGTGGTTCGCGAGTCGCCGATGGTGATTGGTGAATGGCGCGAGGATGATGCGCGGATGTAGCTCAATGGTAGAGCCTCAGTCTTCCAAACTGATTACGCGGGTTCGATTCCCGTCATCCGCTCTCCGCGGTGGTTTCACCGTGGTCCTGAATTTCAAATGGCACGAGCGAGGCGGATGTTCTATGGCGAGCAGATCGTCGGGAAACGACCATAGCGAAGATACCGAAAAGACCAAAGACACTCAAGGCGCCAACAACAAGGCGAGCCAGGCCGGCGTCTCAACCGGAGCCCGCGAAAGCACCCAAGACGGTGCCGGTGATATCGGCGACATCGAAGACAACGACAACAAGGCCGTCGAGATCGTCGAGGGCAAGGTCGAGACGGTCAACGTCTCCAAGCATCCCGAGGCCTCGATTCCCGAAACCGAGCTCTCCCTGGCCGACATCCAGCGCAGGCGCTCGCATCCGGTGCGTTGGGCCGTCTTCATCGTCATCCTACTCGCCGCGATCATCGTGCCCTACTGGTTTGGCCGCACGATGGCGATGGACCATACGGCCCGTGTGGTCAGGATGCTGAGCCACTTCGCGCCGCAGGGCATCGCGCTGGTCTCGTGGACGGTGACCGTGGTGGCCCTGGCGTGCATCGGCCTGTCGATGGTCGAGGAGCACGGCTGGTTCTGGCGCATCCTCTTCCTGGTCACGCTCTCCGCCGAACAGTTGATCGGCGGGGTCTCGCTGCTGCGCTTCAAGTTCTGGTATTCCACCTACGTGGTCTACGGCCCCTCGTCGGTGCTCGCCAACGCGGCCAACCTCGGCATCATCGCCGCGCTGTTCGCCGTGGCGGTCTACGCGATCGTCTTCGTCGGCCTGCTCATCGGCGTCAGCAAGGATTCGCCGCTCAACGTGCTCACCCACAGCTGGGCCTCGTTCATCCTCTTCTTCGTCATCGAGGCCATCGCTCTGCTGATCGTGCTGTTCAGCGGGCTGCTATACGCGGTGTGACGCTGCTGCCCAATGTGCAACGTAGCACCCAGTGCGTATGGCGCGGTGCTCAGTGAGAAAAGCACCAAAATACACTCAAAATGATGCTTTTCTCCTCAGTAAACGGCACCTTCAGTGGGGAAAGCACTTTTTAGGGGCGTTTTTGGTGCTTTTTCCACTGAAAGGTGGGTTCTCCAACGGTGGGGCCGCGTTCATCCACACCAGTCCGTATACTTAAAACTTGGCGTGAATTCGCCCGCGGATAGAGAGCGCTCCGGCATCGAGCCGGTGGCACCGCGCAGCAACTACAAGGAGGATGCCGTGGCACTTACGGCTGAACAGAAGCACGAGATCATCACGAAGTACGCGACGCACGAAGGCGATACGGGTTCTCCCGAAGTCCAGGTTGCGCTGCTGAGCAAGCGTATCTCCGATCTGACCGAGCACCTCAAGACCCACCAGCATGACCACCACTCCCGTCGTGGCCTGCTTCTGATGGTCGGTGACCGTCGTCGTCTGCTTGATTACCTCAAGAAGGTCGACATCAACCGTTACCGTTCCCTCATCGAGCGTCTTGGTCTGCGCCGATAGCTCTTATAATGCCCGGGCATCTATGCTCGGGCGTTTTAATAGGTAGAGAACCGTGTGCTGGATGTTGAGTGAAGTAAGCAAAACGGCGGTGAATGACCGCCAACGGTGTTCGCGAGTGAAGAAACGCAGGACGGCCTTAAGGTGAAGGCCGATAATGAAAAACGAAGCTGAAAAGTGAAGAATGACATGCGGGATGCGATGCGGCCAGGTTTGCCGCAAAGAAGAGCAGTGAGGCCCGCGGCCAATAGAGCATTTTGAAGTGGTAGATAGAAAATAGGAACAAACAAAGGAGGAACCCTTGGAGGGTCCCGAAATCAAGGCCGTTGAGGCCGTAATAGACAATGGAACATTTGGCAAGCGCACATTGCGCTTCGAGACGGGCCGCCTGGCCCAGCAGGCCGACGGCGCTGTGGCCGCCTACCTGGACGACGATTCGATGGTGCTTTCCACCACGACCGCCGGCAGCAGCCCGAAGGAGAACTACGACTTCTTCCCGCTGACCGTCGACGTGGAGGAGAAGATGTTCGCCGCGGGCAAGATCCCCGGCTCGTTCTTCCGCCGCGAAGGCCGTCCCTCGAACGACGCGATCCTGGCCTGCCGCATCATCGACCGGCCGCTGCGCCCGCTCTTCCCCCACACCCTGCGCAACGAGGTGCAGGTTGTGGAGACGGTGCTCGCCTGCAACCCCGACGACGCCTACGACATGATCGCCCTGAACGCCGCCTCGGCCTCCACCATGATCTCCGGCCTACCCTTCGAGGGCCCGGTCTCCGGTGTGCGCCTGGCGCTGGTGGACGGCCAGTGGGTCGCCTTCCCGCGTTGGAGCGAGCGTGAGCGCGCGGTCTTCGAGATCGTCGTGGCCGGCCGTGTGGTCGAGAACGGCGACGTGGCCATCGCCATGATCGAGGCCGGCGCCGGCAAGAACGCCTGGAACCTTATCTACGACGAGGGCCAGATCAAGCCGGACGAGGAGGTCGTGGCCGGTGGCCTCGAGGCCGCCAAGCCGTTCATCAAGACGCTGTGCGAGGCGCAGAGCGAGCTCAAGGAGAAGGCCGGCAAGGCCAACGACAAGGAGTTCAAGCTCTTCCCGGAGTACACCGACGAGATCTTCAGCCGCATCGACGAGATCGCGCACGCCGACCTCAATGAGGCCCTTTCCATCGCGGCCAAGCTGCCGCGCCAGGAGCGCATCCACGAGATCAAGGAAGACGTCCGCGCCAAGCTCGCCGACGAATTCACCGACATGGATGAGATGGAGAAGGACAAGGAGCTCGGCAACGCCTTCAAGGAGCTGCAGCGCCAGATCGTCCGCAAGCGCATCCTGACCGAGGACTTCCGCATCGACGGCCGCGGCCTGCGTGATATCCGCACGCTCTCCGCCGAGGTCGACGTGGTGCCGCGCGTGCACGGTTCCGCGCTCTTCCAGCGTGGCGAGACCCAGATCCTGGGCGTCACCACCCTCAACATGCTCAAGATGGAGCAGACCATCGACGCCATCTCCGGGCCCAACACCCGCCGCTACATGCATGATTACGAGATGCCGCCGTTCTCCACTGGCGAGACCGGCCGCATGGGCTCGCCCAAGCGCCGCGAGGTCGGCCATGGCGCGCTGGCCCGCAAGGCCCTCGTGCCCGTGCTGCCCAGCAAGGACGATTTCCCCTACGCCATCCGCCAGGTCTCCGAGGCCCTTGGCTCCAACGGCTCCACCTCGATGGGCTCCGTGTGCGCCTCCACGCTTTCGCTGCTCGCCGCCGGTGTACCGCTGAAGGCCCCCGTCGCGGGCATCGCGATGGGCCTGGTCTCCGGTGACGTGGATGGCAAGCACATCTACAAGACCCTGACCGACATCCTGGGCGTCGAGGACGCCTTCGGCGACATGGACTTCAAGGTCGCCGGCACCTCCGAGTTCATCACCGCGCTCCAGCTTGACACCAAGCTCGACGGCATTCCCGCCGACGTGCTCGCCGCCGCGCTCCAGCAGGCCAAGGAAGCGCGCACCACGATCCTCGAGGTCATCAACGAGTGCATCGACGCCCCGGCCGAGATGAGCCCGTACGCTCCGCGTATCCTCACCACCCACGTCCCGGTCGACAAGATCGGCGAGGTCATCGGGCCCAAGGGCAAGATGATCAACCAGATTCAGGAAGACACCGGCGCCGACGTGAGCGTCGAGGACGACGGCACCGTCTACATCGCCTCCGAGGGCGGCGACGGCGCCGAGAAGGCCAAGGCCACCATCGACGCGATCGCCAACCCGCACATCCCCGAGGCCGGCGAGACGTTCAACGGCAAGGTCGTGAAGACCACGAGCTTCGGCGCGTTCGTCAACCTGACTCCCGGCACCGACGGCCTGCTGCACATCTCCCAGATCCGCAACCTCACCAACGGCGAGCGTATCGACGCGGTCGAGGACGTGCTCAAGGAAGGCGACACCGTTGAGGTGATCGTGCAGGGCGTCGACGACCGTGGCAAGATCTCGCTGGCCATCCCCGGCTTCGAGGACCAGGAATCCGGCGCTCGTGGTGGCCGTGGCCATGGTGATCGCGATGATCGCCGTGGTGGGCACGGACGTCGTGATGATCGCGGCTATCGTGGCCATCGTCATGATGACCGCCGTGACGATCGCCGTGACCGTGATGACCGTGGCGATCGTGATTTTGAGGATCGTCCGCGTCGTCGTCGTGAGGATCGTGATGACCGCGAGGACCGTGGTGGACGTTACGACGACCGTCGCTCCGAGCGTCGTGATCGCGATGATCGTGATTTTGAGGATCGTCCGCGTCGTCGCCGTGAGGACCGTGATGACCGTGGCGATCGTGGAGACCGCTACGATGACCGCCGTTCCGGACGCCGTGATTCCCACCGTTCCGGCGGCTACCGTGGCGGCCGTCGCAACGACCGCAACCCGCGCTACGCCACCGACGACCATTATGACGAGTATCGCGAGGACCGCGAGGAGCGCAGCGAGCGTCCGCGCCGCCGCATCCGCCGCGATTTCGATCCGTTCGACGAGTGATCTAACGGGATGCGCCGCGATTTTGCGACTCAATGCCTAGGCGTTGGGCGCCGGAAAATCGCTGAACGGTGCGTCTGATTCAACAAGGCCTTGTGAGCCGGCTGAGATATCAGCTTGGTTCGCAAGGCCTTTTTTGTTTGCCTTTTTGCTGCTTGCTTGTTCCTTGTTATTTGGTGCTTCGATGCGGGTTGCTTGCGTTTTGGTTTTCGTTTCCCGTTTCTTCGATATTTTTAGTTGTGTGCTTCGTGGCGGTCAGTGTGGATAAATTTGAATAGAAACACGGAATTGTGGATAATTCCGGAGGTTTTCAGATGCTGTGGATAAATCGCGCATGGAAACGAGACTGTGGATAACCCGAAATGGGGACAACCTTGGGGATAAATTGCGTCCAAAGACCGCGACACGCCTCAAATGTGGATAACCCCAACCGTTCGACCACATAGGCCCGTTGAGCTTTACTTGAGGATGTTCCGGGCGCTTCAATGGACGCATGAGCGATTTCATGAACGAAAGTGGGAGCGGATTCGCCGGTTCGGCCAACCCCAGCCAGCGCTGGTATGGGAGCGCGGACCAGCGCGCCGTGCCCCAACAGACCTATATGCCGCGTGGTGGCAGGCAGGCGTGCGTGGTGCCTGTGCCCGCCGCCGGGACCGCGGTGGTGCGGCGTGGGGCAACCATGCCTGTGGCCAGGCCTCCTTCGGCCATGTCACGCAACCCGATAGGCCTTGAGGTGGGGCAGAGGCGGCACGTGGGACGTGACGGGCCGGCCACGCAGATGGTGAAGGTCTCCCGTCCCGGATTCGCGCCGCGTGAGCTGGTCGCCACGGGTTCGCGAGTGGTGGCGCCGCAGCCGGAAACCGGGTTTACCGCCCCGCATGAGGATGAGGGCGTCACCGGTTTCGCGGGCAACACCGTGGCTTTCGTGGGTGCCAGCGGCGGCGTGGGCGTAAGCGTCATATCATCGCTCGTTGCCTTGCAATGCGTCGATGAAGGTTGGGATTGCGCGCTGGTCGATGGCGATTTCGACGGCGGTGGCCTCGACGTCCTGCTCGGGCTGGAGAACGACAAGGGGTTGCGGTTCAGCACGTTGAACGCGCCGCTGGGGCGGGTGGACGGCCATGCGATTTCCGCCAGATTGCCGCGTTGGCGGGGCATACCCGTGCTGGCGAGCGACCCGTGGAACGGCACAAGGCCGGAATGGTGGGAGACGTCGGCCGCGTTGACCGGGCTCGCCGAGGTCAATGACATCGTCATCCTCGACGCGGGGCGAGGCCACCTGCTCACCCAGCTGCCGGGCTCGCAGGGCATGGACAAGGTGATCGTCACCGAGCTTTCGGTGTTGGGGTTAATACGCGCCAAGTCGCTGCTCTCGCATTATTCGTCGGCCAAGGAGCGCGACGACGGATCCGGCGTGCTGGCCGTTTTGGGCGTCCAGCCACGCGGCACCTCACACGGCCGGGGCGTGGTCAACGTGGGCGAGGCGGCCTCGTTCCTGGGTCGCGAGGTGCTCGGCCCGCTCGCGCCCGACGCCCATCGCGCCAGCGACATCCTGGAAGGAATGGGGGTGCGTGGCGTCGGCAGGGCCGAGCGTCCCGTGCTCAAGAAGCTGTGCGCGTGTCTTAGCAAGGGACGCAAAGGAGGTGGGCGGCCATGATGTTCGGTCCGTTGCAACCGCTGGTCAGCGACTCGAAGCTGACCGACATCGCGGTGACATGTGAGGGCAGGGTGTGGGTCGATCGGGGAGAGGGGATGCGCGAATACCATCCGGCCATCCCCTTCCGCTCGCCGCAGGTGGTGCGCCAGTACGCCTCGCAATTGTGCTCGCAGCTGGGCAGGAGGCTCGACGAGGCGTGCCCCATCGCCGATGCCTCAAGCTCCGAGGGTATTCGTGTGCACGCGGTCATCGCGCCGTTGGTGCCTGAGGGCGCGGCGATCTCGATTCGTTTCCCCAGTCGTTTCGTCCCCAGGCTGAGCGGTTTGGGAGCCGAAGGGCTGTTCCCGACGTCGTGGTTCTCGGTGCTGTGCGGGCTGGTGCGCAAACGTGCCACCATACTGATCACCGGGGGCACCGGATCGGGCAAGACCACGTTGATGAAGGCGCTTTTGGATCAATGTGATCCGAATGAGCGCATCGTCAGCGTCGAGGAGGTGCGCGAGCTCGGAGATCTGAAACGTGGCGATTACGTCTCGCTGGTGGCTCGCGAGGCCAATGTGGAAGGGGCCGGCGCAGTTGGCTTGCCCGAGCTGGTGAAGGCGACGTTGCGCATGCGGCCCGACCGCATCGTGCTGGGCGAGTGCCGTGGCGAGGAGATCGCTGATTTGCTGAGGGCCTTCAATTCCGGCCATCACGGCGGCATGGTCACCCTGCACGCCGACAACGTGGCTCGTGTGCCATCGAGGCTTGTGGCGCTGGGGCTTTTGGCCGGGCTCGACCGGCAGGCGCTGATGATGCTGGCCGCCAACGCCTTCGACGTCGTGCTGCACTTGGAGCGGATTGAGGGCAAGCGCCATATCGTCCAGATTGGCAGGCTGGTGGTCGCCCACGACGAGTTCGTGGGTGTGCCCATAGCCACATGGAACGGCAGGGAGGGCGCGGTGCCCGGGCCGATGTGGGGGCAGTTTGTTCGGCAATGGACCTAGCTGTGGTCGGCGTTGGCCCGAGATGATGCGGCGCGGGGGAGTGGCGTGATTGGTGCTTGGCGCATGGTGCCTCACCGTTTGGGGTCAAGGAGTTCGGCGTCCGAGCTATCGGGTTCGGGATGGTGTTTGAGATGGATGAAGGAGGAAACCGATGGGTGGATTGGTGGAGGGTTGGCGCTTGCTGTTGGTCGCGCTGGCCTTGGTGGCGTTGCTTTTGTTTGTCCGCCGTCGTCACGTCGATTCGCGGCTGTCTTCCTTCGAAGCGGCGAACGGCGACGTCGATGAGATGGAGGATGAGGAGCATCAGGGCATCCTTTCGGTTATGGAGAACGCGAAGGCGCGCATTCGCACCGGCTCGTCGCTTGAGCAGGCGTTCCGCGAGGCCTCGGGCGATGGCGTGATGGTCACTGGAGCGGCGCTGCCCAGCCGAGGCCAGCTGCGTACCCTGTTGGTCCGTAGTTTGGATGGCGACGAGACGGTGGACCAGGCCGACCAGGCCGCCGCCGAGCTGGACTTGGCGTGCAAGGTGAGCCATGAACTGGGATACGGCGCGCTGCGTTGCCTGGACGCCGTGAGCGCCTCGTACAAACGCAACCGGATGATGCGCACGCTGCGTGGCAACGCCTTCGCCATGCCGAAGTCGACCGTCAAGCTGCTCTCCGCCCTGCCGTTCGCCACCTTGGTGCTCGGCGAGTTCATGGGCGCGAATTCACTGGCGTTCCTGGTCGGCACGGGCGTGGGGCGTATCTGCTTTCTGCTTGGCTCATGCGTCTACGGCATCGGGCTGATGTGGATGCGGGCGATGATGCGCGAGATGGAGGACGTGGCCAAGGCCTTCACGGTGCCCGTGCCGTCGGGGTGATTCGTATGCCGCCGGAATTCATTTTGAATTGAACGATTAGCTGCGAACGAATGATGTGACCGGAGCGATGACGTGACCGGAACGATATTGCGATGAATGGAACTGTGGGAAAGGACCGGAGGATGTGGATTGCGATGGCGTGCCTGGCGGGTTGTTGGGCGGGAGCCTGCTGCTATCTGATCTGCCGGCGGGTGGGCCAGAGCGCCGATGCCAGGCTTGTCGCGCTGGCACATCATGACGATGTGGCCGTATCGCTCAACCTGGTGCTTGAGATGATGGTCGTCGCCATCCGTCAGGGCGCCTCCATTCCGCATGCCTTGGATTTGGTCGGTTCGCTGATCCATGGCGAATTGGGCGATGGGCTGACTTGCGCGGCCAAGGCGCTTTCGAGCGGATTGCAGTGGCAGGACGCATGGCTGCTGGCCTCCGCGGCAGCTGGGCAAGGTGATGGTGAAAAAGCCGGCGACGCGAGCGCGCGGCATAAGGCCGCGGAACTGCCGAATAACGGTTCGGACAAACGCACTTCGGCCGAGATGCTCAAGATCTTCGAGGGCGCCCTTGAGGACTCGTGGCTATACGGAATCTCACCCATATCCCGCTTGGAAAGCACCATCGAGCAGCTTGATGCCAGGGAGCGGGCGCTCATCGAACGTGGATCGTCGAAGCTTTCGGTGCGTCTGCTGATGCCGACCGCGCTGTGCTTTCTGCCGGCGTTTGTGCTTATCGGTGTCCTCCCGTCGATAGGCTCCTTCATGTCGTGAATCGCAGACGATGTCGTCCGGCACGTTTGAGTTTAAGCGTGCCTTCAGTCCTGTATGGGTATGGTGTCTTGCCTCCGCCATGGCGATGGTGGGGGCTTTGCTATACGGGCATCGTTTCTGAATATATCCGCGATTTGCAATGTGTATAACTTTGGTCACTGTGGATAACTTGTGCGCGACACGCCGAAAATGTGGATAACCCAAACCGTTCGACCACAGTACCTGAAATTCCTTCGCTCGACTTGCGTTTTCCTCCAGAATGGTCATATCGCAATCAACGTGGTTGCGGCAACCAACAAAGGAGGAGACATGAATATGAATATGGCAACCGGAAACGGATTGATGACGCTTGAGAGCGGTGCGGACCGCGGCCTGGCGACGATTCCGCAGCGAGCGATGACCAAGATGTGCATGGCCGACGCGAAGGTGCGCGCGTGGTTGGAGCGTGACGACGAAGGCGCGGTCACGGCGGAATACGCCGTCGTGCTGGTGGCCGCCACAGCCTTCGCGGCCGTGCTGATCGCGCTGCTCAAATCGGGGGAAGTCAAGACGCTCCTGCTCAACATCATCAAGAAGGCCCTGAAGGTCGCCGCGTGAGGTCTCGCCAGCTAGTGGGCGATGCGAAACGACGGGCTTCGGACGCATGTGCAGTATCGGCATCCATTCGACCGATGAATGAGTGGATGCCTCCATATCGGAGTTTCGGATTATCGAGGAGTCTCAGGAGGTGAGGGATGCAACGCTTGGTTGATGGTGGGCGTCGGCTGTTCCGCAAGGCGCGTGACGCCGTCAGGGGCGTGGACCGTGGCGTGGTGACCGCCGAGTTCGCCACGGTGCTGCCGGCGGTGGTGGTCATCGCCGCGCTGCTGCTGTTGCTGGCGAGGGCGGTGACCGTGGAGATGAACTGCCAGGACGCGGCCTCGGTGGGAGCTCGTGTGGCCGTCACCACCAAGGATGACGGCCGTGCGCGTACGGCGGCTCTTGAGGCCGCCGACCATGGGGCGCAGGTTTCGATCAGCCGTGGCGTCACCAAGGTCGATGTGGTGGTCAGCTGCCCGGTTATGCCCGATCCGCTGCACGTGCTGCCCCATGCGGTCGAGGGCAAGGCGACTGGTCTGTTGCAATAGCGCTGAGCTGACGCAGAAGTTGGGCTGGTTGGTGGTATCGAGGAGCAGCCGTTGGAGGCCTTTCTGAGTACCTGATGCAATGGGCCGCCGATTGCGCTGGGCAACCATAGCAAGTGGGAATCCGAGCATGTCGTGGGGAAGCTGGGGATACATGACCATCGGCAATACAGGTTGCCGGGAAAGGAGGAGTGTGATGGACGCTGATTCACCAAATACCGATTCGTCGGGTGTGGTTTCGGCCGCCGTGAAGCCGCCGCGTCGCAAGAAGCTGGCGCGGATGCTGCGCCGACGTGCGTTCTGGCGGGGCGACGACGAGGGCTCGGGGACCGTCACCGGCGTGATGTTGGTGGCCGTCACCGCCATCCTGCTCGTGGTGATAGCCATGGGTGGCCGCTTGCTCATCTGCATCGCCCACGCGCGCAGCGTCGCCGACCAGGCGGCAATCGCCGGGGCGATCTCGGAATGGAAGGGCGAGGGTGATCCGTGCATTCGCGCGGGCTTGGCCGCCAGCGCCAACGGAGGCGTGCTCATCTCCTGCACGGTGAAGGACGACGATGTGAACGTGAAGGTCTCGTACGCCACATCCGTGCCCGTGGCCCCGCAAGTCGTGCGCGAGGCCCGCGCCGGCCCCGTCCCTTGCGGCACGTGAGGCGTGTGTGATGGAGCATGATGTATATGGGAGATGCGCTTGTTCATTGGGCAGGCGTGAAGATAGTCGGGTGAAGGTAGGTTAGAGGGTATGGCACTTGCATTGTATCGGCGATATCGGCCAGACACTTTTGATGGAATCATCGGCCAGAACCAGGTCACCGTCCCCCTCTCCAGGGCCTTGGACGAGGGCAAGCTGACGCATGCCTACCTGTTCTCCGGCCCGCGTGGATGCGGCAAGACCAGCTCCGCGCGCATCCTCGCCCGGTGCATCAACTGCGCCAAGGGCCCCACCTCCCATCCCTGCGGTGTGTGCGACAGCTGCAAGGACTTGGAGACCGGCGGCCCCGGGTCGATCGACGTGGTGGAGATCGACGCCGCCAGCCATAACGGCGTGGAGGACGCCCGTGAGCTGCGTGAGCGCGCCGCCTTCGCCCCGGCCCGCGACCGCTACAAGATCTTCATCCTCGACGAGGCCCACATGGTCACCCAGCAGGGGTTCAACGCCTTGCTGAAGATTGTGGAGGAGCCGCCCGAGCATGTCATGTTCATTTTCGCGACGACTGAGCCCGACAAGGTCATCTCCACGATTCGCTCGCGCACCCACCACTATCCCTTCCGTCTGGTCTCCCCGGAGGTCATGGGCCCCTATCTCGAGCAGATCTGCGACCAGGAGGAGATCGACCCGGAACCTGGGGTGCTCAAGCTGGCCATGCGTGCCGGCGGCGGCTCGGTGCGCGACACGCTTTCCGTGCTCGACCAGCTGATGGTCGGCGCGGTCGACGGCGAGATTTCATACGATTCGGCGGTGGCCCTGCTGGGCTTCACCCCCGACGCCCTCATCGGCGAGGCCATTGACGCGGTGATCGACGCCGACGGTGAGAAGCTTTACGGTGTGGTCCAGAAAGTGGTGGTCGGCGGCTTCGAGCCACGGCGGTTCGTGGAGGACTTGCTTTCTCGCGTCCGTGACTTGCTCGTGCTCACCTTGGGTGGCGAGAAGGCCGAGGGTGTGCTTAACGACGATTCCGCCGCGCAGGACATGGGTGACCTTCATCGTCAGGCTTCGGCGCTGGGGCTTTCCACGCTGACCGCGATGGCCGAGATCATCAACACCGCCCTTGGAGGCATGACCGGCGCCACATCGCCGCGCATGCGGCTGGAACTTCTGGCCGCGCGCCTGCTCTCCGGCCGTGAGAACGGCTTCGGATTGACGCAGCCTACCGCGCAGAACGGCGCGAACGCAGGGCGGCCCGGTCAGGCTCCGAACGGTGGACGAGCCAATCCTTCCGGCCCTGCTGCCCAAGGCGGGGGCTTCATTGGTTCGAACCGCAACGCCGCGCCGCGAGGCAATGGTGGGATGGGTGCCGGGGCCAACGGTCCCGCTGCCAATGGGAATGCTGCGATGGCAGGTGCCGATCGTCTCAATGGGCAGCATGGCCAGAATCCGCAGAATACGCAAAGCGGTTTCGCCGGCGCTGCGAATACCCAAGCTTCGGCCGCCGCGCGTCAGCCAGGTTCCCGACCGACCAACGCGCCCGCAACACCGCAAGGCAACGGTCCGTCCTCGCAGACTGCTGGTCAGTCCAGTGCGCAAAACGCTTCTGCCGCCGCGTCGCCCAAGGGAGCGGGCGCTCCTGCTCCCGCATCGGCGGCACCGCATGTCGATCCGAACGCCACTCCCGACGAGAAGTGGGATGTCGTGCTCTCGGCGTTGCCGGAAGGCGTCAAGGAATATGTCACGCGTGACAAGGTGCCGCAGATCGCGTTCATGACCAACGCGGCCGGGAAGTCACGCCTGGCCATGACCTTCGACTGCGCGCTGAGCCAGCACGCCTTCGCGCTGGCACTGGCCTCCGACGCCGCGCACAACGGTGAGAAGGCCGCCAACGTGGTGCTCGACACGGTCCGTTCCGTCTTCGGCCAGCAGACGATGATCGCGCCGACCGGCGTGGCGGCCAACGGTGAGAAAGTCGTGTCGACCAAGCGGATGAAGCCGGACGAGCTCGCCCAGGTCAAGCGTAAGATAGCCCTTTCGAAGGCCGGCCTCGTGGACGGCGCATCCATCGGCTCCACGCAGCACGGGGCCTCCGAACCCAAGACCCAAGCCAAAGATGAGAAAGGCGCCGACGAAAGCGACGATTCGTCCCACCGAGCGGGCCAGCCGAAGCCGGTAGAAGCACAGCCGCGCGCGGCCGCCGCGAACGTTTCGACGGCCAAACAGGCGGATGATGATTCGGCTGCCGGTACTGGCGCGAACGTCAGAACTGATGGCAAGGCTGACGCCGAAACGGAAACTGACTCCGACGCGGTGACGAACGCCGGCGGGTCGCGGCCTGAGGATGACGATGATTACGATCCTTGGCTGCATCCGCTGGGCAACGTTGAGGATGAGTCTGGCGAGGCAAGTGGGGAGACGAAGACCGAACAGGCGCTGGACGCTGCGGCCGAATCCGATACCCACCATAAGAAGTATGTCGCCGTTCCTGATACCAGCGATGGGATCGACCCGTGGGCGATCTCCACATCGCCGAGTGCTGATGGTGTCGACAACGCCGCAGGGAATAGCGACATGGCTAATGACTCGGCCAATAGCATCGGCTCTGCTGCTTCTGATACAGGTACGAATGCCAAACAAACGGCTGGAAATGCTAGTGGGATGACCGATTCCGGTTCCTCGCAAGGTACTGGTCCGCAACCGGCGGCACCTGGCCAGGCGATATCCCCGCAATCCGCCGCAGCGGCTGGCAACGCGTCTTCGAATATGGGCGGAGCTGGTCAAGGCAAGCCTTCGCCAGACGCCGCGAACGACAACTCCGATTTGAGGGAGCGTTTCAAGAGGCCTGACGTCGAAAGCGGCGCCAACCGCCCGGAGGTCGCGGCCGAGGAGGACGAGTACTCGCTCAACGACGAATCGCTGGGCCAAGCCACCGCTCTCGGGCTCGACGAGCTCAAGAAACTCTTCGAGGTGAAGAAGGTCGAGCAGTTCGCCGCCGACGACCCGCACAATCCCAAGAACATCAAACCGGCCAGCAGGCATGACAACGAGCAACACTAGGAGGATTCATGGCATTGGCCTATGACGGCGCGATCCAGCGTCTCATCGACGCGTTCGCGCATCTGCCGGGCATCGGGCCCAAAGGGGCGCAGCGCATCGCCTTCTACCTGCTTTCCGCCAACGACGAGGAGGCGCAGGAACTCGCCGACGCCATCCGTGAGGTCAAGGAGAAGGTGCGTTTCTGCGACATCTGTGGCAACGTCTGCGAGACGAGCCCGTGCCCGGTGTGCGCCGACCCGCGTCGAGACCACACCACGATCTGCGTGGTGGAGGAGCCCAAGGACGTGATGAGCATCGAGCGCACGCGCGAGTTCCACGGTGTCTACCATGTGCTCGGCGGGGCGATCAACCCCATGGCCAACATCGGTCCGGGCGATCTTGCCATCCCCAAGCTGCTCGACAGGCTCAAAACCGACGAGGTCAAGGAGATCATCCTGGCGCTCGACCCCAACATCGAGGGCGAGGCCACCGTGACCTACCTGAGCCGTCTGCTCTCCCCGCTGGGCCTCAAGGTCACCCGCCTGGCCAGCGGCCTGCCGGTGGGAAGCGACCTGGAATACGCCGACGAGATCACGCTGGGCCGCGCGCTCGCCGGCCGTCGCGAGGCGTAAGGCCGGAATCCACCAATCTCCGTTCCGCAAAGCGTGGTTTCGCAAGCAGCGTTTTAGGAGCGGAGGTTCCTCAAGCCTTATCAGACAACGGTTTTGCCCGTATGGTGAAGGATCGGGGCGGCCCGTACGCCATCGTTCCTATAATGAGATTCCTACGAACAACCTCGTTCGTCCCCAGTGCGTTCGGCTGTGCTAGGCCCACGTGCATGTGCGCGGCGAAATGTGTGCGGTGGCGTGTGTCAGGCGTCGGCCTTTTGTCGTGCCGGCCTCTCAAACGCATGCACGAGCGTGACCACGGGCGCGGGCGATGTTGAACGGTTAATGACCCGAGAAGATGGGAATGGTTGTGGCTCTTATCGTGCAGAAGTATGGCGGTTCCTCCGTCGCCGACGCGGAATCGCTCAAACGCGTGGCCAGGCGCATCGTGGAGACCAAGCGCGCCGGCAACGACGTGGCCGTGGTGGTCTCGGCGATGGGCGACACCACCGACGACCTCATCGACCAGGCCCAGAGCATCGACTCCAACCCTCCCGCCCGCGAGATGGACATGCTCATGACCGCCGGTGAGCGCATCTCGATGAGCCTTCTGGCCATGGCCATCCACGCCGAAGGCGAGCATGCTTATTCCTTCACCGGCTCCCAGGCCGGTTTCATGACCGACGCCCAATTCGGCGCCGCGCACATCCGCTCCGTCAAGCCCAAGCGCGTCAGCCACGCCCTCTCGCAGGGCAGCGTGGCGATCGTCGCAGGGTTTCAAGGCATCAACGTCGACGGCGACTACACCACCCTCGGCCGCGGCGGCTCCGACACCTCGGCGGTGGCGCTCGCGGTGGCGCTGGGAGCCGATATCTGCGAGATCTACACCGACGTCGACGGCATCTTCACCGCCGACCCGCGCATCGTGCCCACGGCCCGGCGCATCCCCATCATCAGTTATGAGGCGATCCTCGAGATGGCCTCCTGCGGCTCGAAGGTGCTCGCCCTGCGCTGCGTCGAATACGCCCAGCGCTTCAAGATGCCGTTGCATGTGCGCAGCTCGTTCTCGCACCGCATGGGCACGTTGGTGGTGCCCGACGGGGTTGACGCGCGCACCCTGCCCAACCTCGGTTAAGACGCGGGCAATCCGCTCGGTTCAGCGGATAAGGCACGAACAGAACTACAAATCAGACAGCATGTAAATCACAACAACCAACGAGGTGGAGCGATGAGCCACACAGAAGCTACGAAGGCCACGAACAAGAATGGCGGCAAAGGCGGCAAAGCGAACGAGTCCATGGGCGACCTGTTCCCCGACCTCGGCCCCGAGGCCCCGGTCATCTCCGGGGTGGCGCACGACCGCACCGAGGCGCTGTGCACCGTGCGCGGCGTGAAGAACGAGCCGGGCATGGCCGCCAAGGTCTTCACCCAGCTGGCGCTCGCGGGCGTCAACGTCGACATGATCGTGCAGGCCGGTGCCTCCACCGGCACCGCCGAAATCTCCTTCACCGTGCCCGAAAACACGGTCAAGAAGGTCGATTCCGTGCTCACCGCCAAGCAGCAGGAGCTCGGCTATGCCAGCTACGACATCAACTCCGAGGTCGGCAAGGTCGCCGTGGTCGGCGTGGGCATGAAGACCCATTCCGGGCTCGCGGCCAAGTTCTTCGAGGCGTTGAGCGAGAAGGGCATCAACGTGCTCATGATCTCGACCTCCGAGATCCGCATCGCCGCGCTCGTGCCGCTTGACCAGCTCGACGACGCTGTGCGCGCCCTGCACACCGCCTATGGCCTCGACGCCAGCCAGGTGGAGGCCGTCGTCTACGGCGGCACCGGTCGCTGAGGCTGTTGGATTCGCTGCAATCGTTGATTTCACTGAACCAGCCGAAGTCTTAATGAGCCCGTTCGAGTAACGGCCAAAGGCGAAGATAGCCCTTATCCCCGCGTCGATGCGCGCTCTTCGGACATCGTCGGCACGCTGGCCGCTTGTGTCGTTATAGTCATATAACAAGAGCGATCGCCTCCCGTGCCGCGGCTTCGCCGTCGCGACGTGAGATTGCGGTGGGGCGGTGGTCGCCGGTTGGTGTGAAAACGCTCAAAAAGCAAAACGCAAAGGGGACGAAAATGGTTCGGATCAACGAGCGCGGAGTCAATGTCGCGGTGCTGGGGGCGACCGGTCAGGTCGGCATGGTCATGCGCCGTGTGCTCGACGAGCGTGACTTCCCGATAGCGGACCTGCGGTTCATGGCCTCGGCCCATTCCGCCGGCACCGTGCTCAACTGGCGCGGCCACGACATCGTCGTCGAGGACGTCGCCAAGGCCGATCTCAACGGCATCGACATCGCCATCTTCTCCGCCGGCGGTGGCACCTCCAAGGTCTGGGCGCCGAAATTCGCCGAGGCGGGCGCCTATGTGGTCGATAATTCCTCGCAATGGCGCATGCACGATGACGTGCCGCTGGTGGTCTCCGAGGCCAACCCCGACGACCTCGACGTCATCCCGCGCCGCATCGTGGCCAACCCCAACTGCACCACCATGGCCTGCATCCCCGTGCTCAAGGCCCTTTCCGACAAATTCGGCCTGAAGCGCCTGATCGTCAGCTCCTACCAGGCGGTCTCCGGGGCCGGTCGCGCCGGAGTCGAGCAGCTGATGAACGAGGCCAAGGCCGCCGTCGACCAAGGCGCCGACAAGCTCGTCTTCGACGGTTCCGCCATCGATTTCCCCAAGCCCACCAAGGTGGTGCGCACCATCGCCTTCAACGTCGTCCCCTTCATCGGCGACGTGGTGGACGACGGCAGCGAGGAGACCGACGAGGAGCAGAAGCTGCGCAACGAGAGCCGCAAGATTCTCCACCTGCCCGATCTGCAGGCCTCCTGCACCTGTGTGCGCGTCGGCGTCTTCACCGCCCATGGGATGAGCGTCAACGCCGAGTTCGAGCGCGACGTCACCCCCGACATGGCCCGCGAGGCCTTGAAAGACGCGCCGGGCGTCGAGCTCGCCGACATCCCCACCCCGCAGCTCGCCGCCGGCCGCGACCCGAGCTATGTGGGCCGCATCCGTCAGGACCAGGCCGTCGACGGCAAGAAGGGCCTCGCCTTCTTCATCACCAACGACAACCTGCGCAAGGGTGCCGCGCTCAACGCCGTCGAGCTGGCCGAGATCGTGGCCCGCAAGCATTTCGCCGACAAACTGTAGAGATAATTGGTTTGGTAATCACGCTGGGCCGGTTAGGTTACAGCTCCGGGTCGATTCGGTAACGGCGTTGGCGGTAATTCCGATAACGACGCTGATGCCAATCTCGTTTTCAGGGACGTCCGATGATTCATATCGTCGGGCGTCTTTTCGTATGCCGAACTTCGATTCACGGTCATTGATTCACAGCCATCGGGGATGGCGCAAACTGATGGCAATATCAATGGCGAAACCGACGATTGAAACCTAGCGACAAAACCGATGGCAAACCAATGGTCGAAAGCCTGTCAACAAAACCAAACGGAGCGAATACAAGAATCCTCCTCAGGCTTCCCTCCTGTCGTTCTTCTAGTGATTCCCCAGCCGCCCGCACCCGCATCCGCGTGAGGTGACATGACCGCGTGCGATACTGGAGGCATGTCGCAGGCATCTAAAGAAGCGCAAAGGCAATTGGACCGCATCGTCGCGTTGGGCTATCCCGACGTGGCCGATATGAGCGAGGCGGTGTTCCGCGCCCTCGCCCGGCCGCTGATCGACGCGCTTGAGGACAGCGATCTGGGCACCGACATCCTCCTGGTGCCCACCCACGAGCTGGTGAGCCCCGAGTCGCTGATCGCCCGAACCAGCATCAACCGCATGGCCGGCTTCACCACCATGCCCCCGCGTGACGTCGCCAGCTTCCTGCCGCAGGATGGTTTCGAGCCGCCGGAAGGCCCGTTCTACCTGGTGATCTGTCCCCACACCGGCACCGCCTACGTCAACCGCGAGCCCGACGTGGCCCGCAAGCTCATCGAATCCGACGAGCGCATGCCCCTGACCCTTGAGGAGGGCCTGGCCATCGCCACGCAGCACCCTGACTGGCTGGTGCGCAAGAACGGCTTCAACCTGCTCGGCTCGCGCTCGGCCGACGGTCGATTCCCCAGCATCTGGATGAGCCAGAACGCCCCGCGCCTCGGTTCCGTGTGGCCCACATCCCGCCACACCTGGCTCGGCAACGCCTACTGCCGCTCGCGCTGCGGCGTCTCGCTGTTTCAGTAGTCGAATAAGGCTGGCTCGCATACACTAACTTGTGGTTTTCCGAAAGGAACCATGGGAATTCCAACCCTCCATTTTCAAAAGTCGAGTTAGTACGGGCCTCGCCACGCAAGCATCACCGATTTCGCGTACGTCGTATTTTTTCGCAAACACGTAGTCGAATCGCGGACTCCTCTCGTCCCTTTCACCCTTCACTGGTTATGATTGAAGGTTATCCGCGCTTCTTCGACGATTCCGCCAAAGGCGCGGATAAGCATTGAAATTACGCCGTAAACCGCGGCGAATGGAACAGGAAAAGGAGGAGTGATGGGTCAGGATCAATCTTCGGTATTTGATCTCGCGGCGGTCGCCGCACAATCCAATGGGGGTAACAACGACCTGCTGCTGCCTCCCGCTCGTTTCATCGGCGATCCGCAAAAGCCAAGCAAGATGCCCTACAACAAGTACGTCGCCTATGACAAGCAGATTCCGTTCGATTACCCCGAGCGCACCTGGCCAAGCAAGCGGCTGCGTCGCGCCCCGCGCTGGTGCTCGGTCGACCTGCGTGACGGCAACCAGGCGCTGGTCAACCCCATGGATTCCGAGCGCAAGCTGCGCTTCTGGAACCTGTTGATGGCCATGGGCTTCAAGGAGGTCGAGGTCGGCTTCCCGTCCGCCTCCGACACCGATTATGATTTCGTGCGCATGTTGATCGAGCGCGAGCTCATCCCCGACGACGTCACCATCGTCGTGCTGACCCAGGCCCGCGAGCACCTGATTCGCAAGACCTACGAGTGCCTGCGCGGCGCCAAGCGCGCCATCGTGCACTTCTACAATTCGGTCTCCGTGCTGCAGCGCGAGGTCGTCTTCCGCAAAGACAAAGCGGGCATCAAGAAACTGGCGACGGATGCGGCCGAGCTTTGTAAGGACCTTGAAGGCGACGCCGGCGACACCGACCTCTACTACGAGTATTCCCCGGAGTCCTTCACGGGCACCGAGCCGGATTACGCCGTCGAGGTGTGCAACGCGGTCATCGACGTCATCAAGCCGACGCCCGACCACAAGATGATCATCAACCTGCCGGCCACCGTCGAGATGACCACGCCGAACGTCTTCGCCGACGAGGTCGAGTACGTCTCCAACAACCTGAAGGACCGCGATTCGATCGTCCTCTCGCTGCATCCGCACAACGACGAGGGCATGGGCGTGGCCGCTACCGAGCTGGCCGTGCTGGCCGGCGCCGACCGCGTCGAGGGCTGCCTGCTCGGCAACGGCGAACGCACCGGCAACGTAGACCTCGTCACCCTCGGCCTGAACCTCCTGACCCAGGGCGTCGACCCGCAGATCGATTACTCCAACGTCCCCGAGATTCGCAAGACCGTCGAGTACTGCAACCAGATCGCCATCTCCGAGCGCCATCCCTACGCCGGCAACTTCGTGTTCACCGCCTTCTCCGGCTCGCATCAGGACGCCATCAAGAAGGGACTCGAGGCCCGTCAGGCCGCGGCCGAGCGTGCCGGGGCCAATCTCGACGACTTCGTGTGGCTCGTGCCTTACCTGCCCATCGACCCGAAGGACATCGGACGCAGCTACAAGGCCATCATCCGCGTCAACTCGCAGTCCGGCAAGGGCGGCATGGCCTACCTCTTGAAGACCAACCACAACCTCGACCTCCCGAAGCGCCTGCAGATCGAGTTCGAGAAGGTCGTGCAGAGCTACGCCGACAAGACCGACAAGGAGGTCACCGACGACGAGATCTGGCGCCTCTTCAAGGACGAGTACCTCCCGGTGGAGGAGAACGGCGCGTTCGCGGCCAGCGAGGCCGTGGGCGACGAGGGCGACGAGAGCCTGGATTCGTGGGGCCGCCTGAGGCTGCTCAACGTCTCCGTCTCTTCGGGCGCCGACGGTTCCGACACCGTGCTCAAGGCCAAGCTGCTCGACCGTGGCGCCGAGCCTGGTGCAGACCCGATCGAGCGCGAGGTCTCCGGTGCCGGCAACGGCCCGCTCGACGCCTTCCTCAACGCGCTGGCCTCGATGGGCCTCGTGGTGAGCGTGATGGACTACGCCGAGCATGCGATGACCGCGGGCACCGACGCCATGGCCGCCTCCTACATCGAGTGCCAGATCGGCGGCGAGGCCAACGCGCGCATCATCTGGGGCGTGGGCATCGACTCGTCGATCACCACCAGCTCGCTCAAGGCGATTATCTCGGCCATCAACCGTTCGGAGCGCTGAGCTTTCAGGAGGGGATTCCCTTTCCGTCGTTGAGGCCTTGATTGGCTGGTGGCGGAAAGGATTCGTCCTGTCGATAATCCAAAGATAATTCAGATACATAAAGTGGTGGGCACCAACCCTTGAAAGGTTGGTGCCCACCACTTTGTTTGTGTGCTTGTGTCGGCTTGCTTACCTGTTAGGCCTTTGTACGGCTTATCGGTTTGTTACGCTGGGCCTTTTGCCCGGCTTAACGCTTTACCGACAGCCTCCCCAGGACAACCCGCCTACTGCTGCGTGCCGCCGCCTCCGCCGCTGCTCGACCCGCCACCTGACGACTCGCCGCCGCCACCGCTGGAAGGAGCTTCGGGCGTGCTGGGAGTGGTCGTTCCGCCACCGGTGCCCGCGCCGCCGCTCGAGTTGCTGCTGGAGCCGCCGTTCGACTCGTTGGTGGATTCATAGTCCTGGCGCGTGTAGTTGTAGGAATGTGATCCGCCGGTGCTGCTGGAGCCACCGCCGGTGCCCCACGTGCCATCGGGCCCGCCGACCTTGCCGTTGTCTTTGGCCGTGGGGAACGCCTCGTTGGGCGTGTCGGCCAGCGACTGCTTCATGTATTGGGTGAAGAGGTGCACCGGGTAGTTGCTGCCTGTGCCATAGCGTCCAATCGCCGGCACCTCCTGCGGCGCGCCGTTCGCGTCCGGATCCCACATCGCGAAGACGGTCACCTCGCTGGGTGAGAAGCCGGCGAAGCTGCCAGCTGTCCCGTCGTTGGCGGTGCCGGACTTGCCGGCCACGGTCTTGCCGATCCTCAGCGCCTCGGTGGCGGTGCCATACTGCACGGTGCCGGTCATCGCCTTGGTCACCAGCGCGGTGTCGTTGGCGTTGAAAACACGAGAGGTGTCGGTGGGCGCGCGGTACATGTCCGTGCCCTTCGGGTCCTTGACCGCGGAGACGATGTGCAGCGTCGGCTTGTTGCCCTGGTTGGCGATGGTGGAATAGGCCTGGGCGATGTCTTCGACGTGCACGCCGTCGTTGCCCAGCACCGTGAAGGGGTTGTCGCCGGTGACGAGCTTCGGGTCCATGCCCGCCGCCTGCGCGGTCAGCGCCACCTTCTTGGCTCCCAAATGCTGCTGCAGGTCCATGTAGACGGTGTTGACCGAATTGGCTGTGGCATTGTAGAGGTTCGTGTTGCCGAAACTCTGGTTGCCGAAGTTCTGCACCGGCTGCGTGATGTTGGTGTAGGTGCGCGGCGAATTGCCGTTGAACGTCGTGTTGAGGCTCACGCCCGCCTGCACGGTGGCCAGCAGCGCGAAGGGCTTCATGGTCGAGCCCGGCTCGTAGGTGGCCTGCGTGGCGTTGTTGAGCTGCTTGGTGAGGTAGTCGTCGCCGGCGTAGACGGATTGGATGGACCCGTCCTTCGGATTGACGCTCATCCCGCCGATCTGCACGCCGTCGGGCACGATGCCCGCGCCATCCTGCGAGGGGCTCGCCACCTTGAACATCAGGTCCTGCTTGTTCTTGTCGATGGTCGTGATGATCTTGTAGCCGCCGGTGTCGAGGTCGTCCCTGCTGAACGTCTGGTCTCGCGTGAGCTCGGCGCGCACCATCTCCAGCAGGTATCCGTTCGGCCCGGCGTACGAGTTCTCCTGGGCTTGCGGCGATATGGTCTGCGGAGGTTGCGCGGCCTTGGCGTCGGCCCCGCTGATGAAGCCCTGGTCCCTCATCCTGCTGATCACGCGGGTGAAGCGCTGGTCGGCGCGTTTGGGGCTCACCGCCGGGTCCCAGGTCGACGGCGCCGGGATGATGCCCGCCAACATCGCCGCCTCGGGCATGGTGAGATCCTTGGCGTCCTTGTTGTAGTAGGCCTTCGAGGCCGCCTGGATGCCGTAGGCCCCACGTCCGAGATAAATGGTGTTCATGTAGTTGCAGAGCACCTGGTCCTTGCTCTGCGTCTGCGTGATTTTGACGGCCAGGATCGCTTCGCGCAGCTTGCCGGAGTAGGTGTGGGTGTCGCCCATGTAGTAGCGCTCGGCGTACTGCTGGGTGATGGTCGAGCCGCCCTGCCGCGCTCCGCCGGTCACGTTGTTGAGGAACGCGCGGGCGATGCCCTTGAGGTCCACGCCCTTGTCCTTATAGAACGTCTGGTTCTCGGAGGCGACGATGGACTGGCCCACATATTTCGGCAGCACGTCGCAGCTGATGATCTCGCGGTTCTGCGTGGCGAAATGCCCCATCTCGGTGGTGCCGTCGGCGTAATAGACCGTCGTCTTCTCGGCCATGGCGATCTTCTCGGGCTGCGGCACATCGGTGGTTATATAAAGGTACGCGAACGCGGCGATGCCCGCCACAAGGCAGGTCAAAAAGATGCCGATGATCCACTTGAGCACGCGGTGGCGCTTCTTGGGCTTCAGCGCCTTCCTGCGCGGCCCGCGGGTGTTCGGGGGCATGGGAGGATTGCCCCGGCCGCCACGTTTGTGGGAGGTCGCGGTGTGTCTGGCGGAACGGCGTGGGCCGTGTGAGACGGAGCTCACAGAGCGTGCCGAACCCTTGCTTTTCCTAGAGGCCATGGCAACAACCGTAACCGTTGCCCCTGAGAAATCCCTAGGACGAAACATGTCATATCAATGCCTTTTGACGAGTTCTTGGGCCTTATTTAGAGGGATTGTGAGCGTTTGCGAAACCCCGGTTTCGCGCTCGGATGATTCGTTCGTAGCGGAAAATATCACCACCTACTCGCGATTGGCACGCAAACGGGTTTTGGGAGTGCCCTTTTCGTTATTGGGGGCTACAGTGGTGGAGTGGAATTCGCACGTTGAATAAAGGAGTAGATATGAGCATTCGCGTGGCAGTCGCGGGCATTGGCAATTGTGCCTCGTCATTGATTCAAGGGGTGGAGTACTACAAGGACGCCAAGGACGATGAGAAGATCCCTGGCCTGATGCATAACAACTTTGGTGGCTATCGCGTTCGCGACATCGAGTTCGTCACGGCGTTCGACGTCGACGCGCTCAAGGTCGGCAAGGACATCTCCGAGGCCATCGGCGCCTCCCAGAACAACACCTACAAGTTCTGCGACGTACCGAACATGGGCGTCGAGGTGCTGCGCGGCCCGACCTATGACGGCCTGGGGGAGTACTACCGTCAGATGATCACCGAGTCCGACGCAGAGCCCGTCGACGTGGCCCAGGTCCTGAAGGACAAGAAGGTCGACGTTCTGGTCAGCTACATGCCCGTTGGCTCGGAAGAGGCGGACAAGGCCTACGCCCAGGCCGCGATGGATGCCGGTTGCGCCTTCGTCAACTGCCTGCCCGTCTTCATCGCCTCCGACCCGGAGTGGGCGCAGAAGTTCCGCGACGCCGGCGTGCCGATCATCGGCGACGACATCAAGAGCCAGGTCGGCGCCACCATCACCCACCGCGTGATGGCCCGCCTCTTCGAGGACCGCGGCGTGCGCCTCGACCGCACCTACCAGCTCAACGTCGGCGGCAACATGGACTTCATGAACATGCTGCAGCGCTCGCGCCTCGAGTCCAAGAAGGTCTCCAAGACCCGCGCCGTCACCTCGATCGTGCCGCACGAGATGGAAGACCGCAACGTCCACATCGGCCCGTCCGACTACGTGGCGTGGCTCGACGACCGCAAGCTCGCGTTCGTGCGTTTGGAAGGCACCACCTTCGGTGACGTGCCGCTGAACCTCGAGTACCGCCTCGAGGTGTGGGATTCGCCGAACTCCGCCGGCATCGTCATCGACGCCGTGCGCGCCGCCAAGATCGCGCTCGACCGTCACCTCTCCGGCCCGATTCTCGCGCCCAGCTCCTACTTCATGAAGTCCCCGGCCGTGCAGCACGAGGACACCGAGGCCCGCCAGCTGGTGGAGAAGTTCATCGCCGGCGAGGTCGAGGCCGATGAGGCCCAGCTCGACGCCGACGTGAAGTCCGCCAAGGACAACGGCAAGGACGTCTGGCACGCCTGAGTCGCCTCTACGTTGACGAACTGAGCGATTTTAGAATCGCGGGCCCACAGCTTTTAAAGGCTAGGGCCCGCGATTGCTTTATACAGATGTAATTGATATTCTGAAATTCGGGTGATGGGGTGAGTCCCATCCCGAATCTCATTGGCCTCCCCGAAATAAGGGAGGCCAGTTGCTTTTCTGACTTGGCTACAGCGTTGTGGCCAAGTTGACTGCTACTTGCTCAGCAGCGGACCGACCTGCTTTTCGTAGGCGATGAGGGCGCTGTTGATGACCTGATGCATGTCGTAGTAGGCATAGGTGCCGAGGCGTCCGCCGAAAACGACCTGCGGCTCTTGCGCCGCCAGATTCTTGTACTGCTGGTAGAGCTTCTGGTCGGCGACGGTGTTGATGGGGTAGTAGGGCTCGTCGTCGCGTCCGGCCGAGCGGCTGTATTCCTCCCAGACCACGGTCTTGTCTGGGTTCTGCTGCTCGCGACGTTCGGGGTTGAAGTTCTTGAACTCGATGGCGCGGGTGTAAGGCACGTCAGCATCCACGAAGTTCATCACCGGGCAGCCGAAGTGGTCGCCCTCGTCGTAGCGCTGCTCCTTGAAATCGACGGTGCGCCACTTGAGGTCGCCCAGCGAATAGTCGAAGTACTTGTCAACCGGGCCTGTGTAGACGATCGGCACGCGGCCGAGCAGCGCTTTCTTGTTCAGAGGCTGATTTTCGTCGAAGAAGTCGGTGCTGAGCGTGACGTGAATCTTCGGGTCGTCGATCATGCGCTGCATCCACGCGGTGTAGCCGTCCTTGGGCAGGCCCTCCCACGTGTCCTTGAAATAGTGGTTGTCGTAGGTGAAACGCACCGGAAGCCGCTTGATGATCGAGGCCGGCAGCTCGGCCGGGTCGGTCTGCCACTGCTTGCCCGTGTAGTTCTTGATGAACGCCTCGTACAGCGGCCGGCCGATGAGCTGAATGCCTTTGTCGTTCAAATTGCTTGGGTCGGTGCCGGCCAGTTCACCTGCCTGCTCCTTGATCAGTTCCTGCGCTTGAGCCGGGGTGTAATGAGCGTGGAAGAACTGGTTGATGGTCCCCAGGTTGATCGGCATGGGGTAGACCTCGCCGTCATGCGTGGCGTAGACGCGGTGCTGGTAGTCGGTGAATTCGGTGAAGCGGTTGACGTAGTCCCACACGCGTTTGTTGGAGGTATGGAAGAGGTGCGCGCCGTACTGGTGGATTTCCGCGCCGGTTTCCTTGTCCATATAGGAGTAAGCGTTGCCGCCGATATGCGGCCGGATGTCGATGATCTCGACGGTGTACCCGTTCTCCGCCGCCTGCTGCGCCACGGTGAGTCCGAAGAGTCCCGCGCCGACCACGACCAGGTCGGGCAGGTTCGTGTTGCTGGTCATTGTGCGTTCCTTGTCTGCCATTGCCACTTTCCAGATTCGACTGATTGTTCCTTGGGTTCCGGGCGCCAATCCCGCCGTGAACCAGGTCTTGCCGCTTTCATGCTACCCGTCGCCGCGCCCAGCCGCCGTGCCGCCCGCCGGCAACCCGCCTATATCGTGGGGTGGGGTATACTGGTTAAGCCTTCACGTGGCGTTATGTCACCCAAATCCCCCAGGGCAGGAATGCAGCAAGGGTAAGTGGCCTCTGTCGGGTGCGTGAAGGTTTCACTTTATCCGCACGGCCGCGGGCGCGAAATCCTCTCTTCCTTTTACTCTTGTGGTATCTGATGAAACCGAAACGTCAAAGGAGCAACATGGTATTGCATCGTGATCTGGGTCCCTTCGACACCACCGCCATCGGCTTGGGCGAGATGCCGCTGACCATCGAGAACAATCTGGGCGAGGCCAAGGGCATCGAGACCATCCACGCCGCGCTCGACGCCGGATGCCGCCACATCGACACCGCGTGGTCCTATTACTGCTCCGGCGGCGAGGAGCAAACCGGCGAGAAGCTGGTCCGTCGCGCCATGGAGAGCTGGGATGGTCCAAAGGACGAAGTGACCATCGCCACCAAGGTCGGCCATTTCCGCAACTTCGCCGACGACGGCAAGACCCCGACCTGGGGCGTCAACGGCCAGCCCGAGCACCTGATCGAGGCCGGCAAGCAGTCGGCGCTCGCGCTCGGCGTCGACACCATCGACTTGCTGTATTTCCACCGCCCCGACCCGTCCGTTCCTTATAACGAGTCCATCGAGGCCATCAAGCAACTTTTGGATGAAGGTGTGGTCAAGGAGGCCGGCATTTCCAACACTTCGGTCGAGCAGATTGACATCGCCCGCGGCATTCTGGGCGATAAGCTCATCGCGGTGCAGAACCAGTTCTCGCCGACCTACCGTTCCACACAGGATACGCTTGATTATTGCGAGAAGCTGGGCTTGGCGTTCGTCTGCTGGAGCCCGCTCGGCGGCTACCGCAAGGCCAAGGACGAGACCAAGTACGACCCGTTCCGCGAGGTCGGCCGCTCCCATGGGGTGAGCCACCAGCAGGTCGTGCTTGCCTGGGAGCTGAGCTTGGGCAAGCACGTCTTCGTTATCCCCGGCGCCCACCGCCCGGAGACGATTCTCGACAGCCTCAAGGCCGGTGATCTCGAGCTCACCGCCGAGGAGCTTGCCAAGCTCAACGCCTGAGCTTTTAGTCGTGTTTTGGTTGAGCAGCCAAATTAATAGACGCGCGTGGAACGGTTCATCCTTTTCCACGCGCGTTTTGCATCTTGATTCGGAACGGTTTCCGCCCAATTCAGTCGTATTTCCATTGTGATTGTGGCGTGGGCAGGGCTTCGTCGGTCTTAGACTGGAGTGGTGCTTGACAATGATGATGAGAAATTAACCATGACGCGGCGGCGCAAGCCCGAGGTGCTCGCCCCGGCCGGCAACCTGCGCAGCTTGGAGACGGCCATCGATTTCGGCGCGGACGCCGTCTACTGCGGCGGCAAGGAATTCGGCATGCGCTCGGCCCCGAAGAACCTCTCATACGAGGACCTGGCGGCCGGCGCGCAATACGCCCACAAGCGCGGTGCCCGCGTCTATGTGACCTGCAACGTCCTGCCCCACAACGACGAGGTCGAGGACATGAAGGACTACATCGGCAAGCTGGCCGAGACGGGCATCGACGCGCTGATCGTCACCGACATCGGCGTGATGGTGGCCGCCCACCGCATCGCCCCGAAACTCGAGCTGCACGTCTCCACCCAGGCCGGCGTCACCAACTACCTCGCCGCCAACGCGCTCTACGAACTGGGCGCGAAACGTGTGGTGCTGGCCCGCGAGCTCAGCCTGCAGGCACTGCGCGACATCCGCGCCAACATCCCCGAGGACATGGACATCGAGTGCTTCGTGCATGGGTCGATGTGCATGGCGTTTTCCGGCCGCTGCCTCATCTCCAACTACATGAACGGGCGCGACGCCAACCACGGCGAATGCTCGCAGCCCTGCCGCTGGAAATACCACGTCGTCGAGGAGAAGCGCCCCGGCCAGTTCTTCCCGGTCGAGGAGAACGACGAGGGCACATTCCTCTTCAACTCGCAGGACATGTGCATGCTTGACCACCTTGACGATGTGATCGACGCCGGCGCCACCAGTCTCAAGATCGAGGGCCGCGCCAAAAGCGCTTATTACGTTGCCGCGATGGCCAACGCCTACAAGTGCGCGGTCGATGAATATATGGTGCAGCGTGGTTTCGAGGACGAAGACGGACGCGTGCTTAAGCCATTCCGTGACCAGGTCATCCGCAACCGCGCGGTGACGAACGCGGCCGTGGTCTCCGACGACAGCATCGGTTTCCATTCCTCCAGCCTTTCCGGCTCGAAGGCGGCGGCGCGCACCATGCTCGCCCCACACGCGGGCGCGTTGGTGGGTGAGGAGGCGAACATGGCCGACGAAGCCGCGAGGCCGGAGCACGTCGCCTTGCCGCAATGGTTGAAGGACGAGCCATACAAGGTCTCGCACCGCGATTACTGCACCGGCTTCTATTATCCCGAGCACAAAGCCGGTCAGAACACCGACCGTGGCGGCTATTTCCGCGACTGGCTCGTCGTCGGCGAGGTGCAAGGCTACGACGCCGAGACCAAGCGGATCACGCTGATGAGCCGCAACAAGATCGAGGCCGGGCAGCTGGTCGAGTTCCTCATTCCGGGGCGCAAACCCGTGGATTATACGGTGCCCGGCGGCGGGTTCCAGGACGCCGATGGCAACCCGGTGGAGGCCATCAACAACCCGGCGCACGTCTTCTCGATGCCTTGCCCCGAGCCGATTCCCGTGGGTTCGATGATGCGCTCGCACGCCAGGAACCGCACGCTCAAGGCGGAGTGATATCGCGGTGGTTTGGCTACGAGCGTGGCTTTCGCGAGACCGCGGGCGCGGGCATGGCGTTCGCGTAGGATGGCGCGTATGAACGAATCCAAGAGCAACGACCAGCGTCGCGACGCCTACGACGACGCGATTCTCGACAGCAACGCCATCGCCCCGAACGACGCTCAGGGCAACCCGATTCCGGTGACCATCCCCATCGACCTGGCGCCGGGTGTCAAGGTGGTCTACACCACGAGGCTCGGTGGCGTGAGCGAAGGCGATTGGGCCGATTGCAACTTTGGCGGCAAGTCCGGCGACAATCCCGTCCACGTCCGCGCGAATCGCGAGGCGTTGGCCAAGGCCATTGACGCGCCGCTTTCGCTGGTCGGCCAGGTGCATTCAGGCCGTGCGATTGATGTGGATGAGTGCTTGCGACGCAATGCTTCCTATGGCTCGGATCTGTCTGGCACGGTCATGGACCAGACGCAAAGCGAGGCGCTGCAAACTCCCGTCGTGACCGAAAAGGTCGAGGAGACCAAGGAGATTATCTCCGATGAAGGCGTCGTCGTTCGTGAGGACTCGACGGTAATCAAACAGGTTGCGGACGATGCGGGAACAGATGGCGGCCAACTCGGCACGAGCGAAGACCTCCACGATTCCGTTCCCGCCGAACCCGGCCATTTCCCCAAGCTGGAAGCCGACGGCCAGGTGACCACGCAAACCGGTATGGCACTCGGCATGTTCGCCGCCGATTGCCTGCCCGTGCTGCTGGCCGACGCCACCGCCGGCGTCATCGGAGCCTGCCACTGCGGCCGAAGGGGCCTGGAGCGCGGTGTCATCGGCTCCACCGTCGAGCTGATGTTGGCCAAAGGCGCGCGCCCGGAGCGCATCGTCGCCACTCTGGGCCCGTGCATCTGCGGGGATTGCTACGAGGTGGGTGACGAGATCGCCGACGCCTTCGACGCCCGGTTCCCGGGCACCTTCACCCTCACCCGTTTCGGCGGCCCCGGCATCGACATCGCCAAGGCCGCCCGCCAGGAGCTGGAGAAGGCCGGCATACCGCGCGACAACGTCATTGACTCCGCCCCGCGTGTGGCCGCAGCCACGCAATATCTCGACCATGACGCCGAGCTCGCCGACCTATGCGCCAACGACGGCGAGGGCGAAAGCGATCTGGCCGACCGGCTGGCCCAGCTCCGCCACCCGATGTGCACGCTCGAGAATCCGCTCTGGTATTCGCACCGGCGCGCGTCGCTGGCGAAGAAGGAACACGAGGGGCGCTTTTTGGCGCTTATCGTCCGCGAGGACTAAACGGCGCTAGACTGGAGCTATGAAACAACTACGTGTCGTGATCTCCGGTTTCGCCTCCTATCCGGACGTGGAGCGCAACCCTTCGCAAGAGGTGCCCAAGGCCTTCGCCGAACAGGGGCTGGGCGACGAGCCGGACGACGTGCTCGAGGATGTGGACCTGAGCGTCAACACCGTTGACCTGCCGGTGAGCTTCGAGGAGGCTTGGCCGAAACTCAAGGAGACGCTCGATGCCACGCACCCCGACATCGTCATCGCCACAGGGCTCAAGGCCGCGGCGCGCGGCATCTTGCTGGAGCGTTGCGCCACCAACGTCATCGACACCTCGCGCCGTGAGGCCCAGGGCGACATCCCCGGCTCCTGCGCGGAGGTGGCGGAGGAGCCGCAGCGCAAGCCCGTCGACCCGCAGGGTCCGGCCGGGTTCTGGACACGCCTGCCCCTGCGCGCCATCCTCGACGACTTCGGCTCGCACGGCATCCCCTCGGCGCTGAGCTCCGACGCCGGCACGTTCCTGAGCAATTCCGTCTTCTACAACCTCATGCACTGGTCGGCATGCCAGGAGCGCGTGCTCTCCGGCTTCGTCAGCTTCCCGGTCATCACCAGCGAGCCGCACCCGCGCCACGGGCTCTCCTTCGACCAGCAGGTTGAGGCCTGCCGTCTGGTGGTGCGCGAGACGGCCAGGTACTATCTCGATCCGTCGTCCTCGGACATCCTCATCGCCTGAGTCTCGCGAGAGGTCTGCTGAGTGTGGTGGGCTTGGCCTGGTCACGTGTGATCAGGGGCCGTTTGTATACACTCGTTACGCGCCGATTTTGTAGTGCATTGTGCGTTGACGCGCCCATACGGCACGTTTCGCGTCGTCTCTGTGTGGATTGGGCGTTTTCTCCACGGTTGTGACAGGCAATATACTAAAGTAATTTAAAGGTTTTGAAATTTGCGGCTTTGGTCGCAGGGCGAAAGGAACAACCATGGTGGACCGCTTCCCGACGGAGCTGCGCGGATACAACAAGGAAAAGGTGGACGAGTCGTTCACCGAGATGCAGGAGACGCTCGACCGCATGCGTGCGCAGGTCAGCTCGAGCGACGATGCCATCCTTCAGTTGCAGGCGCAGCTGCAGGAAGAGAAAAAGAAGGCCGCGAAGGCGGGTTCGGGCAATTCGTTCGCGTCGTTGGGCGCCAACGCCCAGCAGATGCTCGCCAGCGCCGAGCAGACCAGCAAGGAGCTGATCAACCGCGCCAAGCAGGACGCCTCCAGCACCCGCGCCTCCGCCTCCTCCAAGGTGGAGACCCTGCTCAACAACGCCAAGCTCGACGCCCAGCACATCCGTGACGAGGCCAACGCCAAGGCCGCCACCATCCTCGCCAAGGCTCAGACGGAGTCCGAGTCCATCACCACCTCCGCCAAGCAGGACGCCACGCGTCTGCGCGAGGAGACCGCCAAGACGGTCACCGAGCAGCGCGACACCGTCGAGATCGAGCTGAGCAACAACCGCGAGGAGCACAACAAGCGCCTCGCCAGCGAGAAGGCCAAGCAGGACCGCGAGATCTCCGAGATGAAGGCGAAGGCCACCCAGCAGGTCGCCGACCAGCGCAAGGCCGCCAACGAAGAGATCACCAAGATGAAGAGCGACGCCAGCGACCAGATCGAGACGGCGCTTTCCGAGGCCAACAAGAAGCTCGCCAACGTGCGTGAGCAGGTCTCCCGCATGACCACCGAGGCGCAGCGCAAGGCCACCGAGATCACCGACGCCGCCGAGTCGAAGGCCCAGGCCATCACCGATGAGGTGGAGGTCAAGCGCACCAAGACGATGAGCGAGCTCAACGCCGAGGTGGAGCAGATTCGCCAGGACATCAGCAAGCAGCAGGACGAGGCCACCGCCAAGGTCAACGATTTGCTCAAGACCCTCGAGCAGAGCCGCACTTCGGCGAAGAAAGAGGCGGACTCGCTGGTCTCCAAGGCCAAGGATGTGCGCGAGGAGGCCGATTCGTACGCGCTCGCCAAGCGCCAGGAGGCCGACAAGCAGGCCGAGGAGGCCATGGAGAAGGCCACCCGTGACGCCGCCGCCCGCATCGAGGAGCGTCGCCAGGCCGCCAAGAGCGAGATCGATGGCCTCGAGAAGCGCATCACCGACTTGCAGGAGCGTGAGGCGACCATCACCCAGCGCGTCACCGAGCTTCGTTCGCTCTTCTCCAACGCCTTCTCCGGATTCGGCTTCGCCGACGACAAGAAGAAGGACGGCGTGGATGTGCCCGTGATGAACGCCGTGGCCGACGACCTCGACCAGGCCGCCGCGCAAGGCGATTCCGCCAACGACGCGCATGACGCCAAGTTCAAGCCCGCGCCCGCCCGCGTCGCGTCCAATGACGTGAAGCCCGCCGCCAAGGAGGCTCCGACTTCTGCGCAGCAGTCGCAGGCTCAGGCCAATGCCTCCGCCCAGGCGCGCGCCGTCTCTTCGGCGGCCAAGCCCGAGGACAAGACTCCCGCTCCGGCGAAGGCCGAGGCTCAGGAGCCGGCCGCCGCTCCCGCCAAGCCTGTGGCGTCTGCCGTCGAACCTGCTGAGGAAGAGATTGATGGCGTCCGCCAGAAGAGGCGTATGGCCAGCGACTACGAGGACTATGATTTCGACCGTGGCGGCGAGCCCGCCGGCGGCGCCCGCTGATTGGGAATCATAAGGATATATTGACGTGACATCCGTCTTATGCTCTTTTGGGCTATAAGGCGGATGTTCTGTTGTGGCGGGTCTGATGGCCTGCCGTTGGGTCGGCGGCGTGCTGCCGTCGCGCGTTGCGTCGGGGCATGAGGCCTTGGGCCGTGTCGCCGACCATGAAAAGTAATCAGAGTTATTGAAGGAGTTTTCTGATGACTGAGATCACACCGTTGAACGGCGAAAGACTCGACCAGCTACGTGAGGGATTCGACGCCTCGGGTGCCAACCGCATGGCGATGAACGCCGTGACGACCTCCGGCATCAACCCGGTGGCCCACAACTACGACCGCGCCCGCACCCTGCAGCGCCGGTTCTCTGTGACCGTCGACAACGGCGAGGTGACCAACCAGAACCGTTCCGGCCGCTGCTGGCTGTTCAGCTCGCTGAACGTGGCGCGCTTCGTGGCCAAGAAGAGCCTGAACCTCGACCAGTTCGAGTTCTCGCAGAACTACGCGATGTACTTCGACAAGCTCGAGCGCATCAACTACTTCCTGCGTGACGTCGCCGCCCTCGTGCGCGCCGGGGAGCCCGCCGATTCGCAGCTCATGCTCCATCTGCTCGCCGACGTGATGGGCGATGGCGGCCAGTGGACCATGGCCATGAACGTCTACAAGAAGTACGGCGCGGTGCCCAAGGACTTCTATCCTGAGACCGTATCTTCGAAATCGACCGGCGAGATGAACACCCAGCTTCGCCGCATGCTGCACACCGCCGTGGCGCACATGTATGCCGAGCCGGCCAAGATCGACGAGATCGTGGCGCAGGGCGTCGAGGCCGGGCATCGCATGCTGACCATCCACCTGGGTGAGCCGCCGAAGAGCTTCGATTGGGAGTGGACCGACAAGGACGGCGAATTCCATCGTGACGGCGAGATCACGCCGGTCGAGTTCTGGAAGAAGTACGTCGGCGGGGCCGGGCTCGAGGACTATGTCTGCCTGGTCGACGACCCGCGCGCCGAGCATGCCAAGGGCAAGAAGATCGGCATCGAGCACTTGGGCAACGTGGCCGGGGGAGACCCGACCGAATACCTCAACGTGCCCAACCAGTTCATGAAGGACTGCGTGCGCCGCATCCTCTCCGAGCAGGGCATCCCGGTGTGGTTCGGGGCGGACTGTCATCCGATGATGGACCGCGACGGCGGGGCCTGGGCCACCGATCTCTTCGAGTACGGCAAGGTCTATGACGTCGATTTCGACATGGATAAGGAGCAGCGCGTGCGCTACGGCGACTCCGCGATGAACCATGCGATGGCGTTCGTCGGGGTGGATGTGGCCGACGACGGCGAGACCACGAACCGCTGGCGCGTGGAGAACTCGTGGGGCTGCAAGGTGGCCGACAAGGGCTACTTCACCATGAGCGACGACTGGTTCACTGAATACGTCTACGAGGTGGCCGTCCCCAAGTCCATGCTCCCCGCCGAATACCAGGCCGCACTCACCGAGCCCGCCACCATGTTGCCTGCTTGGGACCCAATGGGCGCGTTGGCCTGAGAGAAACAGCCCTGTGGGCTGTTTCTGGCCAACACGCGCCTCGCACCGGCCGCTGCCGGTGCGAGGCCTCGGCCACATGAGTTGGCTTGTTGAATCAGATTGTAGACATTGATTAATTAGGGGCACTTGCATAAGAGAAAAGTCCTGTGGACTTTTCTTGCAAGTGCCCGTTGGCTCGCTTTACAGCGAGCCAACGCAGATTTGAGTGTCCTTACTGCTGCTAACAAGTCAATCCTGCTGGAAAACGTACGTTTTCATACCTCAATATGTACGTTTTCCAGCAGGATTGACTCGTTAAACGCAGGATGGGTGTTTAGCTGCGGTGCAACGGGAATCGACCCACTGCGCTTGTCGCCGAGATAAATCGATTATAATGAACAGCCTATTGCCAACTACGGCGCTACGGCAGTGCCGACTTAAGGAAGAGGAGGGAATGATGGTTGTGATGCGTGGACCTGGAAGCTCAGAGGATGCCCAACGATTTGATGACGAGGCCGTCTACCCCGAGACCGTGGATGTCAACATCCGCCAGCTTGACCCGATTCCCGCGCCCCGAGTCTTTCTGAAGGAGCTGCCGATCACCAAGCCGATGAGCGACCTGGTGTTGCGTTCACGCCAGGAGATCCGCAACATCCTGCACGGCCGCGACGACAGGCTTCTGGTCATCGTCGGCCCTTGCTCGATCCACGACCCGAAGGCCGCGCTCGATTACGCCGGCCGTCTGGCGAAGGTCAGCGAGGAGCTCAAGGACCAGCTGCTCGTGGTCATGCGCGTCTATTTCGAGAAGCCCCGCACCACCATCGGTTGGAAGGGCCTGATCAACGACCCTGACCTCGACGGCGAGTTCAACATCCGCAAGGGCATGTTCCTGGCCCGCAAGACCCTGACCGACGTGCTTTCGCTCGGCCTGCCCACCGCCACCGAGTGGCTCGACCCCATCACCCCGCAGTACTTGTGCGACCTGGTGAGCTGGGGCGCGATCGGCGCGCGCAACACCGAAAGCCAGGTCCACCGCGAGCTGGCCAGCGGCATGTCGATGCCCATCGGTTTCAAGAACTCCACCGACGGCTCCGTGAAGGTCGCGGCGGATTCCTGCTACGCGGTGGCCAACGAGCATCATTTCCTGTCCATCAACCTCGACGGCCGCGTGATTTCCGCCGAAACCAAGGGCAATCCGGACTGCCATCTGGTGCTCCGTGGCTCCAACGACGGCCCGAACTACGACGCCAAGTCCGTCGCCGAGGCGCTCGAGACCTTGAAGCAGTCGAAGGTCACCGGCCCGAGCGAGCACGGCCTGGTCATCGACGCCGCGCACGGCAACTGCGGCAAGGACGAGGTGCGTGAGGCCGAGGTCATCGAGAACATCGCAGGCCGTCTGGCCAAGGGCGAGCCCGGCATCTTCGGGGTGATGATGGAGAGCTTCATCAAGGGCGGCCACCAGTCGCCGGCCCCGCTCGATCAGCTGGTCTACGGCCGTTCGATCACCGATTCATGCATCCCGTGGGACCGCACCAACGAGCTGCTGCACACCCTGTCGGACGCTATCGCCACCCGTCGCAAGCTCGACGGCGAGTAAAACCCCGCCCAAACTACGAAGAAAAGCACCATTGTGGGCACATTTTGGTGCTTTTCTCCGTAGTGACGGGACGGCTGTAGGCGCGGCCGGTTATGCCTCGTCGGCGCTATGATCGGTATGCTGGCAACAGGCCGGCGAGCGGGCTATGACTATGGAGGGGGACTTGGCATGGGGAACGCGGAAAACAAGCCGAATGGCGATATCGAAGGCAACAAAGATAGCCAAAGTGACCAAAGCGTCAACGAGGCCAAGGACCGCGCCGCCTTCGAGAAGGCCATCAAGAACGGTGAGAACCCGCTGAAAACCACGGATGTGCCGCGCTGGGAGGACCAGGTGGGCGTCAGCCGCATCGTCAACCGTCGCGTCTTCGAGCTCGCGCCGCTGCCCACGCCCGCCGATGTGCTCACGGACATGCCGCTGAGCGAGCATAACCAGGATTTGGTGGAGCGTTCGCGTGACGAGATTCGCGCCTGCCTCTACGGCCAGGACGACCGCCTGCTGGTCATCGTCGGTCCCTGCTCGGTGCACGACCCCAAGGCCGCGCTCGATTACGCGCATCGCCTCGCCGCGCTGAAGGACGAGCTGGACGACCAGCTGCTCATCGTCATGCGCGTCTATTTCGAAAAGCCCCGCACCACCGTCGGTTGGAAGGGCCTGATCAACGACCCCGACATCGACGGCAGCCACAACATCAACAAGGGACTGCTGCTCGCGCGCAAGACGCTGCTGGGCGTGCTCGACGCGGGCCTCGCCGCGGCCACCGAGTTCCTCGAGCCGACCAGCCCGCAATATATCTCGGACGCGGTGAGCTGGGGCGCGATCGGCGCGCGCAACACCGAGTCGCAGATTCACCGCCAGCTGGCCAGTGGGCTTTCGATGCCCGTCGGCTTCAAGAACGCCACGGATGGTTCCGTCAAGGCCGCCATCGACGGCTGCTATACGGCTGGCCAACAGCACACGTTCTTCGGCATCGACCATCTCGCCCGCGCCAGCGCCGTGGAGACGCTGGGCAATCCGGATTGCCACGTGGTGCTGCGTGGTTCCTCGCACGGCCCGAACTACGACACGGAATCCGTGCAGGTGGCGATGGACGCGGTGCGTGGCGAAATGCCCGCCGAATCGGCTGCCGCGCACGGGCTCGTCATCGACTGCTCGCACGGCAATTCTGGCAAGGACGAGGTGCGCCAGGCCCAGGTCGTCCGCGATCTCGCCTCGCGCCTGGCCGACGGCGAGCAGGATATCGTCGGTTTGATGATGGAGAGCTTCATCAAGGGCGGCAACCAGCCCGCCGCGCCGCTCGCCCAGTTGGAATACGGCAAGTCCATCACCGACAAGTGCATCTCGTGGCCGGAGACGGAGAAGCTGCTGCGCGAGTTGGCGCAGGCGGTGAGCGCCCGTCGCTGGAAGTGATTGTTGCGGTGGGGCTGTCCACGTACTATGGATAACCCAGATAATTCAACGTATTCAATCAATAAACAACGTATATACAAAACACATACAACAGACATACGCTAACCAAGGAGCATTATGAAGACCATCGCCATCATCGGCGCCATGGATGAGGAAGTCGCCCTCATCGCCAAATCACTCGACGACGTGGAGCACAACAAGACCGCCAGCCTCGACATCAACGTGGGCACGCTGGCCACCAAGTCGGGCGAGCGCATCCGCGTGGCCGCGACGGTCGGCGGCATGGGCCTGGTCAACGCCGCGGCGACCACCCAGTGCCTGATCGACGGCTACCAGCCCGACGCCGTGATCTTCTCCGGCATCGCCGGCTCGCTCAACAAGAGCCTGCACATCAACGACGTGGTGCTCGGCGGCACCCTGCGCTACCTCGACAGCGACATGCGCCTGATCGCGCAGTGGAAGCCGGAGGCCGAGGAGTTCCACAGCGACCGTCACCTGCTCGACGTGGCGGGCCAGGCGCTCGACGACATGGGCATCAAGCACATCGTCGGCACCATCGCCTCGGGCAACTATTTCGTCGACTCGCCGCAGAAGGTGGCGGAGGTCGCCGAGACCACGCACGCCGACGCGGTGGAGATGGAAGGCGCCGCGGTGGCGCATGTCGCCGGCCGCAACGACGTCCCCGCGCTCGTCATCCGCGCTCTTTCGGATAACGCCGACACGGATTACGAGGAGTTCAAGGAGTTCGACATCTCCGAGTACGCCGACACCGCCGCACGCCTGGCCGTCGACATCGTCACGAGGCTCTGAATCCGCTTTCGGAGGCCGGGTTTTCGTAGCATAACAGGTATGGGCGTGGTTTCGGCCGCGCCAATAACAAGATGGGATGTATGGATATGGGTCAGGTTGGCATTCAGAACGACAGCAGTGCCGGAAACGTTGGAATGACGGCGGTTTCGTCGGACGCTCCGGTGGTCGGCATCGACAGGATCGACTGCTATACTCCGAACCACTATCTTGATCTGGTCGATTTGGCGCACGCCCGCGGCGAGGACCCCAACAAATACCTCATCGGCATCGGCCAGAGCAAGATGGCCGTCGCCGCGCTCGACCAGGACATCGTGGCCATGGCCGCCAACGCCGCCGAACCCATGCTCAATGCGGAAGACAAAGCCAATATCGGCCTGCTGATCGTCGCCACCGAAAGCGGCATCGACCAGTCCAAGGCCTCGGCGCTCTTCGTGGAGAATCTGCTTGGCCTCGACGAGCATCTGCGTGCCATTGAGATCAAGGAGGCCTGCTACGGCGCCACCGCCGGGGTGCAGCTGGCGTGCGATTACGTGCGCAGTCATCCGGGCCGCAAGGCGCTGGTCATCGCCTCCGACATCGCCCGCTACGGCCTGCGCACCGCCGGTGAGGTGACCCAAGGGGCCGGCTCGGTCGCCATGCTCATCAGCCGCGACCCGTCCATTCTCGTCATCGAGCCCGAATCCCTTTACCTGAGCCGCAGCACCGGTGACTTCTGGCGTCCGAACTATTCCACCGAGGCGTTCGCGCGCGGCAAGTTCTCCGAACAGGTCTACGTCGGCATGTTCGACGAGCTCTGGGACGAGGCGCAGGGTAAGGGAATGGCCCGCCCCGAGGACCTTCAGGCGCTGCTTTTCCACATCCCCTTCTCCAAGATGGGGCGCAAGGGGTTGCGTTCGCTCGAAAGCCGAATCGACGGGCCTGATTACGAGCGGCTCACGCAGCGCTTCGAATCCAGCATCGTCTACGGCAAACAGGTCGGCAACATCTACACAGGCTCGATCTACCTGGCCCTGCTCTCGCTGCTCGAGAACGACGACACCCTGCGCGAGGGCGACCGCATCGGCCTGTTCAGCTATGGCTCCGGCTCGGTGGGGGAGCTCTACTTCGGTCGCTTGCAGCCGGGTTATCGTGATCGTCTCGATCCGCGGCGTCACCAGAGTGCGCTGGACGCACGCCAGCAGCTGACCATGGAGCAATACGAAAGCATGTTCGAGGGGCAACTGGCCACCGACGGTTCGACGCAGACCTTGACGCAAACCGACCCCGCCGCCCCGCACTATCTCGCGGGCATCAAGGAGCACGAGCGGCAGTATCGTTGATATTTCGTGGCGTTTCGGCCTTGGATGTGTGTTGGTTTCCGCGCGTCCAAGGTCGTTTTCGTATTCAATTGTGCTGATTTATATACCATTTACATTTATATATATTCAAATATCCATCCGTATATTCATCCGTCATGCTCCATACTTTCGCCCTGCGTTCTTCCCCTATCTGGACGTGATGGCATGGACCGACCAAACTGCCATATACTAAGGATTTGGGAACAGAGGTCGGCGTGAACCGGCCTTCCGCCAACGGCCGCGACGTCCGGCCACCTATCGGAGGGACTCTCATGGACAAAGCGGTTATCACAGTCGTCGGGCAAGACACGGTCGGCATCATCGCGCGTGTCTGCACCTACCTTTCGCAGCACCAGGTCAACGTGCTCGACATCTCGCAGACCATCATCGACGGCTTCTTCAACATGATGATGATCGTGGATTGCGACGACCTCGACGAGCAATTCTCCGACATGGTCGACGGCCTGGAATCCCTTGGCGACGAGATCGGCGTGCGCATCCGCTGCCAGCGCGAGGAGATCTTCACGAAGATGCACCGGGTCTGAGGGGGAGGGGAAGCCATCGTGTTGAACATAACTGAGGTCCGCGAGACCAACGAGATGATCGAGCAGGAGAAGCTCGACGTGCGCACCATCACCATGGGCATCTCCCTGCTCGATTGCGCCGCCGCCGACGTCGACGTGGTCTGCGAGAACGTCTACCGCAAGATTACCGAGAAGGCCCGTGACCTGGTGAAAACCGGCCGGGGCATCGAGCGCGATTTCGGCATCCCGATCGTCAACAAGCGCATCACCGTCACTCCCATCTCGCTGGTCGGGGCGAGCTCCTGCAAGTCGCCGTCCGATTTCGTCAAAATCGCCCATGCCTTGGATCGCGCTGCCAAGGAAGTCGGAGTCGACCTCATCGGCGGCTACACGGCTCTGGTCTCCAAATCCATGACCCCGGCCGAACGCATGCTTATCGAATCGCTGCCGAAGGCGCTTTCCGAGACCGACATCGTCTGTTCGTCGGTCAACGTCGGCTCCACCAAAACCGGCATCGACATGGACGCCGTCGAGCTGCTCGGCCGCATGGTCAAAGACACCGCCTACGCCACGCGCGACAACGACAGCTACGGCTGCGTGAAATTCGTGGCGTTCTGCAACGCACCCGACGACAACCCCTTCATGGCCGGCGGCTTCCACGGCGTCACCGAAGGCGACGTGGTCGTCAACGTTGGCGTCTCCGGGCCCGGCGTGGTCTCCCGCGCGCTCGATGCCGCGAAAGGCAAGGATTTCGAATTCCTGTGCGAGACCATCAAACGCACCGCCTTCAAGATTACCCGCGTCGGCCAGCTGGTCGCGCAGGAGGCCTCGAAGCGGCTCGGCGTGCCCTTCGGCATCATCGACCTGTCGCTGGCACCCACGGCGGCCGTAGGCGATTCGGTCGGCGAAGTGCTGGAGAAGATCGGGTTGGAACAGGTCGGCGCTCCCGGCACCACCGCGGCGCTCGCGATGTTGAACGACCAGGTGAAGAAGGGCGGCATCATGGCCTCCTCCTACGTCGGCGGGCTCTCTGGCGCGTTCATCCCCGTTTCGGAGGATAAGAACATGATCGAGGCGGCCAAATCCGGCTGCCTCAAAATCGAGAAGCTCGAGGCGATGACCTGCGTCTGCTCGGTCGGCCTCGACATGATCGCCATTCCCGGCGAGACCTCGGCCGCGACGATTTCCGGCATGATCGCCGACGAGGCCGCCATCGGCATGGTCAACCAGAAGACCACCGCCGTGCGCGTCATCCCGGTCTACGGCAAAGGTGTCGGCGAGGTGGCGAATTTCGGTGGCCTGATGGGCTATGCGCCGATCATCCCGGTCAACCAGACCTCGTGCGAGGCCTTCGTCACCCGCGGCGGCCGCATCCCCGCCCCAATCCACAGTTTCAAGAACTGACAGGTAGCTCAAAACTGATTTGCGCCATAAACGGGCCGCTGAGCGTTGGTGGGTGGCTTGTTTATGGCGCGAAATTGTGGTTGCGACATAATTAGGCCGCACCCCCCCATTAACGGCCCATTTATGTCGCAAGATTGGAGTTGCGCCATATTTCGGACACTGAAGGGTTGTCAATGGCTTGTTTATGGCACAAAATTAAAATTTCGCCATAAATGAGTCGCTGGTCATCTGTTAGTGGCTTGTTTATGGCGCAAAATGGAATTATTCCCCGCCGGCGAAGCCCAACTGACGCCAAGCCTCGTAGATGGCGATGGAGGCGCAGTTGGTGAGGTTCAACGAACGCAGGCTCGGCCGCATCGGCAGGCGCACTTGCTCAGCGACGTGCGGGCCGGCCATGATGTCTATCGGGTCGGGGATGTTGCCCGGCTCCGGGCCGAAAAGCAGGATGTCGTCCGGGCGATATTGCACGTCGGTGTAAAGCTTGGTGGCGTGCGCGGTGAAGGCGATGATACGCGAGTTGGGCATGGATTTCACGAGGTCGTCGAAATCGGGGTGCAGCACGACGTGGGCCATGTCGTGATAATCGAGGCCGGCGCGGCGCAGCTTGGTGTCTTTCAGGTTGAAGCCGAGCGGTTCGATCAAATGCAGAATCGTCCCGGTCACGGCGCACAGGCGGATGGCGGAACCGGTGTTGCCGGGGATGCGCGGGGAGTAGTAGCACAGGTGCGGCGTCACCGTCTTGGCCTCGCTGGCGTCCTTGGCGCTCATCATCGCGTCGACTACGCTGATCGGGTTGCCGTGAGCGTCCGTGACGAGCTCGTCCGGCCCGTAGTTGGATTTGCGGTAGCCGTATTCGTACATGTCGGTGACTTTGTTCTCGGGGTTGCCGGCGTTGCCGGGATTGCTGGAGCTACCGGAGTTCTGCTGGTCGTTGCTGGTTTTCGCTGCGTCTGTCATGGTTCAAAACTATCCCCGCGAACCGACACGGCCGATTGTGTTGGGTTTCGATTGTTCTCAATTGCGTTTGCGCGTAATAAAATACGTTCAATCCGTCATTGCCTAGTATGGAGGTCACATTGCGTTGTTTTAGGGTTTCCGTGCTGTGTAATAGCAAATAAGAATATGGAAAACGTTGGAATTTCGCCATTCTTATATTTCGGTATTGCGCGGAACTCAGCAGGGAGGCGGAAATATGGCGATAAAGACGTTCAGCGCTACGTGTTCACAGCATCGATACGTGAAATCCTTGATTATTTCGTTCCGTGCTGTGAGTGAGACCGAAGCGCATTATTTCCGCAGCACTGACGATTGAACCATGCGGATTACGCCTTCCGTGCCGCTGTAGCGGCTTTAGGGCACAATGGTTCGGATGGTTCAGAAGGATATGGATATGACGCAAGCTGCACAAGGCGCGCGCGAGGTGGTCGAGGGCTTTAGCGCCGACGAACTCGAGGCGATGAAAAGCGAGTTGTTCTCGTGGTGGGACGAGAACGCGCGCGACCTGCCGTGGCGATTCGGCCGCACGACACCGTGGGGCATCCTCATTTCCGAGGTGATGAGCCAGCAGACGCAGATGAGCCGCGTCGTTCAGTATTGGACCAACTGGATGGATGTCTGGCCCGACGCCGCAAGCCTCGCCAAGGCAAGCACGGCCGAAGTCATCACCGCGTGGGGCAGGCTTGGCTATCCCCGTCGCGCGTTGCGGCTTCAGGAATGTGCGAAAGTGGTCGCTGAGCAATATGACAACGAGCTTCCAAAAACGTATGACGAATTGGTTGCGCTGCCCGGCATCGGCGACTACACCGCCAGCGCCGTGATAAGCTTCGCGTTCGGCGAGCGCATCGCGGTCATCGACACCAATGTCCGCCGCGTGCTCTGGCGCACGTTCAAGGGCGAGGAGTCGCTGGGTGGCTCGGCCAGGCCTGAGGAACGCAAGCTGGCGAACGCCGTGTTGCCGAAGGACGCCGAGGAAAGCGTCATCTGGAACGAGGCGCTGATTGAGCTGGGCGCGCTGGTCTGCACCGCAAAGAACCCGAAGATCGACGAGGACCCATGGGTCGGCCACAACCGCTTCTACGCCGCCGGCTGCCCGGGGATGGGGGAGAAGCGCACTCGCCCGCGCCAGAGCTTCAAAGGTACGAACCGCCAGGTGCGCGGCATCGTCCTCAACGCTTTGCGCGCTCTCGCCGATTCGGAACCGGCCACTGGAAAAGGTTCGCCGTCATCCGAAAAGGCATCCGTAAAGTCCTCTGCAAAGGCGGCTTCATCCGCCGGCGCCTCGTTGTCTCGCGAGGAGGTCGAACAGCTCTGGCCCGACCACATCCAACTCGACGCCTGCATCGCCAGCCTCGACGACGACGGCCTCATAGAAATCAGTCCAAATGGTTCATTGAGTTTGCCACAATGAAACTGGGCAGGTGATTTGTTCGCGGTTTCTGGGGGGGTGAATCAATTAGAATAGCTAGAATGAATTAAGCATAGAAAAACAATATAGTTTCATCGAGTAAACATCATGAACAGAGGAGGAACCATGGCAGATGCTGTTCGAGCACTTAATCATGTGTTCAGCACTCATGTTCTTCAAGATTTGTTGGATTCTGGCTTCAGTAAGACGTTTCAAACTGCGGCGGATAAAAGTGTCAGTGGGTTTGATTCTATGACTTATGGTCAGATATTTACTAAGATTTATCGCTACCTTTATCGTAATCAACGTAATGAGTTCGTTTATCAAGATGTATTGTTTCGTAAGCTTTTGAAAAAACACAGTCCTCGTACGACAGTTGCTTTTCGTCAGCTTCCTGTGGGGGATTCCATCGCGGATTTCGTGATGATTAATGGTTGTGGAAGAGCGTACGAGATCAAGTCCGATTTGGACACTTTCGATAGGCTGGAGCAGCAATTACAGCATTATCTAACGGTCTTTTCCTATGTCTATGTGGTAGTTCCTGAAGCAAGGTTTCAGGAGGTGCTGAATCTTCTTGACACGTTCACCGGATATGGAAGTTTTATCGGGGTGTATGCAGTCACGCGGCGCAATGCGATTAGCGCGAAACATGTTCGTCGGGCACAGCGTTGTACTGATTTTCTTGATTCGAAATCATTGTTTTATATGTTGCGTAAACCGGAATATGAGAAGGTTTTGCTTGAGGCTTTCGGAAAATTACCTCAGGTCACACCTGTACAGTATTTCAGTACTTGCATGGAATGGTTTTCTATTTTGCCGGTTTTGAAACAACAGGAATTCGTTATGAGAACCTTGAAACAGCGTAAGTTGGCGAATTTCCAAATATCTGGAAACGTCCAAGATGAGTTGCAATCCTTGGTTTATTTTTCCGATTGGCGTTATGATGAGAAGAGATTGAATGCATTACTGAGGAGTGACTATCGAAGGAGATAAACGTGAGCGGGTGCTACTATCCCTACCTTTATGGCAGACAGTCGGAGCTTTATGCTCTGCGAAATCTGGCAGAAGAGGACAGAATCAGTAACAACGTACTGCCAATTATCGAACCGGTTAGTAATTCAAAGGTCTCAATTCATCTGCTAAGAAGTGTTATTCAGGCGTTTCGTCAGCATCACCTTCGTATTGGTGTGGTCATTAATCCTGTTGAGGGCATTTCCACCACAGCGTTGCTTAGCTCAGTTGGTCTTAGGGGCAATAGGGCTGTCGTCCCCGTAATTCTTCTCACTGAAGAGGCTTATGAGGATTGGGATATCGCCCAAAGATATGCGTTTGCAAATCCCTATATTGTGGTAGCCAGAGAAGGCCGGTATGCCCTTGGTGGCGGGGCGGAACCGCAGATACAGGGGTTAGATGGTATTGATTTTTCCGAAGTCGTTTATGAGGGCGGCAACGCGGTCAAACAGGATGTGCTTGCTTCAAAAGACATTTTAAAAGGGCTCAAGAATTTTTCGAGTGCCGCTTTGGTTGATCATTTCCATAAACTTTCGAGAAATGCTGATTATGCGGAACATCCGGATGAGATATTTTCAAGAGATCATCTATTCTATTCAAGGTTTGACGATGATGGCTTCGGTGATTATTCGGTAATTGGCTCTCAACGTCCTACAACAGGTTTTGCTGCTTACGCTGTGGCCATTCATTGGGTTTATTTTGATCGGGACGATATTTTGTGGATTCATCATTATGTTTCCGACAGCAATGACACCATTCGTGATCCCGGTACTAAGTTCAACCAGGCAGTAGCTAAATTGATAAATGATGATAGAGCAATGACAACATTTGCAGCACGCAGGTTCCGTTATTTCTTTGACAATGAGCTGTTTCCAGGGCTGGCTATGGTCAAGCGACTTTCCATTATGCACCATCTGGAACTGATGAGCAATTACCTGAGCTAATCGGGAGAGCGAAATCATGAATGATAAAACGAAATTTTGTTGCAGCAACTGTTTCGAAAAAGGCTTGAAAGATATTGTTGAAAGTGCCTATGACGCGAAGAGTCCGTTGGGGAATTGTCCATACTGTGGTTCATCGAATGTTCGGTTGTACGAGCTTGGGAAACATGATGAACTGCAAAACGCACTTTACAATGTGATTAGTCTTTATGAGTCGGGTTCAAAGGCTGGAGAACCCATGTCAATGATTTTGCAAAAGGATTGGAATATTGTCAGCGAAAAGGTGGAAACTCCGTCCCGGCTTCTTCTTTCTTTGTTCGCTTCGTTATTCGAAAACGGAATGGTTTCGAAAGGTTTTTCTACGCGAAAATTTAGGCTAAGGCGTTCAGCAGAGAAACCGTTTGTAGAAAATGGCAGCTGGAGCTCCTTCGCAGAACATATCAAATACAAAAATCGTTTCCATATCCCGTTCATACATCTAAATTCGATACAGGAGTTGTTGCTAGGTCTTGTAGAGGATATTCCCGATGCTGATTCGAATGATCTCTTTTACCGTGGCAGGATTACCAACAGCAAAACCGGTTTCAAAAAAGAAGAGATGGGAGCTCCTCCTAAAAATTTGTTGGCAGCTGCAGGAAGAGTTAATCCGTCGGGGATAAGAGAATTGTATCTCTGCCATGATAGGGAGACGGTGCCTTATGAGGTCAGAGCTACGGTTCCCGATTATGTGAGTGTGGGAACATTTAGGTGCGAAAAGAAGAGAAGGGTGCTTAATCTCTCCAAAATTGATCAGATTGTTCCGGATTTTACTAATCTGCATGCTTTAAGATTGCTTGCTGTTAACAAACCTTTATTGCATGATTTCGCTCAGGAGGTTGCGAAACCTGTCAGTTCTAATCCGAATGCTGAACTCGACTATCTCCCAACGCAATATATTGCTGAGTTTGTCAAATCTTTGAATGATACGCAAACGCAACAGATCGATGGAGTTTGTTTCGAAAGTACCATGTATCCTTCTCACATGAATTATTGCTTTTTTGATCCAGATGATTGGAAATGTTCTGAGGTTGAGACAATTCAAGTTAAAGAAATTCGCATTCGAACGAATTGAAAAGTGTGGAATGAGTTTTTAGCCTTTTAAGCGTCAAATTTATCTTCGATGCTTATACTGAGGATTTTGACCTCTCAGTAACTGCAGAAGCGTCAGGAACAGCCAAATCTAATGAGGAGATGCATCACTATCTTCGCTGCCGCATCGTCGTGGGCGTGGTTGTATGGGCGTTGCTCGCGCTGATTGGGTCCGGCCGCGAAAAGGTTCGTCGTCACCCGCAAAGTCCTCTGCAAAGGCGGCTTCATCTGCCGGCGCGTCCTTGTCTCGCCCGGAGGTCGAAAAGCCTGGCCCGACCACATCCAACTCGACGCCTGCATCGCCAGCCTCGACGACGACGGTCTCATCGAAATAGGCACTGATGGCTCCCTGCGTCTACCCCCGATGAATCCGAGGCAATACCGTATTCATCCAAGGTAGGTGAGTCGGCTAGAAATAGTTGGTCCTTTTGAACATGCACGGATGAGTCCGTCACGAATAATATGGACAGCCCTAGGCGGGCTGTCTGACGGCGCGGCTGTGAAAGGCATATGTCGTTCGCCTAACGGTTCGACCACCGTTCACTTCATTCGTCTACACTGGTAGGTATGACCTCTCAGCAGCAACGCAAGCGTGGCACGAAGCGCAAGCTTAGCAAACGACAGCGGCGCATCTATATGCGTCGTCGCATCGTGGTGGGCATCGTGTTGCTGCTGGTGCTCGCGTTGGTGATTTTTGGCCTGTATAGCATCGGCCGTGGCATCGGCATGGTCAGCAAAAGCATCGGCCATTACGAGGAGCAGACGGTCTCGCGCCAGCAAGCCGAAACCAAAAAAGCGAAGAAAACCCCGAAATGCGGCGCGGATGATGTGAAGCTGGACCTGACATCGGGCGCCCAGAGCGTCGAGGTCGGCGGCTCGCTTGAGTTCAGCGCGACCATCGCGCACGAGGGCCGCGGCCAGTGCCTCATCGACGGGTCGAACACCTCGCGCGTGCTCACCATCACCTCGGGCGACGACACGATCTGGCGCTCCGACACCTGCCCAGCCGACAGCCGCATGCTGCTGATGGCCCAGGGCGACAAGGACACCCAGAAGATTGCGTGGAACGCCAACCAGACCGGAAGCAAATGCGTCAGCGACGACCTCCTGCCCAAGGTCGACCCGGGCACCTACCAGGCGCAGCTGAGCCTCAAGGACCATCCGCAGGTCAAGAGCCGCAAGCTTCCGTTCGTCGTCGATTGACGTCTGCGTCGCTTTAGCCGGATGTTTTGAACGAGATACCTATATATAGATCTTTATATGTAGGCCTCGTTTATTCCTTACATATACCTTGCCGCCGTTCTCCGAATTTGGACAATTCAAAGGGCTTGCCGCCCACGAAGCAATGTCCAGCGGTATGGTAAAATATTGTATTTGCATAAGGTGTGTCATATTGCGGGCATGCTCTAACGACGAAGCGCCCGCGAAGCATAGGTTTTTCACGGCGCGTTTCCTTAAAGAATTGATATCGAAAAGATAAGCGAGCGATAAGGAACGTCCATTGGCTGAAAACAAGCTCAAGACGAACACCACACAAGTCATCGCACGCGCCGACGAGCACGACATCAAGGTGCATAAGGCGAGCGACCGTGTGAATTTCGGTTCCATCAGGGAACCCATTGATGTGCCCTACCTTCTGGGTGTGCAGACCGACAGCTTTGATTGGCTCATCGGCAACGAGCGCTGGAAGAAGCGGGCCGAGGCCGACATCAAGGCGGGCACCAACGAGGTGGCCCACACCTCCGGCCTGGAGGAGGTCTTCAACGAGATCTCCCCGATCGAGAACTTCGCGCAGACCATGAGCCTGACCTTCTCCGACCCCTACTTCGAGGAGCCGCGCCACACGGTGCAGGAGTGCAAGGAGAAGGACTACACCTACTCCGCGCCGCTCTACGTCAACGCCGAGTTCGAGAACGGCGACACCGGCGAGATCAAGAGCCAGACCGTCTTCATGGGCGACTTCCCGCTGCAGACCCCGCACGGCACCTTCATCATCGGCGGCACCGAGCGCGTCATCGTCTCGCAGCTCGTGCGTTCCCCGGGCGTCTACTTCGACCGCACCCCCGACCGCACCAGCGACAAGGAGATCTTCGGCGCGAAGATCATCCCGTCGCGCGGCGCATGGCTCGAGTTCGAGATCGACAAGCGTGACGTGCTGGGCGTGCGCGTGGACCGCAAGCGCAAGCAGTCCGCCATCGTCTTCCTCATGGCCATCGGCATGACCAAGCAGGAGATCGCCAAGTCGTTCAAGGATTACCCGCTCGTCATCGATGCGCTCAACAAGGAGACCATCGAGACGCAGGACGAGGCCCTCACCGACCTCTACCGCAAGATCCGCCCGGCGGACACCCCGACCCCCGAGGCCGGCAAGAACCTGCTCGAGTCCTTCTACTTCAACACCCACCGCTACGACCTCGCCCGCGTGGGCCGCTACAAGATTAACCGCAAGCTGGGCCTCGAGGCCGAGCCGACCGACCGCAGCCTGAGCCGCGAGGACATCATCGCCACCATCAAGTACCTGGTGGCCCTGCACGCCGGCGACAAGACCTTCCCAGGCAAGCGTGACGGCAAGGACGTTGACCTTCGCGTGGACGTCGACGATATCGACCACTTCGGCAACCGTCGTATACGCCAGGTCGGCGAGCTCATCCAGAACCAGCTGCGCACCGGCCTGAGCCGTATGGAGCGCGTGGTTCGTGAGCGCATGACCACCCAGGACGCCGAGGCCATCACCCCGCAGTCCCTGATCAACATCCGCCCCGTGAACGCGACGATCAAGGAGTTCTTCGGAACCTCCCAGCTCTCGCAGTTCATGGACCAGAACAACCCGCTTTCCGGCGTGACCAACAAGCGTCGTCTCTCCGCGCTGGGCCCCGGCGGCCTCTCGCGTGACCGCGCCTCCATGGAGGTCCGCGACGTCCACCCGTCCCACTTCGGACGTATGTGCCCGATTGAGTCCCCTGAGGGCCCGAACATCGGCCTCATCGGCTCGCTGGCGACCTTCGGGCGCGTCAACCCGTTCGGCTTCATCGAGACCCCGTACCGCAAGGTCGTCGATGGTCATGTGACCAACGACATCGAGTACATGACCGCCGACCAGGACACCGACCACGTCATCGCCCAGGCCAACCAGGAGCTTGACGACAATGGCGACTTCGTCTCCAAGACCGCGCTGGTCCGTTCCGCCGCGGGCGAGGCCGAGGATGTGCCGGTCAGCCAGGTGGACTACATGGACGTCTCCCCGCGCCAGATGGTCTCCGTCGGCGCCTCGCTGATTCCGTTCCTCGAGCACGACGAGGGCCACCGAGCACTGATGGGCACCAACATGCAGCGTCAGGCCGTCCCGCTCGTGCAGAGCGAGCGCCCGCTGGTGGGCACCGGCTCCGAATGGCGCACAGCCTACGATTCCGGCGACACCATCCTGGCCGAGAAGCCCGGCGTGGTCAGCTACGTCTCCGCCGATATCATCCGCGTGGCCAATGACGATGGCACCCAGTCGAGCTACAAGCTCGCCAAGTTCCAGCGTTCCAACCAGACCACCAACTACAACCAGAGGCCGCTAATCAAGGACGGCGAGCGCGTCGAGCGCGGCAGCGTGCTGGCCGACGGCCCCGCCACCCAGAAGGGCGACCTGGCCCTGGGCAAGAACGTGCTGGTCGCGTTCATGCCTTGGAACGGCTATAACTACGAGGACGCCGTCATCATCTCGCAGCGCCTGGTGAAGGACGACACCTATTCCTCCATCCACATCGAGGAATACGAAATCGACGCCCGCGACACCAAGCTCGGTGCCGAGGAGATCACCCGCGACCTGCCGAACGTCGGCGAGGACGCGGTGGCCAACTTGGACGAGCGCGGCATCATCCGCATCGGCGCCGAGGTCGAGGCCGGCGACATCCTGGTCGGCAAGGTCACCCCGAAGGGCGAGACCGAGCTGACCCCCGAGGAGCGCCTGCTTCGCGCCATCTTCGGCGAGAAGAGCCGTGAGGTGCGCGACACCTCCCTGCGCGTGCCCCACGGCGAGACCGGCACGGTCATCTCCATCAAGGAGATCACCCGCGACGAGGCCGAGGACGACGGCGACGAGCTGCCCAACGGCGTCAACTCGATGATCCGCGTCTACATCGCCCAGCACCGCAAGATCACGGTGGGCGACAAGATGTCCGGCCGCCACGGCAACAAGGGCTGCATCTCCCGCATCCTTCCGGAAGAGGATATGCCGTTCCTGCCCGATGGCACCCCGATCGACATCATGCTCAACCCTCTGGGTGTGCCTAGCCGAATGAACCTGGGCCAGGTCCTCGAGCTGCACTTGGGCTGGATCGCCCACGCCGGCTGGGACATCAAGCTCGACCCGGATCTCGAGGCCGAATGGAAGAAGTACGTGCCGCAGGGCGCCGAGCATGGCGACCCGGGCACCCCGGTGGCCACCCCCGTCTTCGACGGCGTGCGCCCCGATGTCATCCAGGGCCTGCTGCGCAGCACCCTGCCCGACCGCGACGGCAACAAGCTCGTCGGCGAGGACGGCAAGGCGACGCTCTACGACGGCCGCACCGGCGAGCCGTTCCCGAAGCCGATCTCGGTGGGCTACATGTACATGCTCAAGCTGCACCACCTCGTGGACGACAAGATCCACGCGCGTTCCACCGGCCCGTACTCCATGATCACCCAGCAGCCGCTGGGCGGCAAGGCACAGTTCGGTGGCCAGCGCTTCGGCGAGATGGAGGTGTGGGCCCTCGAGGCCTACGGCGCCGCCTACACGCTGCATGAGATGATGACCACCAAGTCCGATGACGTCGACGGCCGCGTGCGCGCCTACGGTGCCATCGTCAAGGGCGAGAACCTGCCGCCGGCAGGCATCCCGGAGTCCTTCAAGGTGTTGCTCAAGGAGATGCAGTCGCTCTCCCTGAACGTCGAGGTGCTGAACGCCGATGGTGTGGCGATCGACCTCAACGACGCCGAGGACGACCCCACCTCATCCTCGCATGATCTCGGCTTCAACATCGGCGCCCGCCCGGACGCCGCCGCGAAGGACGATCAGGCCGCGCCTCAGCCGGAGTATCGCTGAGCCAAGCGCTTTCACGGCTTCGATAGCCGCCGGCGGTCCCAAGGCAGGTTGTGAACCACCTTCGAGCCGCCGGCCGGAAGCCCGAAAGCCCCATATTCGTAATTGACATCAATTGGAAGACAGGACAAAAGAGTGCTGGACGTCAACGCATTTGACAAATTGAGGATCGGCCTGGCCACCACCGAGGATATCCACAACTGGAGCTACGGCGAGGTCAAGAAGCCGGAAACCATCAACTATAGAACACTGAAGCCCGAGAAGGACGGCCTCTTCGGCGAGCAGATCTTCGGACCCACCCGCGACTGGGAGTGCGCCTGCGGCAAATACAAGCGCGTGCGTTTCAAGGGCATCGTCTGCGAGCGCTGCGGGGTGGAGGTCACCAAGTCCCGCGTGCGCCGTGAGCGCATGGGCCACATCGAGCTGGCCGCCCCGGTCACCCACATCTGGTTCTTCAAGGGTGTGCCGAGCCGCTTGGGCTACCTGCTCGACATCGCGCCGAAGGATTTGGAGAAGGTCATCTACTTCGCGGCCTACATGGTCACCAAGGTGGACGACGAGCAGCGTCACCAGGACCTGCCCGACCTCACCGAGGAATTCGAGACCGAGATCGCGCGCATCCAGAAGCGCCGCGATTCCGAGATCGAGGAGCGCGCCAAGAAGGTCGAGACCGACCTGGCCGAACTCGAGGCCAGCGGCGAGGCCAAGGGCAGCGCCAAGACCAAGCTGCGCAACTCCGCCGAGCGTGAGATGGCGGCCATCCGCCAGCGCTACGACGACCAGGTGCAGCGCCTGACCGCCGTGTTCGACCGGTTCAAGACCCTTGAGCCCGGCGACATGGAGGGCGACGTCGACCTGTGGCAGGAGATGTGCGACCGCTACGGCGATTACTTCGAGGGCTGCATGGGCGCCGAGGCGATCAAGAAGCGCCTGCAGGACTTCGACCTCGAGGCCGCGGCCAAGCAGCTGCGCGAGGAGATCGACACCGGCTCTGGCCAGCGCAAGGCCCGCGCCCTCAAGCGTCTGAAGGTCGTCAACGCCTTCCTCACGACCGACAACAAGCCGGAGGCCATGGTGCTCGACGCCATCCCGGTCATCCCTCCGGACCTGCGCCCGATGGTGCAGCTGGACGGCGGCCGTTTCGCCACCTCCGATCTGAACGACCTCTACCGTCGTGTGATCAATCGCAACAACCGTTTGAAGAGGCTCATCGAGCTCGGCGCCCCCGAGATCATGCTCAACAACGAGAAGCGCATGCTCCAGGAGGCCGTCGACTCGCTGTTCGACAACGGCCGTCGTGGCCGCCCGGTCACCGGCGCCTCGAACCGCCCGCTGAAGTCCCTGAGCGACATGCTCAAGGGTAAGCAGGGCCGTTTCCGCCAGAACCTCTTGGGCAAGCGTGTGGATTATTCCGGCCGTTCCGTGATCGTGGTCGGCCCGTCGCTCCGCATGCACCAGTGCGGCCTGCCCAAGCCGATGGCCCTGGAGCTCTTCAAACCCTTCGTCATCAAGAAGCTCGTGGAGCAGAACTACGCGCAGAACATGAAGAGCGCCAAGCGCCTCGTCGATCGCCAGGACGCGTCCGTCTGGGACGTGCTCGAGGACGTCATCAGCGAGCACCCCGTGCTCCTCAACCGTGCGCCTACGCTGCACAGGCTGGGCATCCAGGCCTTCGAGCCGATTCTGGTCGAGGGCAAGGCCATCCACCTGCCGCCGCTCGCTTGCGCCGCATTCAACGCGGACTTCGATGGCGACCAGATGGCCGTCCACCTGCCGCTGAGCGTCGAGGCGCAGGCCGAGGCCCGAAGCCTGATGATGGCATCCGACAACATCCTGAAGCCCGCTGACGGCCACACCGTCACCATGCCTTCGCAGGATATGATCCTGGGCCTCTACTACCTCTCGAGCGTCATCGAGGGCGCGAAGGGCCAGGGCCGCGTGCTCGGCTCCATCGAGGAGCTGCGCATGGCCGTCGACCGCCACGATGTGGACGTGCAGGCCAAGGTGCTGGTGCGCCTGCCCAAGGACTTCGTGCTGCCCACCGATTGGGAGCCCGCCGAACTCAAGGTCGTCGACCCCGAGCCCGGCAGCCCGGACGTGGTCAAGGAGGAGCGGTTCAAGGACGGCTCCGTGCTCTTCGCCACCTCCTACGGCCGCCTGCAGTTCAACAAGACCCTGCCCACCGACTACCCGTACATCAACGAGCAGGTCGCCAAGGGCAAGCTCTCCACGATCGTCGACGACATCGCCACGCGTTACTCCACCGCCCAGGTGGCCGCCACGCTGGACGCCCTGAAGGACCTCGGCTTCACCCGCGCTCCTTGGTCGGGCGTCACCATGTCGTTCTCCGACATCGTTGAGCCTCCCGAGCGTCTCGACATCATCCACGACTACGAGGGCCAGGCCGACAAGGTCAACGACCAGTACGAGATGGGTCTGTTGACCGAGGAGGAGCGTCGCCAGGAGCTCATCAACCTCTGGACCGAATGCACCGACAAGGTCGCGGACGCCATGCGCGACAACTTCAAGGACGACAACAACGTCAACATCATGGTGCAGTCCGGCGCCCGAGGCAACTGGATGCAGATTCGCCAGATTTCCGGCATGCGAGGCCTGGTGGCCAACCCGAAGGGCGAGATCATCCCCCGACCGGTCAAGTCGAACTACCGTGAGGGCCTCTCCGTGCTGGAGTACTTCATCTCGCAGCACGGCGCCCGCAAGGGCCTGGCCGACACCGCGCTTCGTACCGCGGAATCCGGCTACCTCACCCGTCGTCTCGTCGACGTGGCCCAGGAGGTCATCGTCCGCGAGGAGGATTGCGGCACCAAGCGTGGTCTGCCCATCAAGATCGCCGACCACGACGAGGACGGCAACCTGGTGCTCGTCAAGGACGCCGACGGTGGTCCTTACTCCCGTCTGCTCGCGGCCGACGTCATCGACCCGAAGGACGGCAAGACCGTGCTCTACAAGCGCGACGAGGCCCTCTCGATGGACGTGCTGCGCGACATGGTCGCCCACGGCGTCGAGGAGGTCAAGGCCCGCTCCGTGCTGACCTGCGAGTCCAAGCGCGGCGTGTGCGCCAAGTGCTACGGCTGGTCGCTGGCCACCAATCGCCTGGTCGACGTCGGCGAGGCTATCGGTGTGGTCGCCGCCCAGTCCATCGGCGAGCCTGGCACGCAGCTGACGCTCCGTTCCTTCCACTCCGGCGGTGTGGCTTCGGCTTCCGATATCACCCAGGGTCTTCCCCGTGTCACCGAGCTTTTCGAGGCCCGTACGCCTAAGGGCGAGGCGCCGATCGCGGAGTATCCGGGCACCGTCAAGGTGGAGGACACCGACCACGGCCGCCAGGTCACGCTGACCCCCGACGACCAGAACGTCGAGCCGATCACCTACCCGGTGACCCGTCGCGCGCCGCTGATGGTCAAGGACGGCGAGCACATCGAGACCGGCACCCAACTCATCGAGGGCTCCGTCGACCCGAAGAAGGTGCTGCGCATCCTCGGACCGCGTGCCGCACAGGTCAACATCGTCGAGGGCGTGCACGACGTGTACCGCTCGCAGGGCGTGGATATCCACGACAAGCACCTCGAGGTCATCGTCCACCAGATGCTTCGCCGCATCACGGTGATCGATTCCGGCGACACCAAGCTGCTGCCCGGCGAGCTCGTCGACCAGACGAAGTTCAAGGACGCCAACATGGAGGCCGTGAAGGCCGGTGGCAAGCCCGCCGCGGGCCGTCCGGAGCTCCTGGGCATCACCAAGGCCTCGCTGGCCACCGATTCCTGGCTCTCCGCCGCTTCGTTCCAGGAGACCACCCGTGTCTTGACGGAGGCCGCCTTGGAGCAGAAGTCCGACGAGCTCAAGGGCTTGAAGGAGAACGTCATCATCGGCAAGCTCATCCCCGCCGGCACCGGTCTGGCCCGCTATCGCAACGCGACGGTGGAGCCCGACAAGGCCATCCGCGACACCATCTACCCGAACTTCGGCCTGGGTGATGACGAGAACGGCGAGCTTGGCGAGGGCGGCCTGGACGATGTGGACTTCTCCAACATCGACTTTGGCGACCTGAAGCTCGGCGACGACTTCAACCCCGACGATTTCCTCGACGACCAGGGAGGCCAGGCCGATCTCGGCGGGCTGCCCGACGGCGACACCAACGCCTGAGGTCGCGCGAGAAGGCTAGGGTTCTAGTCTTCATCTAGTCCAATGTGACGGAGCGCCCCGCTGTGCCAACGTGCATGGCGGGGCGCTTACGTATTATTTGGGCGGGTTGGTGAGTGAATGGTATAAGGTTTGCCGTTTGCGGCAAATGTTGTGTTGGGACGATAGAATGGATTCATGAGCAATACGCCTTTTCCGCCGCCACCCGAGCCTGGTTGGTATGACGATGATGTCACTGTCCTTTCGGAATTGAACGATGGGGCCAACGCCTCCGCAACCGCTGGAGAGGCCGTCGGCAATGCCGGGCAAGCCTCTGCGACTGCTGGCCAGGCAGCCACGCTGGCAGATGCCGGTATCGTGCAAACCTCCGCGTCTGCTGGCCAGACCGCCGCACAGGCAGGCGTCGGCATTGTGCAAGAAGCCGTTGCCGCCACCCCTGTCGAAAAGCCGGCGCCGGTGACGGCCGAGTCGCAGGTCTCCTCGAAGGCCAGTAACAAGGCCAATAACGGCAACGAAGGCGGTGCGTCCGCTGGCCCCGCGGTCAACGCGGCCGGCGACATCGAGGATTGGGACGGTACCGTGCTCTCCTCCTCGTTCATGGGCAAGTCGCCCAACAAGGGCTATCACCTACACAACGACGCCACCGGGCAAGACATCCTGCTCGACCGCAGCACGCTGCTGGGGCGCCACGTCTCCGCGACGGTTCCCGAGGGGGCCGTCTCGGTCAAGCTCACCGACCCGACGCGCACCGTCTCGCGCAACCACGCGGCAATCAGTTTCGACAAGGACGGCACGCTGTGGATCGAGGACTACGGTTCGCTCAACGGCACCTACGTCATCGAGGGCGACCATGAGAAGCAGATCAAGGGCAAGCCTATGCAGCTGTCGGTGCCTTCGACGTTGCGCATCGGCGACCAGTTCTTCAAGCTCACCGAATAGGTTTTCATCAAGTCGGTTTTCGGCCGGCGATACTCGTGCCCTTGGGCTTATGGAATCGTTGGATTCATAGGACCAAGGGCACGAGTATCTATATCGATGAACCCGGTGAACAGTGTCCGCTTCCGAAATGTCTGCTTGAGGCGAGTGAGGGATGTTAAGTGGGTGCCTGACGCGTTAAGTGGGTGCCTGACCGAGCTCAAAACTCCCAAAATAAGGTATTTTTCTTATTATTTCGGTCAAATGGGCACCCACTTAACCTTTAAAACACCCACTTAACGGATTTGACTAGTTGCGGGAAGGCTTGAGGCCTGCATTCCAGCTTTGTGGAAGTGGACGACCACATGGGGGGCATCGTGAATACCTTGCCGTCGTTGTACCGAGTACTGTTCGCAGAGCCACGACTTAAAATATACTTGGGTTTCCTGGTCTACCGGCGCGGATGCGCGAACGCGTAAAGGCATGATGGAAGCACGGGAACACAAACGGACGCGGATGGCGCAGGCTAATCGCCATGCCATCCGCGTCCGTTTAGTATGCGCGAGATATTGTCTGTCTCTACCGCCGTGTGGCCAGGGCCGCGTTGATGGACGGGTCGTTGAGCTGGGCGAGCCAGTTGAGCAGCTCGGGGTAGGTGTTGGGGTTGCGGGCCAGGCACGCGCGCAGTTCGGGCGCGTACTGAGCGATGCGGGCGATGGTCATCTGGTCGGTGTTCGGATCGAGGGCCTGCTCGGCGGTGAAGCCATAAGGGTTGGTGGCCGGTTGTTGCGCGCCCCCGTTCTGGCCTTGTTGACCTTGCTGTCCCGCATAGCCCTGCTGGCCGCTGCCATAATAGTCCTCCTGCAGGGTGCCGATCGAATCGGCCGTGGTGCTGTGCGGGGCCTGTGAGCCGCCATCGGCCTCGCCCTCCTGCGAGCGTTGCGCCACAGGGCTGCTCGGGCCGCCCTCGGGTGCCGCGAATCCCATGGCCTGCAGGGTCTGGCGGGCCCGCTCGTCACCGAACTCGGCGATCCAGCGTTTGAGGCCTGGGTAGCAACGCGGGTTGGCGGCCACATTTGCTCCGAACTCGGGGTTTTCGTAGGCTATCTTGGCCAGCATGATGGGGTCTGCCTGCTGATCTTGCACGACAGCTGCGGCGGTATCGTAATCGACCATTTCTCTTGCTTTCTTCTTGGTTGTTGCTGTTGTTATTACTTACGTTTGTTGACGCCCGAAATACCAGGAACGTCCGGAGCGCTGGGCCCTCAGGTCCTCAGCCCGTCGAGGGTGATGTCGCTGATGGTACCGAGGTCCTCTCCACGGTCGAGCTTCGAGGCGTGCCACGGCTCCTTTGGGGAGCCCATAGCAGGATTGGCGGTTTCGGCGGATTGCCCGGCCTGCGCCTCGTCGGCGTCGATGTCCACGACGATGACGGTGACGTTGTCGTCGCCGCCCGCGTCGAGCGCCGCCGTGATGAGCGCGGTCACCGTGTCCTGCGGGTCGGGGTTGGCCTCGCATATCTCGCCGATCTCATGCTCCTCGACCAGCGAGTGCAGACCGTCGGAGCAGACCACGAACCTGCCCACCGGGTCGACGGCGAAGAAATCGGGGTCGATGCCGTCGGGGGAGCCGACGCACTGGGTGATGATGTTGCGGGGGATGGTGGCGTTGGCCACTTCGGGCAGCATCAGCCCGGAGTCGATGGCCTCCTGGCGCTGGGAATGGTCGGTGGTCACCTGGCAGATGGAATCGGCCACGCTGATGCCGTCGGGCCGCCGGTCGAGATGGTAGGTGCGCGAGTCGCCCACGTTGATGACGTACCAAAGTGCGGGGTCGAGCCGGCCGTCCGCTTCGGCGTCGTCGCTGGGAATGCGGGGCGAGACGAGCCCGGTGGCGGTGGTGCCGGCCACGCCTCCCAGCTCATCGCCGAGCTCGAGGGTGTCGTCCTGGGCCGCCTGCAATGTGGCCTCGATGTCGGCTCGGTCGCGGGCGGGCTTGCTGGCCAGCGCGGCCAGATGCTTGACGGCGAGCCCGCTGGCCCGTTCGCCTCCGACGCCGCCGCCCATGCCGTCGCACACCACATAGACCCCAAGTGCCGCCAACCCGTTGTCTTGGTTGTTGCGTCGTTTGTTGCCTATGTCGCTGCCGATGGCGGTATGGATGCGCGAAACCTTCATCTGCGGCCTTTCCTCTCGGTTTCCCTCTTGCCTTTATGAGCCAGTATAGACTTCGCCGTGCGCAATATCGCCTGCCAGATGGAGGCGAGCAGGCCCGTCACTTTGGCCGTCAGATCGGCGAGGGTCGCCTTGCTGACCACACCGCGCAGCGACAGCCTCGTGCGCAGCTTGCGCCAACGGGTCTGGCTGGAGAGGATGCGTTTGCTGGACTTGTCGACCTCGTTCCAATAGCTCTCCGGGGCGCCTTCCTTTGGCGCGACGCCGGAGAACGAGGCCCAGTCCGCCTCGCGGCACAGCTTGTCGAGCTCATCGCCGAGCTTCGCGTCGATCGATTGCCCATCGCTTCGCAGCGCCTCGGCGATCTGCCGGGACTGGTCGCGGCGCGTGCCGGAGGTGCGGATGCCGCTCTGCAGGGCCAGCATGTCAAGCGCCCGCCAGCCCGAGGCGATGCGTTCTCCCGGTGAGCCACGCTTTCGCATCAGGGCCAGTTGGATGGCCTTGATAAGCAATATGAGCCCGCATATAGCCAATATGATCCACAGCGGGCTGCCATAGACGGCCACGACGCCCACCACGTGGAAGACCTTGGAAAGGATCATGCCGAGCTTCGAGTTGTTGACCTCGTCGCCGTTCAAGGACGAGCGGTCGCGGGCCTGGTTCTGGTCGCGCAGCGGGTCGGTCAGCGGCACCGGAGGCTGACGCACCAGCGTCTTGGGCTTGGGCGGGGTGAGGTCTTGGTTCTTGTTGGGGACCTTCGTCTCCTTGGGGGTGGGGTAGAAGGCGACCCAGCCGTAACCCTTGAGGTTGATCTCGACCCAGGCCTCGATGTCGTTGCCCGTGTAGTCGGTGACCGGGCCGTTCTTGGTCTGATGGGTGCGGGCCTTGGAGATGCCGCCGTCCTTGTCCTTGGGCAAAAAGCCGAGCACCACGCGGGCGGGCAGCCCCAGCTCGCGGGCCATCAGCGCCATCGCGGAGGCGTACTGCTCGCTGTCGCCCACCATCGCCGAGCCGCCGAGCATCTGGTCGATGCGGTAGTTGCCGTGGCCGGGCAACGAGGGGTAGTCGCCGGAAAGCCCGTGGGAGAACCAGCCTTTGGTCTTGAGCGCCGTGGCCAACGCGTCGGCGGTCTTGCCGTCGGTGGACTGCTTGCCGACCAGCGAGGGGGCGAGCTTGCCGACGCTGTCGGGCACGTCCTTGGCCGCCGGTTGCGTGACTTGTTGGGCACTCGCCTGGGCGATTTCCTGCTGGGAGGGCACGTCGGGGATGACGCCGGTCTCGGTGTAGGTCTGGCCGGCCTGGGTGCCGTCGGGGATGATCGCCGAATGGGTGCCGAGGTTGTAATAGAAGGTGTCTTCGTCCTTCGCGTGCTTGGAGGAGAACGTGATGCCCGTGGCGTCGCCGGCCAGCGGCAGCCATTGCTCCGAGAAGCCGTCATGCACCGTGAGCGTCGCCTTGAAGCGGCGGCCCTGGTCGCTGGCCTCCATGGCGCTGCCGACCTTGCGGTAGTCCGAGGAATCCGAGGCGTCGGAGGAATCGGAGAGGTTCCACACGTTGCCGTCGAAGCGGTCCATCACCGCCAGGCGGATGGGGGTGCCGGCGGGCAGGTCGCGCGCGGTGATGAGCGTGTCTTTCTTATGGTCCTTCACATAGGCGCGCATGCTGCTCAACGGGCTCGTGTATTGGTGCGGGTCGAGCGGGGGATTGTAGCGGTCGCGCAGGGTGAGGCGGTGCTGCGGCACCACCAGGCACGCGCCGAACGCCAGGGCCGCGGCCACAACGATGATGACGGCGGCGCTCGCCATCCTGTTGAGGTTCAGGGAATGCCGGCGCCAGGCCAGCCAGATGACCATGACCAGCATCGCGGCGATTGGGCAGATGACGCGGGCGGTGCCGGAGGATGTGCCCAGCAGGGCGCTGACGACCAGGTTGGCCATAAGCGGCACGATGCTCACCAGCGAGAGATCGTGCGCCTCGTTGACGGCGAGGACGCCCGCGAGCAGGGCGGTGAAGAGGTTCAGCGTCCATAGGGCCATAAGTCCGCCGTCCGCGCCGCCGATGGGGGCGGCCACGGAGATGACGTATTTGAACGATCCGAAGGTGTCGGTCGCGCCTTGGGTGAGGGTGTCGAGCGTGGGGACGACATGGGCGATCGTGGTGTCGTTCAAGGTGACGATAGGACCGATGATGAATTGCGCGACGACCAGAAAGACCAGCTGCCACCACAGGCGCATGGCCGGCACGGCGCCAGCAAGCGCTATCAGGCAGCCGAGCAGCGCCGCGGGGATTGCCACGCCCGCCCACATCAGGGCCGAGCCATAGGCGTCGATGAGGTTGGCCGAGTCGAGGCAGATGATGACGAGGATGGCCGCGAGGCTTACGAGATAGGCGCTCCAGGAGCGGTGTGGGGTGACGAAGGCGTGGCGGCGGCCGTTGTCGCCGCCGGTGAGCACGATGGGGGCGCGGGTCGCGGAGGCCCACGAGCCGTCGGAGCGGACGAAGGTGCCGGTGCCGGTGTCTGTGGCGCCCAGCGTGCCGTGGGTGCCGGTGATGTCGGAAAGTGGTGTGCCAAGCCTCATCGCAGCGCCTCCATCACTAGGGGCAGCTCATCGAGCTTGCCTAGGGTGGCCAGCGTGAAGCCGTCGTATTGGCGGATGGAGCTGGCCTGGGAGCGGTCGACGCTGAAGATGACGCACACTGATTCGCTGGGCACCGCCGCGGCGATGCGACGCAGCCGCTCAAGCTCGCCCAGCGAGCCGATGACGAAGAAATAGAACGAGGCGTCGGGGCTCGTCTTGAGGGTGTTGGCCGCGAGGTTCGGGTTCTCGTCCATGTCGGGGGTGATGCCGCTGCACCAATCGAGGAATTGCGTGGGGTTGTGGGCCTGGCAGTCGTGGGTGGAGACGTGGGAGACCAACGGGCGCGAATCCATGAGGCATTGCGCGCCGATGGAGGCGGCCACGCTCACCGCCGTCTCGAACTCCTGCTCGTCGAGATAGTCGCCGGGGTTGCTGGCCAAGGTCAGCGAGGTGTCGGTGCGCTTGGTGGCGTCGTATTGGCGGATCATCAGCGTGCCCGTCTTGGCCGAGCTCAGCCAGTGGACGTTGCGCATGTCGTCGCCGGGACGGTACTCGCGCAGGCCGTAGAAATCGAGGTCGTCGTCGACCACCTGCTCGGTGGGACCGCCCTCGAGGTCGCGGGCCAGCCCGGAGCTCAGGGTGTTCAGGCGCACCGTGCGCGGGTGGATGTAGACGTTGATGGCCTCGGAAAGCGATTGCTCATGGCGGATCAGGCCGAAGGGGTCACCCTTGCGGATCGAAAGCGGGCCGACGGGCAGCACGGCTCGCGTGGCGGCGCGGAACTGCACCCGCTGGCTCTTGGTGTGGCCCGGGGCCAGGGCTGGGATGCGGAAGCTCTCGTGGGCCTCGCCCATGGGCAGCTCGCCCTCGGCGCTCACCGTCGGGGTCTTGCCGGGGTTGGCGACCTCCACGTCCACATCCACCGTGTCGCCCACGGTGATGCGGCGCTCGGAGAGCTTGAGGGTGGCCTTGAAGGCGGTGTTGCCCAACGACATGATCAGGCCCGCCGCCTCCATCACCAGCGTGATGACCGCGATGACGATGAGCTCATGCCAGCCCAGCGCCGGGAACGCCGCCAGACTCGCCACGCCCAGCGCCAACACGCACCAGCCCAGGGGCGAGACGTACGAGGTCAGCCATCCGGGGGCCACCTTGCGCGCTTTGGCCAAGGCGCGCCGCATCTTGCGCACGGGCCTCGGCGTGGTGCGGGGAGCCCTGGCGATGGCGCCAAGGGAAGATTGTCGTTGTTGCTGCATGCTTCCGGTTCCTCACGCCCCGATGGTCGGCACAGGCACGGTCTCGAGGATCTCGCCGATGATCTGCTCGGGCGTCTCGCCCTTGAAATCGGTTTCGGCGGTCAGGTTGATGCGGTGGGCCAAGACGGCCACGGCGAGGTCGCGCACGTCGTCGGGGATCACATAACCACGTCCGTCGGCGGCCGCCCAGATGCGGGCGCAACGGGTCAGCGCCAGGGCGCCACGCATGGAGGAGCCCACCTTGGTCTTCTCGCTCAGCCTGGTGGCCTCCACGAGGCGCTCGATGTATTCGAGGATATGCTCGTCGACGTGCACGTCGCTGGCCACCTTGCGCATGCGCAGGATGTCGTCGCCGGTCAGCACCGGGGAGATGGCGTTGGCGCGGTCGGTGACGTCGATCTGCTTGAGGATGTTGATGGAGACCTCACGGCTGGGCGCGCCGAGCGAGGTCTTGATGAGGAATCGGTCCATCTGCGCCTCGGGCAGCTTGTAGGTGCCCAGCTGCTCGAGCGGGTTCTGCGTGGCGATGACGATGAAGGGCTGGGGCATGTCGTAGGTCTTGCCGTCCACGGTGACCTTCTGCTCCTCCATCACCTCCAGGAGCGCGGCCTGGGTCTTGGGCGAGGCGCGGTTGATCTCGTCGGCCAGCACGATGGAGGCGAAGACGGGGCCCGGGCGGAACTCGAACTCGCCGGACTTCTGGTCGTAGAAGGTCACGCCCGCCACGTCGCTCGGCAGCAGGTCCGGAGTGAACTGGATGCGCTTGAACGAGGTCTTGATGGAGTTGGCCAGGCCTCGCGCCAGCTGGGTCTTGCCGGTGCCCGGGTTGTCTTCGAGCAGCACATGGCCGCCGACCATCAGCGCCGTGACGCACAGCTTGATCGGCAGCGGCTTGCCGACCACCACCTCGGAGATGTTGTCGGTCAGCTTCTTGAAATCGCGCTGGAAGTCGAGGATCTCGGGGCTCGCCGCGCTCATGATGGTGGAGGATGGCGTGGAGGCGCTTTCGCTGGTTGCGCTCGCGGATGAGCTTTGCGCAGCGGCCTGGCTTGCCGTCTGGCCTGTCGCCTGAACCGGCTGGGCCTGGGACTCATAAGCGGGAGCGGAGGTGGCCTGAGCCGCGTAATCTTCAGGTTCGTTGACCGATGCCGCTTGCCCATCGGCCGAGTTGGTCAGGGGAGAGGGATAGACGACGCCGGATGCCGAGCCCGTCGCGTCGGCGTATGCGGGGAAGCCCGTGGGTGATTCCGTGGACGGGGTGATGTTCGGCATCGACGAGCTCAGCAGGGTCTCCCCGTCGACGGATTCATCGAAGTCGATGCGGGAGGCGGGGCCGGTGACGTCCGTCGCGGCCGTGCCGTCGTCCACTGGGGTGGCCGGGTTGACGAAAGCCGGATTAGAGGGATTGGCCGGATTGCCGTTATCGGCCGCCCCGCCCTGTGGCCGCGCCGTCCGCCCGCGATTGGGCAGCGAGGGGTAGACCGTGCCGTCCGTGCCGGTGCTGTCGTCGGGCCTGCCGTAGCGCGAGAGGTGCGTGGCGTCGGAAAGCTGCGTCTCGTCGCTGACTGGATTTAGGTTCTGCTCGGTCATCGGTTCTCCTTTGTGATTGGCCGTTCGCTGCGGTGTTGGTTCGTGTGTTTGCTGTTGCTTGAGGTGGCGGAGGCGTTGCGCGCGGCCATCCTGCTCGAAAGTGTGGTCGGGGGCTCCAAGGGGCTGGGCTCGAGGTCCAGCGTCATCGGGTGGGGCCCGGTGATATCGGTCTGCGAGGTGTGGTTGGCGATGCCTGGGTCGCCTTGCACCTCGATCCACCACTTGTAATTGCTTGCGTTGTCGGAGATTCCGGCCGGCAGGTCGACGACACCGGTCGTCCATGGCACGCTTTTCTCGACGCCATCGGCCTTGATGTGCAGCGTGGCGGTGCCGTGGTCCCAAGTCTGGACGGTGCCTTGCACGTTGAGGTGGCTGTGGTCGGCCCACGAGACGTCCACGCCGCTGATGTCGGCCTTCTTGTTGTAGACGGTTCCATCGGTGTCGGAGGCCGCCGGTCCGGGCATGCCGTTGAGCGTCTGGGCGACGCTGTGGGTGCCGCAGGTGCCCCACGGCACTGCCCCCGAGGTGGTCAGCTGGTTGATATTGCCCACCTCGGCGCCATCGACTTGGAAGCCGTTGTGCTTGCCGTGGCCGGACCAACGCAGCACGCACGATTCGCCCTCGCGGCGCAGGCGCACGTTGTCGGGCGGGGCGAGGTTATAGGTCGCCTGCTTGCTGGCGGTGGCGACGGCGGGGGAGGCGCCCGCCTTGGTGGCGTTCACCTGGGCATGCACGGTGATGTTCTGGCCATACTGGGGGTCGCCGATGGCGATGGTGCTGGTACCGCCTCCGCAATCGATCGTTGCCTCGGTGTCGCCGGTGACCGAGATGCTGGAGCATCCGGCGTTGCGGGTGTTGCCGGCGCTCGCGCTCACCGTCATGGTGGAGTCGTCGGGTTGGGTCAGGCTCAGCGATGGGGCGTCCGGGTCTCCCCATGGCGTGGCGCTGTCGGAGGAGGTGCCGGGCGTGCCGTTGCCGGCGCGGTTGTGGCCCTGCACGGTGGCCTTAAAGGTCGAGCCGTCGCTGATGGCCCCGTTGTCGAGCTCGAAGGTCTGGCTCAGCCCGCTGGTATGGGCGCTCTGCCCGTTGCTCAGGGTGACCAGATAGTCGTCGGGCTTGCTGCCGGTGTAGGTGGCGTCGGCCCAGCTGACCACCACCTTGTGGTAGCCGCCGGTCACGCTGATCGATCCGGGCGCGTCGGGCACCTTGTCGGGCATGCCGTCCACGGCCACCGAGGGCTTCGACCATCCGGCCTCGTTCTTGGCGCGCACGGTGAAGGAATACGATTTGCCATTGGTCAGGCCCGTGATCTGGCAGGTGGTCACCGCCCCGCACGACTTGTTGCCCGAGCCCCAGTCCACCTGGTAGTCGGTGATGGGGCTGCCGTTGGCGCTGCCCGGCGTCCACGAGAGGCTGACCATGCTGTCGGCCGGCTGGCCCGCGATGGGCGAGAGCAGCGGCGCGTCGGGCTTGTCGATCACCGAGAGGGTAATGGTGCCGCTGACCTGGCGCTCCTTGGAGTGGGTGGCGTCCTGCACGCCCACGACCACCGTGTTGGAGGAGGCGCCGATGTTCTCGGCGGCGTGGATGGTGATCGAGCCGTTCGTGCCGCAGTCCACCTTGAGCTTGGCCGTGTCGTCGGCCTGGCAGTCGGTGACGGTCAGGGGCTTGTTCGGGAACGGGTTGAACGCGCCATTGAGGATATTGACGGTCTCGCTGTCGCCGGCCTTGATTTGCCGGTGCACGCTGGGTATCTGCGCCAGCGGCCGCGTGGATTGGGTGACCTGCGCGGTCAGGCCGGCCTGCACGGTGCCGTTGGAGTATTTGATCGTGATCGGGATGCTGGTGATCGATCCGACGGTGGCGTCCTCGTCGGCCCGGATGCTCAGCTTGCCCGAGGCGGTCAGATGGGTGGTCACCTGTCCGCCGGTCTCGCCGCCGGAATAGGTGTAGTCGGTCTCGTCGTCGTCCAGCCCGCTGGGCGCGTGCGTCAGAGCCTTCAGGTCGACGGTCTTGGCGTCCTCGCCGGCGGCCACGCTGATGGTGGAGGACGAGAAGGTGGGCGGCGGCACGTTGCGGCCGATGACGGTGATCGGCAGCGTGAGCACCGCGGAGTTGACGATCTTCGCCTGCTTGACGCCGTTCTTGTTGACCTTGCCCACCGCATGGTCGTCCCGCTTGCCGTCCGTGGCGGTGAAGGTGATGGAGGCCGGGCCGGCGTAGTCGCGCGGCGCGGTGAACTTGAGCGTCTGGTCGTTGACGTAATAGTCGGAGTTCGCGCTCTTGGTGGCGCTGATGGAGTCCTTGTCGACGTAGGCGGTCTTGCCGGGCCCCACACGCACGTAGTCGGCGATGTTGATGGTCACGCTCTGCTTGGCGTTCACCTTGATCTTGGGGGCCTTGGGGCGCAGGGTCGGCGGGAATACACCGTAGGCGGGCACCTGCACAAAGGCCGTGGAGGTGATGTGGTAGGTCGCGTTGGTCACGGTGTAGGGCACGCTGCGCGCCTCGTCGGTCAGGTCGATGGTCACCGTGGTCGATTTGTCGCCGCCCTTGACGTGGGCGTGGTCTTGGGCCGAGGGGTCGATGCCCACGCGCAGCTCGTCGGCGGTGCCCGAGGGGTTCGCGATCCACTGCGAGAGGTCGACGTCCACCGACTTCTTGTCGAGCGTGGCGGCCGAGGGCACGCGGTAGTCATAGGCCGTCGGCGGCTCGATGGGGGCGTTGGGGTCGGTGGTGATCGTCAGGGTGCCGGTGTCGGAGAGCCCGGCCTTGTCGTGCACGGTGTAGATGATGTACGACGTTCCGGCCTGGGGCGGGGTCTTGAGGCTGATCATGTTGTCGACCACGCTGGCCCCGGTGATGCCCTGCATCTGCAGGTCGGGGGAGATCTTGAGGTCCGTGTTGTCGCCGGAGATGTCGTTCTGGGCCACGGGCACGGTCGCCGCGGTGTTCGGGCGCAGGGTGACCTGGTCGTCGCGCGCGTAGACGCCCGAGTCGGAGGTGCCCTTGAAGACGCCCACGCGGATCTGGGCCTGGGCGCGCTGGCCGGTCCAATCCTCCACGGCGTAGGAGAAGGTGTCGGTGCCGGAGGAGTCGGCGTAGGCCTCGTAGATCATGTAGTTGGCGCCCACCTCGTCGATGCGCCCGTACTTCGGTGCCTTGTTGCCCAGGCCGAGCAGGGTGTCATCGTCGCCGTCGTTGTCGATGCCGGTCAAGGTGATGGGGATGCGCACCTTCTGCCCGGCGGCCACCTGCGCCTGGGCGTCGTGTGGGGTGGGGGCGGCCTTGTTGCTCGCGTCCTTGGCGTGCACGGTGATGGTGATGGTGCCGGAGGCCGCGTTGCCGATGTTGTCTTTGACCGTGTAGGTCACCGGGTAGACGCCCGGGGTGCCGCTGGCCTCGTAACGCACGTTGTCGCCGGAGACGAAGACCAGGCCCTTGAAGGTCTTCTTGTTGTATTGCAGCGTGTTCTGCAGTTTCACCGTCGTGCCGTCGGCGTGCGAGACGTGGTCGATGGCGTCGATGGAGACCACGCCGCCGGTGCGCACGTTCGCGTCGATGTTGGCCGCCTTGGGCGCGGCGCTGGAAGTGGTCAGGGCAGGGGGCTGCAGGACTATCGTGCCGCGCGTGGAGCCGGCCTCGTTGGCCACGGTGTAGCTCAGCTGCACCGGTTTGGTGGGGATCTGGCGGGCGGTGAGATAGACGCGGTTGTGGGCCACGAGGCCCGTCTTGATGCCGAGTTTCGGATCGACGTTGACGGAGGTGACGGAGAGCACGCCGCCCATCGGGTCGGTGTCGTTGGTCAGCGGCTCCACGATGGCCGTGCGGTCGGCGCCCAAAAGCGCCACGTCATTGGCCGCAATCGGCTTGGCCGACTGGTCGGTGACCGGCTGCACCTCCACGCGCGCCAGGCCCTGCGCCTCGACGCTGCCCTGGGTGATGGTGTAGGGCACGTAATAGGTGCCGGGATTGCTGGCCCTGAACGTGAAGGAGAGGTCGGCGGAATTGGCCGAGGTCGTGGTGCCCGCCGGCGCGTTGACGGAGGTGAGCAGCGGCGGCTGGGCGCTGGTGCCATGCACGTATTGTTTGAGCGCCACCGTGGTGGTCGTGTCGGGTGTAGTGGTCTTGCTCACCGCGTCGATCAGCGCGGGCAGCGTGTTGTCCGGGCGCACCGAGAAGTAGACGAGCCCGGTGCCGGTGGCGCGTCCGTCGGAGGCGGTGACCTCCACGGCCACGCGGCCACCCGTCAGGGAACCGGTGTTGAAGACCAATTGGCCGTCGGCTCGCGTCGATATGGCCACCTGGCTGTTGTTCTGCGCCACCGCCGAGGTGAGGGTGAGTGGATCGCCCTCCGGGTCGGTGAACGAGCCCAGGGCGTTGACGGTGATCGTGCCGCCCTGCTCCACCTCGTATTCGGGGGGCGTGTCGCTTTGCGCGGGCGGCTGGTTGGCCATGCCCGCCGAGATGGTCAGGGAGACGGTGGCCTCGCTGGTCTGGCCGCGCCCGTCGTTGATCTCATAGGTGAAGGAGGTCTTGCCCGGCTTCGCGTTGGTGGCGTCGAGCTGGAGGTATCGGCCGGCGTAGACCGGGGCCACGGTGACGCCCGAGCCCTGCACCGGGCCCACCTTGGAGATGTGGAGCACCGAGCAGTCGGTCTGCTCGTCGTTGCGCAGCACGTCGAGGATCTGCTGGCCGCCCACGCGCGCGCCGAACTCGTCGTCCTGGGCCTTGATGCTGCCGGACTTGGCCGAGCAGGTGGGCTTGAACTCCTTCTGGTTGTTGGCCGAATCGCTGTTCTGCTGCTGGTTGGTGGCCTTCTTGGTCTCCACCTGCCTCCACTGGATCTTGATGACCTTGGTGGATTGGTCGGGGTTCCACACGTTGCCGTTGGTCACGTCGTTGAGGACGACGAGCCGGTGGTTGGTGCGGAAGACGAGCTGCGAGGTGGGGGAGACGGATTCGAGGGTCTTGAACGTGGCCTTGGCCGCTCCCGTCCCGGTGTCGGCCGCGCCGTCTGGCGAGCATACGCGTATATAGTTGTGCGCCTCCTGCGACCATGCGGCGTAGACGCAGCCGTTGGACGAGACGGGTTGCGCGGCCTCGGCCTTGCCGCCGTTGGGGTAGCTCGCGGCCTTGTTGCCGTGCTTGAAATCGACGGTGAACACGGCGTCGCTCGAGGCGGCCGCCACCCAGTCGCCCTGCTCGCCGTCGGTGGCGGGCGCCTGCAGCCTGATCTTGCCCTTGGCCGTCAGATTGACCTGGCCACCCTGGAAGATCAGGGAGTCGCCGGTGGCGATGACCGGCCGGTCGCCCACCACGGTGAAGCTTTCGGCGTTGACCTGCTTGCCGTCGGTCAGCGATTTGAGCTCCTTGGTCCCGGAGTGCGCGTCGTCCATCTTGATCACCATGCCGTCGGCGGGCCGGTAGCCGTAAACCGCGCCGTCGTGGGTGACGGCTACCTTGCCGTTGGTTCCCAGCCGCATCTGCGGGGCGGCGGTGGTCGGCGAGATGGAGTCGAGGTTGTTGGACTGGCCGGTCCACACATTGCCGGTCTTGGTGTTGAGGAAGGCCGCGGTCTGCCCGCCGATGAACGTGACGGTGGAGCTTTTCATGTCGCTTTTGCCGTGGATGCCGAGGGTGGAGGCCTGGATGCCCTGGGCCTTGGTGCCGTCGCTCAGCACGGTGTCGTCGTCGTGCTGGGCGACGTCGAAGGAGGGGGTGGTCGGCGAGATCGCGCCGTTGACCTGCTTGAGCTTGACGTTGAACCGGGCGGCCTTGCGGTCCTTGAGGGAGGTGACCCACACCGTGCCGTCGTCGAGGTGCACGTGGGCGCGGGTGAGGGTGTTGATGATGATGGCGCCGGCCACGACGCCCAGGAGGAGCAGCAGGACGAGCACCGGGGTGAGCCACCGGCGGTTGGTCTGCGAATTCAATCGTTTGAACGACAGGCGGATACGATGCCTTCTGGCACGTGTGCTTGAAGTCTTGCTCATATTCTCGCCCTTGTTCCTCGTTCCCGCTATCACTTTAGTGCAGGGTATGGGTTTTTATCATTTCACGGTGCATGCGATGGACGGCGTCGGCGACATCCTTCCGTCGCTTCGCACGATGCTGACTTGCACGCAGGTCTGCGACTTGTCCGGGTCGCTGATGGTCAGGCTGGTGTTGTGGGTGATCTTGGTGTGTGTGCCCGGCGTCGACGTGCCGTTCTCCACGATGGCCCAGGCGTAGCTGTCGCCCGGCTGCGGGTCGGGGTTGGTCCAGGTGAAGGTGATGGAGCTACCGTTCGACGTGCCTTTGAGATTGGCCGGGGCGGCAATCGCTTCGTCCTTGTCGGTGCTTGCCACGTCGTCGCGCTGGTGGGTCTTGCCCTGCTGGCTGGTCGGGGTGTCGTCGCCGACGCTGGTGCGTTTGTCGCTTCTGCCGCTGTCCATATGCGGCACCACCACGAAGGCGAAGATGGCCGCGACGACCACCACCACCGCCAGGATCGCCGCGCCGATGATCAGCGGCTTCTTGGAGCGTTTGGGCTTGGGTATGGCCGGATTGGCCGCCCGCCCCTCGTCGCCCTCGCCCCCGACGGCCAGTTTGTGGTCGCTGGGGTATGGCCGCTCGTTCTCGGCGACCAGCGGGGTCATGGCCCCGAAGCACTCCTTCTGCGCCTCCTGCAGGGCGCGCGCGAATTGCAGCGCCGAGGCGTAGCGGGCCCCCGGGTCCTTGGCCATGCCCTTGCGCAGCGCCTTCTCCACCTGGTCCGGCACATTGGCCAGGGAGTGCTTGGGCAGCTCGTCGTCGACGATATGCTGCGCCAGCTGGTGCTGGGTTCGTGGATGGAACCAGTATTCGAAGGGCGACTTGCCCACCAGCAGCCCGTAGAGCGTGGCCGCCAGGGAATAGATGTCACTGGCCTCGTCGCCCCCGCCGGTGCCGGTCAGCACCTCGGGCGGGGCCCATGGCACGGAGAATCCGGTGCGCGAATGCGACTCGTAGACGCTGGTGGAGATGCCGAAATCGGAGAGCGCGGGCAGGCCGTGGGCCGTCACCAGAATGTTGGCCGGCTTGATGTCGCGGTGGATGACGCCGTGGGTGTGCGCGGTCTGCAGCGCGCCGGCGAGCTTGACCCCGAGGTCGAGCATGGCCCGCACGCCGATGCCGCCCTGGCGCATGATCTCCTTGTAGGAGCCGTTCGGCGCGTATTCGAGCATCAGGTAGGGCAGGCCCTCGGCGGTTAGGCCTGAGCCGTAGATCGAAAGGATGTAAGGGTGGGTGGAGAGCGAGGCCATGATGTCGGCCTCACGGGCGAATGTGGCGTTGAAATCCTTGCCTTGTTTGGATTTGCCGACCTTCACCGCCACGTCTCGCGCGGGGTTGCGCTGGTGGAAGAGGTAGACGTCCGCCGTCGAGCCGGAGCCGAGCGTGCGGATGAGGTCGCAACCGTCTATCGCTGGCGCGTTGTGTTGCCCGCTATCCATGCCATTGCCCCTTTTCAAACGTTTGACCCCACTGCCTATCCAAACTTGGGCGACACCGGGTCGCGGAAACGAAGAACATCAATAATGCTAATTGTTACCCTTAACCAATGTCGCCCATATCCATATATTTACACAGATGATGCATCTTTTCGGGATTGTCTTCACCATCGAGACGGACGGCGGTGTCCATTTCGTTCATCCCCTGATTTCCAAGGATTTGTAAGACATTTTGTAAGGGCATGGAAAAACGGAGGACCGTGACGCACGCCGCGGTCCTCCGTTCGGTTGTTGGTAATTGCAGGGAGTCCGGTCCTTTCGGACGGACGGAGTGCTTAGAGCTCGACCAGGATCTTCACGTGGTGCTCGCCGTCGTCACGCAGCTGCTTCAAACCTTTTTCCACGAGGTCCTCGGCCTTGATCTTGTCGGTGATGAACGGGGAGAGGTCGATGTGCTTGTCCTGCACGAGCTTGATCGAATCCGGGTGGTCGTTGCAGTAGGCCAGCGAGGTCATGATGTTCTTCTCGGTGCGGGTCAGTTCCTTGGCCACATTGAGCTCGAGCGGACGCACGTGGATGGCGACGATCATCACGTTGGCGCTCTCGCGCACCGCGGCGATCAGCTGGTGGACCACCACGCCCGCGCCCGAGGCGTCGAAGCCGACATCGGCGCCGGCCCCGTCGGTCTCGGCCTTGACGCGCGCGGCCAGGTCCTCCTTGCTCGGATCGACCACGATGTCGGCCACGCCGGTCTCCTTGGCGGTCTTCTTGCGCACCTCGGAGAGCTCCGACATGATGACCTTCAGGCCCTTGGCCTTGAGCACCGCGCCGAGCATGAGCCCGACGGGGCCCGCGCCGCCGACGACCGCGGTCTGGCCGGCCTTGGCCCCGCTGCGGCGCACCGCGTGGTAGGCCACGGTGAAGGGCTCCAGCAGCGCCGCCTGGTCCAGCGGGATGTCGCCGACGCCGTGCACGAAGCGCGCCTCGACCACCACATGCTCGCTCATGCCGCCGCCGCGGCCGTTGATGCCGATGCCGCCCACCTTGTCGCAGGTGTTGTAGTGCCCGGCCTTGCACGAGGGACACTCGCCGCAGGCCATCATCGACTCGATGCAGACGTGGTCGCCGACTTTGAGGTCGGTGTCGACGTCGTCGGCGATCTCCTCGACGGTGCCGGAGAACTCGTGGCCCAGCACCACCGGGATGCTCTCGCCCGAGATCGGGTGGGGATGGCCGGGCACGTTGCCGCTCACCGACTCGGGCCCGTTGTAGTACATATGTAGGTCGGAGCCGCAGATGCCGGTGTAGGCCGGGCGCACCTTGATGGTGCCTGGCTTCAGTTGTGGTTCGGGGATGTCATCGATCTGGATGTGTTCCTTGCCGTAATATTGGACAGCCTTCATTATTGCCTCCTTGCAGTAATAGGTCGGTTTCTAAAGTATATCGTGTCAAAGGTTTTGAGATGGCCGAAAACCGGGATTATTTTTTGACTACTTCATCACACTTTCGACTATCCGATCCCTTTCCCGTCTCATATCCAGACAAACCTAAAAGCCATGATGCATTTGGACTCAAGGATTACCGCTTATGTCCCGCTGCCTCTAAGATGGGAGGGTCTGCGAAACTAGGGAGGCTTGGCAGGAATGGGTGAGTCATCGGCAATCGTATATCGTTCCATGCGATGGAGCGACCTCGAGGATATGGTCGCGCAGTTCGACGATATGTGGGGCGACGACGTGCCCACGGCCAACAGCCCCGTCTCGCTGCTCATGTCGCGTTATTATGTGTTGCACTATCTCGCCCCGTCCACCCATTGCGAGGTGGCCGAGCGCGACGGGCGGTTCATGGGCGTGCTGCTCACCCGCGTGATCGGCGACCCGGTGGCCTTTCCCCAGGCCGACAAGGAACGTGAGTGCGCCGCCCGCCAGCTCAAGGCCAGCGACACCGGGTCCAACGGGCTGCGCTACGCGAGGTATTGGCGCCGCGTGGAGGTGGACTTGGAGCGTTCCTCGGGAATCGATGAGAGCGCGCAGGCCGAGCTGGAGCTTTTCCTGGTCTCCTCCGACGCGAGGGGAGCGGGCATCGGCGGCCACTTGTGGGGCGAGGCCATACACCATCTGGCCGAGCGCGGCGTCAGGCGCTACTTCCTGCACACCGACAGCGCCAGCGACGTCAGCTACTATGTGGCGCACGGCCTCGAGCGGGCGGCCTCCCGCACCAGCGCCGACCATCCCGAGGACAAGCGCGCCATCGGCACCGCGCTCGACGACCTCTATATCTACGCCGCGAACGTGTCCGCCGCGCGATAAAAGTAGGGACTTCCCACACGAAGCCTTGAACATCTCCTGAGCAACTCTTGAATATATAGGTGCCCTTGTCCTACCCTCCCAGGAAACGCGACAAGCGGCACCTGTTTTGCATAATTCCCTTTCTGCTTGTAAAAGGGATAGAGGGAGGTGTGTATGAGCACGGCGCAATCGGCGGCGATTTCGACCAGCCAGATGTCGCATGAGATCGCGTGCAAGCCACAAGGTGGTGGAAAGGGCCCGCGGCGCGAATCCAATCCATATAAGGAGCTGTTCTCGATACCGGGCGCCAAGGCGTTCTGCCTTTCCGGGGCGGTGGCGAGGCTGCCGATGGCCATGATGGGCCTCGGAATCACGCTCGCCTTCAACGCGCTCTACGGCAATTGGACCATCGCCGGGTCGATGAGCGCGGTCTATATCCTCGCCGTGGCCGTGGCGGCTCCCATTTACGCCAAGCTCTTCGACCGGTTCGGCCAGCATCGCATCGGCGGCGCGGCGCTCGCGGTGCAGGTGGTGGCCATGCTGCTGTTCGCCGTGGCCACGATGGCGGGCCTGCCGGTGCTGGTGCTGTTCGTCTGCGCCATATTGACCGGGCTCACCCAATTCTCGTTCGGCGCCCTGGTGCGCACCCGTTGGGCTTACGCCCTGCGCGGGCCGGACGACGCCGACCTGCTCAACACGGCCTACGCCATGGAGGCCGCCATCGACGAGGTCATGTTCATCGTCGGGCCCATCCTCGCCGCCTTTTTGGCGACTTCGGTGCATCCGGTCTCGCAGCTTTTCGTGCCGGCCGTGGCCTGCGCGCTCGGTGGGTCGGTGTTCTTCTCGCTCAAAAGCACACAGCCGCCGGTGGTCAGCGTGGTCGAGGTGCGGATGGCGGCCGCCGACGACGCCGACGTGGCCGGGGCCAACAGCGCCGAAGGCACCCCGGTGAGCCAGTCTCGCCCCGCCCGCTCCACCTCGCATCTGCTCGAGATTCGCGGCGCGGGCCATGCCAAGCCGAAATCCGTGCTTCTGTGCCGTGGCGTGGTGCCGCTGCTCATCATCTTCGTGGTCTACAACCTGAGTTTCAGCGCCTTCGATGTCTCCGTGACCAGCATGATGCAGGCCATCGGCCGCCAAAGCCTGCTCGGTGTGCAGCTCTCCATGTTCGCCATCGGCTCGTGCGTCGGCGGCCTCGTCTTCGGCGCCCACGCCCCCAAGGGCTCGAATTGGCGGCATATGGTCACATTCCTCGCGCTGCTTGCGCTGGGCTATCTGCTCATCTGGCTGAGCATCGGCCATCTCGCGCTCTTCGCGCTGCTCTCGATGGTCTCGGGGCTCTGCGTCTCGCCGGTCTACGCCATCGGCAACCTCATCGTGCAGGGCATGGTGCCGGTCGGCCAGCTCACCGAAGGGCTCTCCTGGGTGAGCACCGCCGGTCAGGTCGGCAGCTCCCTGGGTTCCACGCTCGCCGGTGTCGTCCTCGACGCCGCGGGCTTCCGCGTCGGCCTCGCCGTCCCCTGCCTCACCACGGTGTGCACGCTGGTGCTGGCTCTGCTGGGCTGGGCCATCTCACACCAGCGGTAGCAGGGTACATCCATCTGATGTTCTATTTATATAAGGGCTTTCTAAATCGAAAAACGGAGGCAAGCCTATTTATTGCCCCGCCTTCCTCACCGGAATCTCCATACGCGTGACGTGCTCGGTCGGGTCCGCCGACTCGTAGTCGCCGATCAGGCAGTACTCGATGGGGTCGCCGCAGATCTCATAGCCTTCCGCGGCGATCTTCTTGCCCATCTGCCCATAGACCTTCGGGCATTTGGGGAATGAGCCCTTGAAGGTACGCCCGGCATACATGCCCGCCGGCAGGATATAGGGGGTCTTGGGGTTGTCCTCGCCGGTGTAGAGCAGCGTCTTCTTGGAGGGGAAGCAGCCGTCGTCGATGAGCGTGACGTCCACCACGTAGGCCGTGGTGCTGCGTAGCGCCTTGAGCTTCTCGTGCTTGCTGATGGAGCTGTATTTGGCGAAGGTGTAGGGCAGGTCCTTGTCGTAGACCAAATCGTTGGAGACCAGCTCGAAGGGCCGGTCGTCGTAGTGCTTGATGGTGGTCAGCGAGGTCTGCGCCTCCGAAAGCGAGGAGAGGAACATCGAAAGCTCCTCGTGGATCTCGGCGCGGCGCTTCGAGAGCTCGTCGATCTGCTGGTCGATCGATTTGAGTTCCTCGTCCGTCAACTCCAACGTCGATTTGAAGTCCTGGTGTTTCAAATACCGCGCGATCTTCTCGATGCTGAAGCCCAGCGATCGCAGCTCGGTGATGATGTTGAGTTTGAAGAAGTCCTCGGAGCCGTAGACGCGGTAGGAGTTGTAGGGGTTGCGTTTGGGCACGAGGATGCCTTGCCGCTCGTAGTAATACAGTGTGTCGACGCTGATGTCGTAGATGCGTGCGGTCTCTTTGACGGATTTGCCTTCGCCGAGTGGATACGTGAATTTCATGTCGCCTTGCCTTTCGTCATCCTTGGTCTTGCACAAGGGTTTACATCGAGGCTTTCTCAATCAATTATCGCAAAATTGTGGACTTTTCGGCCTTTATTGTCTATTTTATACATGAATCATGTATCGCACAAAAGCATTTGACCTTGGTGTCGGACGGGGGTATAGCCTGAGGGCGTTTTCAGAGATAAAGGCCGAAAACCGCTGAATCTCAACGATTTGGTATTTCGGCCGGAAGATAAAGGAGGCAATGAGATGACATTGCAGAGAGTGAAAACGACCACCGGTGTGCTCGATGGTTTCATGTCGGAGAAGAACGTCGAGACCTACCTCGGCATTCCCTACGCCAAGCCGCCGATCGGTGAGCTGCGCTGGAAGGCGCCGCAGCCGCTGGAGCCGAGCGATGAGCTGATCTCCTGCCGTCGCCTGGGCTACTCCGCCATGCAGGACAAGGACAAGTACGAGCCCTCGAGCCTGAACCCGCAGAGCGAGGACTGCCTCTACCTCAACGTCTGGGTGAAGGACAAGTCCAAGAAGAACCAGCCGGTGATGGTCTACGTCCACGGTGGCGCCTACTTCTCCGGTGGCTCGGCCGACCCGCTCTACTTCGGCGAGAACTTCGCCGCCAAGCAGGACGTCGTGCTGGTCTCCATCAACTACCGCATCAACGTCTTCGGCTCCATGCTCCTCTCCGCCCTGCCCGGTGGCGAGGACTACCAGGAGGCCGGCTACCTCGAGATGCTCGACCAGATCCTCGCGCTGAAGTGGATCAAGAAGAACATCGCCCAGTTCGGCGGCGACCCCGATTCGATCACCCTCTTCGGTGAGTCGGCGGGCTCCTCCTCCGCGGCGCTGCTCGCGATCTGCCCGGCCGCCAAGGGCCTGTTCAACCGCGCCATCTGCGAGTCCGGCCCGATCCAGCTCTACAAGACCCCGGAGATGGCCAAGCCGTTCGCGCTTGAGTTCGCCGAGATCATGGGCTGCAAGAGCGTCGACGAGCTGCAGCAGAAGAGCTCCGACGAGCTCATCGCCGGCATGGACATCATGTGCGAGCGCGACCGCAACGTCGTCTCGCTGACCTACTCGCCGGTCTGCGACGGCACGCTGCTGCCGAAGGACCCGATGAAGGCCTGGGCCGATGGCGCCGCCAAGGACATCGACATCATGACCGGCTGCTGCGAGAACGAGATGAACTACTTCAAGTTCTACTTCGAGGACCTCAAGCCCTTCTGGCACGGCCAGTTCCCGTTCCACTTCGATTCGAAGACCCCTGTGGAGAAGTGGGAGAAGGTCTTCGCCCAGGTCCACGGCCAGGACGAGCTCGACAACGACTACGTCGAGTTCATGAACCAGACCGGCTTCCGCGTGGGCACCGACCTGATGGCCCTGGAGCAGAGCCAGTACCGTCCGACCTACACCTACCTGTTCACCTACAAGTCCACCAAGGAGGGCATGGGCTCCTGCCACGCCATCGAGGTCCCGTTCGTCATGCGCAACCTCGACACCTCCGACGGCCTTGAGTTCACCGGCCCGAACCCGCCTGAGCACCTGAGCGACGAGATGAACAACGTCTGGTACAGCTTCGCCAAGTACGGCAAGCCGCGCCCGGAGCTCTACGGCATGCCGGAGTGGCCCGCCTTCGACGACGCGAACCGCAACTACATGGTGATGAACGACAAGAAGTGGGAAGTTCGCCAGAACATCAACGACGACAACATCAAGGCCTTCACGCCGATGTACGAAGAGTCGATCCTCTAAGCAGTCCAAGAAACCAAAAAAGGACAACCAATGAAAGAAAACAAACTTCCCGCAAAACGCTGGGCCGTGCTGTTCGTCGTCTGCCTGATCTGCTTCGTGGCGAACTTCCTGCAGTACCAGGTCTCCGCCTGGGGCCCTGACGTCATGAAGATGCTGCACTCCGATGCGGCCGGCCTCTCCAGCATGATGCTCATGCCGATGCTCACCGCCGTGTTCCTCTCGATCCCCTCCGGCACCCTGGCCGACCGCTACGGTGTCAAAAAGATCGTGAGCATCGGTGCCATCGTCTCCGTGATCGGCGCGTTCCTGCGTTGCTTCACCCTGGGCTCCATGCCCATGCAGCTGATCACCATGTTCCTGATCGGCTTCGGCATCGCCTGCCTCAACGCCAACCTCGCCAAGATCCTCGGCACCTGGTTCGGCGAGCAGACCGGCTTCGCCATGGGCGTCTTCTACGCCGTCTCCTGCGTGGCCATCGTGGTGGCGCAGGCCGGCGCGACGCTGATGGGCAGCCTGTTCATCTCCTACATGGTCGGCGCCATCGCCATGGCCGTCGCCTTCGTGCTCTGGCTCCTGCTGGCCAAGGACGCGCCGGAAGGCGCCGAGCTGCCTGAGCCCGAGCCCGTGATGACCTACCTCGGCACCGCCATGAAGAGCAAGAACGTCTGGTTCATCGCCCTGGCCTACGGCCTCACCCTGGCCTCCACCACCGGCTATGCCACCATCCTGCCGAGCGCTCTGCAGATCAGCAAGGGCGCGAGCCCCCAGCTGGCCGGCAGCCTCGCGGCCGTGATCACCGTCGGCAGCTTCTTCGCCTGCATCGTGGGCCCGGCTTACGTCACCAAGGTGGGCAAGAACAAGGCCTTCCTGCTGATCAGCACCGTCATCGGCGGCGTGATCATGATCGCCAACTGGTTCGTGCCCATGGGCGCCGGCATGTGGATCATGCTCGTGCTCAACGGCTTCTTCACCGCCCTCTCCGGCCCGATCATCCAGGCGATGACCCCGGCCATCAAGGAGATCGGCACGAAGTACGCCGGCAGCGCCGGTGGCGTGATCGGCACCGTTGGCCTGTTGCTCTCCTACTTCCTGCCGCTGATCGTCGGCAAGGTCGCGGGCGACAACTGGGGCCTCAACCTCACCATCGAGAGCATCCTCTTCCTGCTGAGCTTCGTCCCGCTCGTCCTCCTTCCGGAGACCGGCGCGAAGGGCAAGTACATGCAGGAGCAGCTTGCCGAGCAGCAGGCGTGAGCCTATAGCTGCCTTCAGCCCCACCGTTGACCGCCGGGTTCGCCTGGCGGCCGGCGGTGTGTGAATTCCACTGGGCCGGACGCGACCAAACCACGTCCGGCCCGTCACACTTTAGGTTATACATTTCTTTCTTCTCACATTCACCGGCCCGCCCTGATCCCTGGGTGGTCCGGTGTTTTTTATACCTATATATTGTCGGCTGTTATATTGTCTGCTGTTTTTCTGCCTTATTACCTTCCATATTGTTCGCGGTCTTGTGGGATTGATGATTATGGCGTTGTGGCGGGGATGGGCCGTCACGTATTTCGTAAGGTCACGGCGGACCATAGACTGGAACAATGACCACAAACACGGATGAGGCACGAGGTTTCGAGGGCTGCGCGGCGATGGACGCCGTGGGGCGGCTGCTTGAGGCGTGCTCGTCATCGTTCGCCGGGGTGGATTCCGTGGATTCTGCGGGTGCCGCGCAGGGCGAGGGGGCCCCGACGCAAGGGCCTCGCGCCATCCTCGTGGCCGGCCCTCCCGATAGCGGTAAGACCGAGTTCGCCCTGCAGGCCATGCTCAGGGGCATCGAGCGTTTCGGTGATGCCAAGGTCTCGATGGTGGTCTCTGGGCGTCAGGCGGCCGACAAGCTCTCCGACCGTGTGATTCAGGCGCGTGGGGCGAGCTCGAGCGCGCGTCCGGTCACCACGCTTTCGGCCATCGCCTTCCGCGTGGTCGGCGCGGACCGGCAGGCCCAGGACCAACCTCTTCCGAAACTTTTGAACGGCGCCGAGCAGGATGCGTTGCTGCGGGCCGTGGTGGGCGTGCATGTCGGGCATGCGCAGGCCGGCGAGCTGTGTGAGACCTGCGAGCTGCTGCGCCGCTATTTCGCCTCATCCGACTGGGCGCAGACCGTCTACGGTGAGAAGGGCGAACACGGGGTCGAAAGCATCGGGCAGGCCGAGGCCGACGCGCCCAAAACGACCTCGCAGGGTGCCGGCGGCAGCGATGTGCTCTTCGCCCGTGGCGTCGACGACACGTTCGTGATGCAGCTGCGCGACATGCTCGCGCGCATGGACGAGCTGGGCCTCGACCCCAGCCGTGAATCGGAGGCCTTGGCAGCCCTCGGCGAGGTCGAGCACCACACCGCCCGCACCGAGCGTCTGGGCATCCAGTGGAGGCTGGCCTTCGCGCTGCGCAGTGAGTACGCGGCCATGGTCGCGCGCAGTTATCCCGACGAGTTCCGCCTTGACTCCTCCAGGCTTCTGGTCGAAGGCGCGCAAGCCGTGGGGAACGTGGACGCTGAGGCGCTGCCGCAGCTCTTGGTGGTCGATGATTTCCAGGATCTCACGCTCGCGGGGCTCGCCTTCCTGGAGGCGCTGGCCGTGCGCGGGGTGGGGCTGGTCTTGGTCGGCAATCCCGACGAGGCCGTGCAGACCTTCCGTGGCTCCTACCCGGAATACCTCTTCTCCAGGGCGCAACAGACGCCCATCAACGCCGTCGCGACCACGCTTGAGGCCAGGGCGATTCGTGATCATCGCGATAATAAGGACGATGGAGAGGGTGACAAGTCACCGCAAGCCGACGGCTCCCATCCGTCGTATCTCGATTTGGTCGCCTCGCGCGTCTCCCTGTCGATCGCCAGCGAGCGTGACACCGATGTGTCGCTGGCCCAACGTGCCGGCAAGCTCCCCGTGTTCGACGGCGCACTGCCCATCACGCGGCTCGACGACGTTGCTACGAGTGATGGCAGCGTGCACGCGGCCCTCTACCGCACCGAGCGCGAGGAGCTGGACGACATGGTCTGGCGGCTCAAGCGCTCGCACTTGACGCAGGGGACACCGTGGAACAGCATGGCCGTCATCGCCCACGACAACGACGTGGTGCGCGCCTTCGGTGAGCGGCTGCGCGCTGACGGTGTGCCGGTGCGCTATTCGGCCGTCACCAAGCCGCTGAAGGACGATCCGAGCGTGCAGGGGCTTTTCGCGCTGGTGGAGCTCGCACGGTTGCGTTGGCAGGGACTTGATGGTCAGCGCATGGGCCTTGCGGAGCTGTCGCGTTTCGTGCGTGCCCGTGTGCGCGAGCTGATGGAGAGCCCGTTGGTCACGGCCCGGTCGCGGCGCGGCGGCGAGACTCCGGCCAGGCTCGATCCGATCGATTCGATCATGAAGGCCATCGCCTCGCTTTCGCGCGTCATGGACGAGACACAAGGCGGGCGGCCTGATGACGCCAATGGCTCCGATTCATTTGATGATTCCGAGACTACCGAAATCGACGTCACCGCCTCGCTTCCCAAATTGCGCGAGCAATGGCAGGATTTGCGCGATAGGTTCATCGGCAAGGCCGAAGTCGCCTCGGATGTGGTGGTGGACGACAGCCTCATCGACCCGGCTTCGGGGGATGGGCGTGACATGCGATTCGGCGTTGAGGCGATGTATGTGATGCTCGCCTTTGGCGATTCCGCGCCGGATGGCAATGAAAAGGCGAAGTCTGATATCAAGCACGCTGACGGTGATACTAGTACTGATATCGATGCTGTCGCAGCTACTGCTACCAATGACGCCGAAAGCTCCACCAACCCGGCCGCGCGGATTCTGGCGATGATTGGCAAGGTGGGCGGCGGCAACCCATCGGTCAAGGCCTTCGCCCACGTCTGGGACTTGGTCGGCAAGGTGGCGGCCAAGCTCGGCTCCCTGCCCGTCGACGAGCCGCAATACGTGCTCGGACTGGCCTGGGACGCCTGCGATGTGGCGCGCGACTGGCAGGTCAAGGCGCTCGCCAACACCGCCGAGGGCCGGGCCGCCAACGACCGGCTCGACGTGATGATGCGGCTCTTCGCCTATGCCGAGGGCTCGGGCGCCAAGCAAAGCGTCACGGACTTTATCGCCAGCGTGCGCGCGATGCGCATCGAGGCCGATTCGCTGGCCAAGGTCGCTCCTATTGACCAGGCCGTCACGCTCACTACCCCCGCGGGCGCTGCGGGACGGCACTGGCCCATGGTCGCCATCGTGCGCATGCAGCAGGGCGTCTGGCCCAACCTCGCGCCCCGCAACACGCTCTTCGGCGGTGAGGACTTGGCCGATATGACCCTCTCCGGCGGCCTCGACGACGACTGGGAGCGCACGGTCACCGGCCGCGACCCGGAGCTCGCCCGCGTGTTGGGCGCCGAGCAGAAGAGCTTCCTGGTGGCCTTGACCCGCGCCGGCTCGCAGGTCACCGTCAGCGCCGTGCTGAGCGACGACGCCGTGCCGTCCGATTTTCTCTATATCTATATGCCCGAGCTTTTTGACCGCGACCGCGACGCCAACCTCGAGACGCGGCGGTACACGGTGCTCGCCGACGCGAACCGTTTCTCCGGCCTCGACGCCGACCCCCGCGGCATCGTCACCGCCGCCCGCGTGGAGCTCATGCGCGGCTCGCAGGTGGCAGATGGCATGTCGGTGGAAGCCCACGATTCCTCCGTTTCGCCCCATGTCGACCAGGCGAGCGTGCGCGACGCCGCCACCTCGTTGGCGTTGCTCGACGATTCCGGCCTGGTCGCCGCCGATCCCGACCAATGGCCCTATATGGCCGCCGTGCCCCGCAGCCGTTCCCACACAAGTTCGCAGAGCAGCTCCCACATCGCTTCCCAAGCCGAGAAGCCGACACCGGAGGCCCCGACGGTCACGCTCTCGCCCTCGCAGGTCGACCGCATCTGGGCCTGCCCGGTCTGCTGGATGCTCGAAAGCGAGTTCGCCGGCCCGCGCCCCTCCAGCGCCGCGACCAGTTTCGGCTCCGTCATCCACGAGGTGGCCTGCCGCGCCAGCGAGGAGGGCCTGGACGCGCTCGACTTCATGCAGGGTGCCGAGGAGGAGCAGCGAATCGAGGCCATCCGCTCGCGTATGATGGACATCTACCACGAACTGGCGGGCGACCCGGCCGACAACATCGACCCCGCCCAGCGCTACCAGGCCGAGAAAAAGGACGATGCCACCAGCCAGACGCTCCATAACATCGCCACGTATTTCGTGCGTTCCAACGATGAGGACTACCCGGGCAAAAACACCAAGAACTTCAGCGTGGGCAAGCTCCGGCAAGCGCAATGCGAAAGCGCCTTCGTCTCCAGCTTTGGCCTTGACGACATCCTCGAGGCCTACAACGCCATCGACGGCGTGGACGCCATCGGCCGCGACGAGCTCGCCGCCATCATGGGCGTGCTCAACGGCGGCTGGCCCGAGGGCATGCGCGACGACATGCGCATCCGCCTGACCGGCCGCATCGACCGCGCGGAATGGCGCGAGACCGCCGACGGCGAGGAGCACCTGCGGCTCATCGATTGGAAGACCGGCCACAAGCACGGGCCCAGGCAGGTCTTCAACGACCTGCAATTGGTCTGTTACCAGCTCGGCGTCGCCTTCCCCGAGGTCGAACGCCAACATGGTGATAATGCCGAAGACCAACCCGAAAGCGTGCGCGGCACCCAGGAACGCGCCGGATTGCGTGGCGTCCAGGCGTTGGAGACCATGCCCGACATCGCCCAAAGCGCCCTGTTCGACGTGGACGAGGCGACGGCTCCCGCGCAAAGCAGCGGCGACGAGAGCACCTTCCAGCCGCCGCTTTTCCAAGGCGGCCATCTCAACGACACTGCGTTCACGCCCCGCAGCTATTACCCCAACCCCTCCAGGCTGCTCGATATCCCCGACCTGCCAACCCAAGCGCCGCAAGGCGTGGGGGAGCGCGCATGGAGCCAGTTTGTGGGCCTGCGCGGCACCCAGGCGGTGTGGGCGCTGACCATGATCTCGCGCATCTTCTACACGGCGGCGGCCTCGCGCTCCGAATCGATCGTCGCGCGTCCGCAGGCCGACCACCTCGCCTATTGCCGCATGAGGCAGGTGTGCCCCGCGTGCGCCGGCGAGGTCGACACCGTCTACGAAGTAAGGAAGGGGCAATGATGGCCTCGCAGAACCGCGATATGAACCCCGCTCGTCAAGCCGACTCCAAGCCGCGGCCCCAGCCCACCGACAGCCCCGAGCAGGCGGCCGTCGTCAACGCCGCCAACGACGACGATGTGCTGGTGGTCGCCGGCGCGGGGTCGGGCAAGACCTACACGATGACCCGTCGCATCATCACGCTCATCGGCCGTGGTGTGCCCCCCGAGAAGATCCTGGGCCTCACCTTCACCCGCAAGGCCGCCTCCGAGCTGCTCTCCCGCGTCTCCACAGCCGTCGCCGAACGCCCCGGCCGCGCCGGCGCCAACCCGTTCCTCAAGCCCGAGGTCTCCACCTACGACGCCTTCTTCCAGTCCATCGTGCGCCAATACGGCCTCTTGGTCGGCTTCGACCAGAACACCCAGCCGTTGAGCCAGGCGGGCGCGCGCCAGTTGGCCATCAGCGTCATCGACGAGCATATGGACCTGCTGCGAGGCCAGGGGTTCGGCGGGTTCTCCACGGTGGTCGACCAGGTGCTCGCGCTCTCCAGCGCCATCGGCGGGTCGATGATGGGCGAGGGATGCGTGAGTGTCGCGCAGGGCGTGGAGCGCGTGCGTCAATGGGACCAGGCGTTCATCGATCGCGTCGATGCGATCATCGGCGACGCTGCGGTTCCCGACGACAAGCCCAAGGTACCTACCGCCAAGGGCATGAGGCGCAAGAAGCGCGAGACGGACGAGCAATACCGGGATCGTATGGCCGAGGCCAAATCCGCCTATCGCGACCTTGCCATCTACCATTGCGCCGCCTTGCGCGACGTGGCCCGACAACGTGACATCCTGTTGACTTTGGTCGACTACTACGACCAGCGCAAGCGTGAGCTCAACATGGCCGAATTCAACGATTTCACCGTCGCCGCCTACGCTTTGGTGACGCGGTTCCCCTCCATCGGCGAGCGGTTCCGTCGTCGCTATACGCATGTTCTGCTCGACGAATACCAGGACACGTCCACCACGCAGGCCGCGCTGCTCACCGCGCTCTTCCATCCCGGCGAATCTGGTGACGGCGCTGCCAATGCCAGCGTCGCCGCCCAACCGCAGGGCCCCCGCCGCTCGGCCGTCAACGCCGTGGGCGACCCCTTCCAGTCCATCTATGCCTGGCGTGGGGCGAGCCCGGGCGCCTTCCGCATGTTCGAACGCGACTTCGGCATGGGGGAGACCGCGCGGCCCTACGCGCTGAGCGTCACCCGCCGCAACGCCCGCGTCGTGCTCGAGGCCGCCAACGACCTCACCGAGCCGCTGCGCCGCCGCGAGGAGCGTGCGTCCAGCTCGCTGATGCGCGAGGTTCAGGTGCCCCCGCTCGAGACCTTGCCCGACGCGAAAGACGGCACGCTCGGCGTCCTTGGCCTCGACACCTTCGGCCAGGAGGTGGACGCCGTGGCCCGTTTCGCCAAGGCCGCCATCGCCCGCCACACCCCCAAGGATCCGGACGTGAAGGATGTGCGGCCGCATGTGGCCGTCCTTTTCCGTGGCAAGACCAGGATGAACGAGTACGTCGAAGGGCTCGAGAAGGCCGGGCTCTCCACCCTGGCCGTCGGCTATTCGGCCCTGCTCGAGCGCCCCGAGGTGCGCGACGTGCTCGCCCTGCTGCACGTGGCCGCCGACCACACCGATTCCAACGCGCTGATGAGGCTTTTGGCCACGCCGCGTTTCGCGCTCAAAAGCCCTGATCTCAACGCCCTGGCGAGACTCGTGCAGCGGCGCAACGACGATTACCGGTTCCGCGCCCTAGCCGAGGCCGGGGTGGTGCCCGCCGACGCCAAGCCCGAGGACCGAGCCGCGCTGGTGCGCGAGCATCGCGACAAGGTGCCCAACATGGTCTTCCTGGCCGATCTGCTCTGCGACGAGGACCTGGATGGCATGCTTGCCAGGCCCGGGGTCGCGCGTGGGTTCACCGAGCCCGGGCTCAAGGCGATCCGTGCGGCCGGAGCCGTGCTCCGCCAGGTTGGCGCGACCATGAACCGCCCGCTTTCCGAGATCGTGCAGACGGCCGTGCGGGCGCTCGGCCTGGACGTCGACACCGTGGTGGCCCAGGCCATGAGCGGTGACGGCCAGCCGCTCTCGCCCTCGCTGGCGCGCTCGCCGATGGACTCGCTGGTCGACCTGTGCGACACCTATATCCACGAGATCGCCGAAGGCTCCGCGCCCACCCTGCGCGGCTTCGTCAGCTGGGTGGATTCCCTCGATTCCATCGACGACAGCGGCGCCTCGGTGCCCAACGAGCCGGCGGATGTGGTGCTCATGACCATCCACCAGGCCAAGGGTCTGGAATGGGACGCGGTGGCCATCGTCGACATGCAGAGCGGCAGCTTCCCCTCCAACCAGGGCGAGGGGCTCAAGGTGACGGCCGACGAGGACCATATCGGCGGGTTCGCCAACGGCTCGTGGCATGCGCCGCAATATAAGGAGACGGCGAGGACCTGGCTCGACGACCCCTCGAGCGTGCCCGTTCCCGTGCGCGCCGACGCCGCCATATTGCCCCGGTTCCCGCACGATGCGCAGGTTGATGGTGATCCCTTGAATCAGTTTGACGCCTTTGACGCCTTTGACACCGCCGAATCACTGGTTGACGAGGCCGATGGCGATATCATGCGTCCGTTCGCCGACGCCGTCGCTATGGCGGAGAATGGTGGCGAATTCGGCGACGAGCCCGATTATCTTTCGCAAAGCGAGGAATATGGGCGCAGGCTGCACGCTGACGAGCGCCGCCTGGCCTACGTGGCCTTGACACGCGCCCGCGAGGACGTGCTGCTCACTTACTGCCGCAACGCTTCCGTGAGCAGGATTCCCGACCCCGAGGCCAAGGGGCAGAAGGCGCCGTCGAATTTCTGGAGCGAGGTGTGTGACGCGCTCGCCAACCATGACGACAAGGTGCTGGCCGGTGCGGCTGGCGATGCTGAGAGAGCCGTTGACTCCAATATCGATACCGCCAATACGCAAACCGATGGCGACGTGGATACCGACGCCGACCTTGCCTCCGAAAAGCCCCAAAGCCTTGATGAGCTCGAGGCCCCACGCCCCGACGGCATATTCGTCGGCGAGCGGGCGGGTGAATACAAGCGCATGATCGTCGACGAGGCATGGGCCGAGCCCGTGCGCGAGCAGGACGAGGGCGAGCCGATGGCCTGGCCCGCCTCGTTGAGCCAGGATTTGGGTGCCCGTTTGGATTGGTCGGCGCAGCAGGTTCGTTTGGCCTCCCAAAGCCTGAAGCATGGTCAAGGTGAAGTCGTCGGTGAAAGCCCCGAGGGCCTGCCATCGCGCCAATCCCTGGCCGAGCGGACCAGAATGCTGCTGGCCGATGAGGATCTAGTGCCCAGAAACGAATCTGGTGCCATCGAGTGGTCCGCAGGCGAATTGGCTGGTCCGGGCAAGTCTGAGCGCAATGAAACTAAGGCCCTCGACGAGCAGGTCCGCCGTCGTGGCCGCCAGGTGCTTCAGGGCCGCCGCCAGAACGTCACCTCGCTGCAGGCCGGCGCCGGAAGGATGAGCGAGCGTGAGTCGCAGCAGTATTGGCGCGGCTTGGTGCGCCCGATTCCGCACGTCGCCTCGCCCGCGGCGCAGGCCGGCACGCGCTTCCACGCCTGGGCCGAGCGGTTCGTCAACGCCTTCGATGGCGACGAAAGCCAGGCTGGCCTCGGCGCGGGGCAGCAGCCCGACGAAGTGCAGTCGATCCAAGGCGATGCCGCCGACGCGCTCGCCGCCGGCCCGCAGCCCGAGACCCGAGTCTCGTTGCTCGCCGACCTCGTCGAACGGGAGCAGCATAAAGCCGAGGTCGAGACCGCCGAAGATCGCAAGATCCTCGTCTGGCAGCGCCGTTTGGCCGACGGCCGCTGGGCTGGGCGCCGCCCGTATTCGGCCGAGCAGCAGATCGTCGTCTCGTTGCCGGAGCTCGACGGCGGCATCGTCAATGGCAAGCTCGACGCCGTCTTCTATGGCGGCCTTGACGAGAGTGACGCCTCCAAGCGCTTCACCGTCGTGGATTGGAAAACGGGCCGCCGCCCCAAAAAGCCCGACGAGATCGACCAGAAGCTCGCCCAGCTCGACATGTACCGCCTGCTGCTCGCGAAGATCACCGGCGCGCCCCTGGAATCCATCGACGCCACGCTCTATTACGTCAGTGAGAGGGATGAGCGCGACCGCGAGATTCACGCGCGGCCCAAGGATGAGCAATCGATTCTCTCCGAGCTGCGCCTGGGCGTTCCCACCTGTTCTGATAACGACTGACGTCATGCGCCGATTGCGGCGTGTTCGCCCGAATACTAACGATTACGCCCACCCGCCTTTCCGCCGTGAGTGGAACAATCCGGGCCGTTTATTACATTGGCACTTTGTATTTCAAATGCGTTATTAGACAACGCGACAATATTTGCGTAAGTATAATGTAATGCAAAAGTTCGGCGAGGCGAGGGGCCCGCCGGCTTTCAGACGGCAGGCTGCGAAAGGTAGACGGATGCGACGGAACAGCGCGGGTGGCATTGAGATGGACGTTATCTATTCACCAATAATCTTCAGTGACGTCGACGATATCGTGCGGGCGTTCGACCAGACGTGGAGTCATCTCGACGAGCTCAAGGGTGACCGCAAACTCTCCCAACTGCGTTCCTACCATTTCGTGCTCAACTTCCTGCTCACCGCAACCCAGGGCGAGGTGGCGCGCAAGAACGGCAAGTTCATGGGCGTCATCCTCTCGCGCGTCGCCGGCCAGCCCCGCCTCTTCTCCAGCGTCCCGCAGCAGCTGGCGAAGATTGACGAGCGCCTCAACTCCACGCCGCTCGGCCACAAGGCGCTGAGCAGCAGCCAGATGACCGGGCGCATCGAACAGGCCATGGAGCGCCAGATCCATATCGGCGAGAAGGCCCCGGCGGAGGTCGAGCTTTTCCTGGTGGCCCCACAGGCGCGCGGCCATGGCGTCGGCGGCAAGCTCTGGGAGCGCGCGGTGGAGTCCTTCGAGCGTTTCGAGGCCCCGATGTTCTACCTGCACACCGATTCGGGATGCGACATGGCCTTCTACGACCACCAAGGCATGAGGCGTGTCTCCGAGCGGCTCGCCAAGGACCATCCTGGTGATGGCCGTAGTAAGCAAGACAGAAGCGACATGTATATTTATGCGGGTATTCCCTCGAAGGTTCTTTCAGCCAAGAAATAAGCTTTGCCAGGCGCCCGTCGCCTTTGCTTCAAAGCCTCCCCACACCCCTTGCGTTTCAAGGGTTGGGGAGGTTTTTCATTACTCGTTCCGCCGAGGTTTCGGTCGTCGCGCCCACCGCGGCCCAATTCTCCCGCCAGCGCCGCTATGCCGTATATGGCATTGATATTCATGCATTATGCTCACGGCTGGTAACGGTCCAAGCTCGCCATATAGACTGGCTAATAGACTGGTTATATACGCAAGCGTGAGGTGAATATCCGGTTATCGTGACGTGGGGCGCGACGACTATCGTGTCGAGCACGGCCAAGCGGCCTTCCGCATCGTCCCGCCGGCCGTCGCCATCACCGTTGCATGCAGTCTTTACCATTGCGAAACGATTCGCGGCCGCATTGGGCGCCGCGCCAAGGCAAAAGGAGGGGAGAGTCATGGGTGCTGTTCGTGTTGGTGGGTCGCAGGCGAAACATGTCTCGCCCTACGCCCGCCTCTTCGCCATCCCCGGCGTCAAGTCGTTCTGCCTGTCGGGCGCGGTGGCCCGTCTGCCGATTTCAATGATGAGCCTGGGCATCGTGCTCGCGCTCAACCATATGTACAACAACTGGACCATCGCCGGCACGATGAGCGCGGTCTACATCCTCGCCGTCGCCGCCGTCACCCCGCTCTACGCCCGCCTCTTCGACCGCTTCGGCCAGCGCAAGGTGGGCTGGCCCGCGCTGGTGGCCTCGGTGGTGGCGATGCTGGTCTTCGCCTTCGCCGCCTGGGCCCGCGTGCCGATTCCGGTGCTCTTCGCCCTGGCCATCGTGATGGGCTGCACCCAGTTCTCCTTCGGCGCCCTCGTGCGCACCCGCTGGGCCTACGCGCTGCGCCGCCCCGGCGACGAGGACCTGCTCGACACCGCCTACGCGCTCGAGTCGGGCATCGACGAGATGGTCTTCATCCTGGGCCCGATCCTCGCCGCGTTCCTCGCCACCTCGGTGAGCCCCGTCTCCCAGCTTTTCGTGCCGGCGCTGGCGTGCGGCGTGGGCGGCGTCATCTTCTTCTCGCTCAAGGATACCCAGCCTCCCATCGTCGAGAACGTGATGGTGGGTGCGGCTCCCGTCACCGACGAGGACGTGCGCGAGGCCCTGGCCAACCGCGGCGGCACCGAGGGCGCGCAGCTGCAGGAGGACGGCGTGAGCCTCAAGGTGCTGCACACCCACGCCGCCAAGCCCAAGAGCGTGCTGCTCTACGCCGGCGTCATCCCGCTTCTGGTCGTCTTCGTCGTCTTCAACATGAGCTTCAACGAGTTCGACGTCTCGGTCACCGCGATGATGAAGGCCATGGGCCGTGAGCAGTTCCTCGGCCTGCAGCTGGCGATGTTCGCCCTCGGCTCCTGCGTCGGCGCGTTCATCTTCGGCTCCAAGAAACCGAAGGGCTCCAACTGGCGCCACATGGTCGTCTATTTGGTGCTGCTCACCATCGGCTATGTGATGTGCCATGTGGTGATGGACAACCTGATCCTGCTCGGCATCTGCTCGGTGATCTCGGGCCTCTTCGTCTCGCCGCTGTTCGCCACGGGCAACCTCATCGTCAAAGACATCGTGCCCGCCGGCTCCCTGACCGAAGGCCTCTCGTGGGTCACCACGGCCGGTTCGGTGGGCACCTCGTTCGGTTCCTCGCTGGCCGGCATGGTCCTCGACGTCTCGAACCCGCATATCGGCCTGTTGCTGCCGATCGCCACCACGTTCGCCGCCGTGCCGCTGGCGGTGCTGGGCTGGTTCCTCGCGCGCAGGCACGCCAGCTAGGCAGGTCCGCAGGGGAGTGCCGGAGTGCCAGAGCGCAGGGAGCATTGTAAAGCGTAAACGCGAAATGTAGCTGTGCTCGCTGCTCGCCGTGCCTGTCACCCGCTGTTCGTCGCCTGTGGCTTGTGTGTACATTATTGTTCCTATATCAGCCGTATCCTTGAGACGGACGTATATGCCGATTAGAGATATCGGATATACCAGATATGTCGGCAACATGTGCCGGCAACGGTATCGAGAGTGAGGTTGCGATGATTCGTGTTTCGGTGATTGGCGCGCAGGGGCGCATGGGCGCGAGCGTGGTCGGGGCCGTCGAGGCGGCCGACGACATGGAACTGGCCAAGAAGATCGGCATGGACGACGACATCGCCGCCGTCACCCCTGGCAACACAGACGTGGCCGTCGAGTTCACCGTGCCCACGGCCTCGCTTGCCAACGTGCTCAAGCTCGTCGCCCAAGGCGTCAACGTGGTGGTGGGCACCACCGGCTGGACCGACGAGAAGATGGCGCAGGTCAAGGCGGCGCTCGCCAAGGCCCCGAAGGCAGGCCAGTCCGTCTTCATCGCCCCGAACTTCGCCATCTCCGCCGTGCTCGCCGACAAGTTCGCGGCGCAGGCGGCCAAATACTTCACCTCCGCCGAGGTCATCGAGCTGCATCATCCCGACAAGGTCGACGCCCCCTCCGGCACCGCCATCCACACCGCCCAGGCCATCGCCAAGGCCCGCGCCGACGCCGGCAGCGCCCCGATGCCCGACGGCACCCAGGGCGAGGCCGCCTCGCGTGGCCAGGTCGTCGACGGCGTGCACGTCCACGCGGTGCGCCTGCAGGGCCTGAACGCCCACGAGGAGGTGCTGCTGGGCAACACCGGCGAGCAGCTGGTCATTCGCGCCGACAGCTTCGACCGCGCCTCCTTCATGCCCGGCGTGCTGCTCGCGGTGCGCAACATCGCCTCGGGCTCCCACCCCGGCCTCACCGTCGGCCTTGATTCCTTCCTCGACCTCTAGGAGTCGCGCTTGCCGACCTCCGACACCCAACGGCCCGCCAACACTGAAGGACCCGTTGCCGCTTCACCCGCGCCGCAGATGGCCGGAGCCGCCGCGACCTCCGAAGCGTCGTCGCTCTCGCCCGCGCACGGCCCTCGCCAGCGGGTGGCCTGGGTCGACACGGCCAAGGGCATCACCATGTTCCTGGTGTTCTTCGGCCATCTCAACGCCACATGGTTCCCCGCGCTCGCCTCGACGATCGGCGTCATCTTCCTGTTCCACATGCCCGCGTTCTTCGTGCTCAGCGGCATCTTCTTCCGCCCCGGCGGCAGCTTTGTGCGCCTGGTCAAGCATCGCGCCTGGCAGCTGCTCGTGCCGTATTATGCGTTCTCCCTGCTGCTGCTCGGCCAGACGCTCGGCAAGAATGTGGTCCCGGCCTTCTACGCGGGCCGTCCCGGGCGCGAGGGCACCCTGGGCCAGGACGTCGTGGCGATCATCCTCAACACCACCGATGGCCTGTGGTTCCTGTGGTCGCTGTTCACCGCCTCACTGCTCTTGTGGTGCATCGTGCGGGTGTGCGGCGAGCGGTTCCTGATCCCAATCGCGCTGGCGCTGCTGGTGGCCGACGCCGCGCTCCGGCATGTGCTCACGCGCCCGTTGCCGTTCTCGCTCAACCAGGTGCTCGGCTCCACGGCCTACGTCGCGCTCGGCTTCGCGTGCCGAAAGGTGCTGCTGGCACTGACCCGCCGCCGTGCCGCCTGGCTCGCCTTGGCCTCCACGGTGGTTTTCGCCGGTCTCGCGTGGCTCTCCATGCTTCCGGCGGTCAGCGCCCGGTGGATGGTGGCCTCGGCCGTCTCCATCCTCGCCTCGTTGTTCGGCACCGGCATGCTGCTTGGCTTCTCCCGCCTGCTGCCGGCGCTGCGGCCGGTCACGTTCGTCGGGCGTGCGACGCTGATCTATTATTCGCTCAACGACATCGTGCTCAAGGCCTGCAAGCTCGTGGTCTTCAAGCTGTCTCCGGTGGCCTCGGCCGCGCTGCCCGCCTTCGGCCAGTTCGCCGAGGGGCTTCTTGTCACCTTGTTCGCCATGGCGCTGGTGGGGTTGCTCGTGCCGTTGCTGAAGCGCTACCTGTGGTGGGCCGTCGGCCTGCCCGGTCCGCAGCGCTGGGGCCGCAAGTAGTTCCGTAGCTTGAGAACCTATATTATCTGGAAGCGCGATGCCAACGTGAATGATAGGAATCGAAGGCTTGTGGTGCCGTTGATGCATTATGCTGGTGCTGTCGGTTAACAAGTGATGCGGATTACTGAACTTCTGTGGAGATGACGTGGATTACGAGGATGGCAAGGCCGAGGTGAGCGGCGCGAGGCCCGAAGACACGGCTTCCGCATATTCCGCACCCACCCCGCGCCAACGCGTCGCCTGGATTGACGTCGCCAAGGCCATCACGATGTTCCTGGTGGTCTACGGCCACATCAACACAAACTGGCTTCCCGGCCCCGGCGTCTCCATCGGCGTCATCTACCTCTTCCACATGCCCGCGTTCTTCCTGCTCAGCGGCATCTTCTTCTCCGCCGACCGCCCGTTCCTCTCCCTGGCCAAGCACCGCGCCTACCAGCTGCTGGAGCCCTATTATTTCTTCGCCGTGATCGTCTTCCTCAAGAAGGCCTTGCAGATTCTCTTCTCATGGCTGCGGCATGGCACCGGCGCCGAGGCATCCTCGTCGTTCAAAGCGTTGCTCAAGGCGCAGGTTCCCGTGCTGTTCAACACCACCGATGGCCTGTGGTTCCTTTGGTCGTTGTTCACCGCGTCATTGCTCCTATGGTGCATCCTCAAGGCCTGCCACGGCCGTTTCCTTGTGCCCATCTCGTTGGCCCTGCTGGTCGCCGACGCGGCGGTGAGGCATGTCATCGTGGTGCCGCTGCCCTTCTTTCTCAACCGCGTGCTCAGCTCGACGGCCTACCTGGCCCTGGGCTACGCCTTCCGTTCCCAGTTGCGCCGTCTCAGCCGTGCGTGGGGCGCGGGCCTGTTCGCGGGATGCGGGGCGGTGTTCGCGGCGCTGGCCTGGGCCTATTTCGCGCTCACCCCCGGAAAACCTTGGTGGTTCACCGATCTGGTGACCATCCCGGCCTCGCTCTTCGGCATCTCTATGCTCCTCGGGTTCGCCCGGATTATCCCCGCATGGCGTCCGCTGAGGTTCGTGGGCGGGGCCACGCTGATCTATTACGGCCTCAACAATCCCATGGTGAACATCTGCGAGCAGGTGTTCGCCGCTCTCGTCAAGACGCCGGTGACCGCGCTGCCGATATTCTGGCAGGATATGCTCGGCGTCGCGCTTTCGCTGGCCGCGATGCTGCTGATCGCCGTTCTCGTCCCGTTGCTCAGGCGCTACCTGTGGTGGGGCGTGGGTCTGCGCAAGCCCGCGAAAGCCGGGGCGAAGCGGGTGGCGGCCGCCTCGTGAACGCTAGGCGAGGAATTGTCGAGGAATGCTGTTTAGCGTCCCGCCCGCGAAGTAGCGTAGCAACTATGAGTGAGTCTTCCATGCATCTTCTTGACCCAGCGCCATTCGGGAGGGTTCTGCCCGCCATGGTGACGCCGATGCATCATGATGGTTCCATTGATTACGAGACCGCCGTGAGCCTGGCCAAGCATCTTGTCGCCGACGGCGCGGATGGCCTCTTGGTCAACGGCACCACCGGTGAGTCGCCGGTCACCCACATGGACGAGAAGGTCAAGCTGGTGCGTGTGGTCAAGCAGGCCGTCAGCGTGCCGGTCATCTCCGGGGCGGGCTCCAACGACACCGCCCACACCGTGCGCATGGTCGAGCAGACCCAGGAGGCCGGGGCCGACGCGGTCCTGGTGGTCGCTCCCTATTACTCGCGTCCTTCGCAAGAGGGTATTTTCCAGCACTACAAGGCCGTCAACGAATCCGCCGAGAAGCCCATCATCGTCTACGACGTGCCGGGCCGCACCGGCGTGCACCTTTCGCTTGACACGTATTGCCGTTTGGCCGGGCTCGACCATATCAAGGCCGTCAAGGACGCCACGGGCGACATCGCCGGCGCGGTGCGCAAGCGCTTGGAGACGGGCCTGACCTGGTACTCCGGCGACGACGCGCTCTTCCTGCCGTTCCTTTCGATCGGCGCGGTGGGCGTCATCTCGGTGATCGCGCATGTCGCGAGCTCGCCGATGCGCCAGCTCGCCAGCGCCTTCGATCGCGGCGACATCCACGAGGCCCAGCGCATCGCGTTGCGTCTGGCCCCGCTGGTCGACGCCGTCAACGGCACCGGGTTCCAAGGCGTGCTGGCCAAGGCCGCGTTGCACGAGCGTGGGTGGCTCGACGAGACCACCATGCGCCTGCCGAACGTCGGGCCGGGGGACGCGGAATACCAGCGTGCCCACCAGGGCATGGTCGATGCCGGCATTCTGGAAGCGTGAGGCGACGACAGGTCGCGTCATTCCGGCGGGAAGCCGGAGAGATTCACCGAGCGGGTCGGTCACCGGGGCGTATTGCGCCCATCGGTGTTCGCCCGCCGTTCCATTCCTCGTCCGCGCATAGGCGCGGACAACAAATAACAGAAATCAACAAGACAATATGACAGATACAGAAGAAAAAACAACAGCCACCACGCGTCGTCGTGGCAGCGCCAGCAAATCCCGCGCCCGCAAAAGCGAGGAGACCACGGCCAGCCGTGGCACCAAGCGCAGCGGCGCCAAGTCCACCGGTCGTTCCGGCGGCTCCCGTCGTTCCAGCAATTCCAGTCGCGGCAACAACAACCGTGGCGGCTCCCGCTCCGGCGGCCAGCGCCGCAACCCGCGCGCCAGCCGCACCCCGGGCACCTCGCCCAACCAGGACGCCGTGCTGATCGCCCCGCCGAAGTACCGCAAGGGCTCCATGCGCATCGTGCCGCTCGGCGGCCTGGGCGAGATCGGCCGCAACATGAACGTGATCGAGTACAACGGCCACTTGCTGCTGGTCGATTGCGGCGTGCTCTTCCCCGATGAGGAGCAACCCGGCGTCGACCTCATCCTCCCCGATTTCAACTACATCAAGGACCGTCTCGACGACATCGAGGCCCTCGTCCTCACCCACGGCCACGAGGACCACATCGGCGGCGTGCCCTACCTGCTGAATCTGCGCCCGGACATCCCGCTGATCGGCTCGAAGCTCACGCTCGCCTTCGTCAAGGCCAAGTGCGAGGAGCATCATCAGAACCCGCGCTGCGTCGAGGTCAGCGGCCGCGACAAGCTCAAGGTCGGCCCATTCAACCTCGAATTCGTGGCCGTCACCCACTCGATCCCCGACGCGCTGGCCGTGTGCATCAGTACTCCTGCTGGCACCGTCATCGACACCGGCGACTTCAAGCTCGACCAGCTGCCCATCGACCACCGCATCACCGATCTGGTGGAGTTCGGCAAGCTCGGCGAGAAGGGCGTCGACCTGGTGATGGTCGATTCCACCAACGCCGAGGTCCCCGGCTTCGTTCGCCCCGAAAGCACCATCGGCCCCGAGCTCGAGCGCGCCTTCAGCGAGGCCACCCGCAAGATCATCGTCGCCTCCTTCTCCAGCCACGTCCATCGCGTCCAGCAGGTGGTTGACGCTGCGCACAAGGTCGGCCGCAAGGTCGTCTTCGTCGGCCGTTCGATGGTGCGCAACATGTCCATCGCCGCCGATCTCGGCTACCTGCACATCCCCGAAGGCACCGTCGTCGACCTGAAGAAGGCCAAGGACATCCAGGACAACAAGCTGGTCTACATGTGCACCGGTTCGCAGGGCGAGCCGATGGCCGCGCTCGGCCGCATCGCCGACGGCACCCACCGCGACATCACCATCAACGAGTTCGACACCGTCGTGATGGCTAGCTCCCTGATTCCCGGCAACGAGAACGAGGTCTATGGCATGATCAACAAACTCGTGCAGAAGGGCGCCCGCGTGGTGAACCGCGACAACGCGAAGATCCACGTCTCCGGCCACTCCAACGAGGGCGAGCTCACCTACTTCTACAACATCCTGAAGCCCAAGTGCGTCATGCCGATCCACGGCGAGAACCGCCACCTGGTCGCCAACGGCCTCGTGGCCGTCAAGACCGGCGTCGACCCCAACAACGTCGTGCTCGCCGAGGATGGCGACGTGGTCGACCTCTACCATGGCAAGGCCGCGGTCGTCGGCTCCGTGCCGTGCGGTTATGTCTACGTCGATGGCGACACGGTCGGCGAGCTCACCGACGATGAGCTCGAGAAGCGCAAGATCCTCGGCACCGAGGGCTTCGTCTCCGCTTTCGCCGTGGTCGACACCGACGCCAAGAACGTCATCTCCGGCCCGAAGGTCTACCTCAACGCGATGCCCGAGGACGAGAGCGAGTTCGAGAAGGTGCGCCACCAGATCGTCCAGCAGCTTGAGGACGCGATGATGCAGGGCACCCACGACACCCACAAGCTCCAGCAGATCATGCGCCGCACCATCGGCGGTTGGGTCTCCCGTCAGCTGCACCGCAAGCCGATGATTGTGCCCGTCGTGGCCGACATCGCCCACGATGTGATCGACGGCACCCCGTCCGGTCGCTGATTTAAAGACCGTGAGCAATTTCCCCGGTAGGTTTCGCACCTGCCGGGGATTTTGCTATGGGGGGGGATTTGGCATATGAGAAATTTGCTATGTGAGGAAATTGCTATGTGGGGAAATTGCCATATGTTGCCATACGTTACTATGTGAACTTTTCCCGAACTCTTGCTGTTCGCTGTCGCCAGAAGCGTTCGGTGGAATAGACTGTTGAATTTGGCATGGGCCAGTCACTCGGTCATATTGTCGAGATTGCCGCGAGGCACAAACGGTGAAGGGTGCGGCGTGACGGTCGTCTGTAATCACCAAACCGTCAAGCTGTCGACCCGCAAGTCTCCACATCACAAGGAATGAGCATATGAAAAAGATGTTTCCCGCCACGGCGATAGGCGCGCTGCTGCTGTTGATCGTCGGCACGTTCGCCGACCTGCGCATCGACCAGGCGCTCTGCATGCCCCACAACGGCTTCTCCCGCCTCTTCGAGCTGCTCGCGCCCGCCATCGGCGCCACGGTGCTGATGATCGGTGCCGCGCTCGTCTTCTGGACCTACGAGTTCGCGAAGGAACGGCTGGGCAAGTTGGTGGTTGCGGGGCTGGTCTACGTCGGCTCCACGCTCGTCGCGCTGGCGTTGTGCTTCAAATACTGCCACTGGTTCGGCGTGGTCTACGGGCTGGTGGCCGCGGTGCTCATCGCCTGCATCGTCCGCAAGATTCCCGACGACTTGCGGCGGCGCTACCGTTGGGCCGGCATCGCCATCGTGGCCGTGTTCCTGTGCTCGATGTGCGTGCTCGAGGTCGCCAAGATGGTGTGGGGCCGCGTCCGTTTCCGTGCGATGCAGGGTGATTTCGGCCTGTTCACCCCGTGGTACCACCCCAACGGCAAACATTATCTCTCCGCCGTCGCCGTGGCCGACGACATCAAATCATTCCCCTCCGGCCACGCGTTCTTCGCCGGCTCCACCCTTTCGCTCTGCCTGCTCGCGTTGGTCAGCCCGCGTTGGAGGAGCAAGGAGAGCGTGGTCTACGCGGTCGCGCTCATCTACGCGCTGGTCGTGATGGTCAGCCGCATGATGCAGGGCGCCCATTTCCTTTCCGACGTCACCGTCGGCTTCGCCCTGCCGCTGCTCGCCCTGTGGCTGGCGCGTCACCTGTTGCTTAAGCAGCTGGCGCAGCATTATCCCGCCGAGTATCTGGCCCGTTGAAGTTTGTGCGGTAGTGGCGAGCTGATTGCTCGCTAAATTCGAATGAGAATCCCGTGGGGCCACCGGCCGAAACCAGTGACCCCACGAAACAATTATAGTTAGGACGTAAGAGTAGTCGCCCTATCGGTGAGGCCCAGCGAGACAAAGCGTTAAATGACCCGGCAACTGTCTCGAAGTGAACCGGCCTAGACCGACAATCTGAACTTATCATATTGATTGAAAATATTCAAATATCCTAAAGGGATATCCTAAAGAAATGTCCAATCATATTGAATCTTTAGGTTTTCATTTGGCTTTTCTTATACAAACCGATAGTGTTTGTTGTGCCGCGCGCATGCGGTGGGCCATCCCTGAACCGGAAGGCCGAAACGTGCGTGCGGTCGGCTTGGACCATAAGGCCGGCTGAAATTATAGTTAAGGAGGGCTCTCATGCCATCCAATCAGAGTAAAAAGCCCGGGAACTCCGGGCTCTGCTGGCTCGTGGCAACAGTGTTGCTCGCGATCGCGCCGAAGGTAAGTCCGCCTTTGGCCGCGGCGATCCTGCTGATTTGCTTGTTGTATGCGATTGGCCGGATGGAGTAGTGCCGGCACCATGCTGACGTGAAAGCCGGCATGGCGGGATGATCCGGCGGTGACCGTGCCGCCGGATTTTTCATGTCTGAAAGCCGTTGCGGACTTGTGGCGTGGTGGGTTGGAGTGTTGTGGTGCGGCTTTGCGGCGTGGTGGTTACTTGGTGTGGCGGGGGCTGTGGACTGTGTGCTTGGCGGTGTGGTGGAGTTTGGTGTGCGATGGAGCTGTGGAGGGTGACGGGGGAGTGGTTCGTGTTGCCATGGTGTGGCGGTTCGCGGCGTGGTGATGATTACTGGTGGTGAAGCCGTGGGGGATTGGTGTGGTGTGGCCGTTGGTGGTGACCAGGCGGAGGCTGTGGTTGCGGCGGTTGCGCAGGGTGGTGGTGGCTCCGATGAGCATTACCGCTGTGAGGATGAGCAGGAGCTTGGACCACAGTTGGTTCGCTCCGCCGGTCAATGGGATGGCGGTGATGGGGTCAGTGATTTTCTTGGTGAATGTCTCGCTGGTGTTGATGCCGTCGCTGAGCGTGTATTGGACTTTCTTGGCGCCGGTGACGGCGAGGGGCTTGGTGGCGCTGAAATGCCCTCCGGGGCCGGCGGTAACGGTGAGTGTTGTGGTGGTGCCGCCTCCGTCGGGCCAACTGATCGGGTTACCGGTGTTGTCGAGCCAGCTGATGGTGATGGTGTCGCTCGGCTCGATTATGGCCTGCGACCGGTCGGAGCTCATGGCGACGCCGCCCGTGCTGTCGCCCGTGGCGTACACGTCGGTGACGGCGGGTGCGACCATGTCGGCGTTACCCTCCTTGCCGTTCGACCAGAGGCCGGTGGGACCGCCGGCATCCTTGACCTGCGCGGTCACGGTCACCTTCGTGCCCGCGCCTTTCAGGTCGGCGGCCTCGATGCTCGCCAGACTGGCCGCGTCGGTCAGGTCGGCTGTCCAGTCGCCGCCGTCGATGGTGGCGACCACGTCCTTGTGCTGTTCCATGCCTGTCGCGTCGGTCCAGGTGTAGCGCACGGGGATGGTGTCGTCGTGGCGCAGAAGGTCGGCGGTGCCGGTGGCCCTGATGCTTCTGGATCCGCCGCCGAGGTCGTGCGGCCAGGTCACGTCGGTGACGTCGGGGACGGGTATGGGATTCCATTGTGGAGTGACGGTCAGCAACCCGTCCTGGGTGAGGGTGTCGCCGGGGATGTAGGCGTTGCTGTCGGTGTCGATCCAGTTGAGGCGCCGGGTCGCCGATCCGGTCAGCCCGGTGTCTCCGGCGATGGTGCAGGTGCCGGTGCCGTCCCAGTCGAGGCAGGGGCGGGGGTAGTCGCCCACGGTTCCGTCGTCGTGGTTGTACTGGATGCTTCGTTTGGCGTTGCCGAACCAGGTGGGCTTGGTCACCGAATACACTCCCGCGGGCGGGGCGTTCGATTGGAAGTGGCGCAGGCTATAGGTGACGGAGCCGTCGGGGAATGTCGCCGATTGCTCCGCGCCCTCCACGTAGACGGTCTGATAGGAGCTGGTGGGGAACGCGCCCTCCTGCACCGCCGACGCCAGCGTGGCGGTGCCCGCGCCCAGGCGCAGGCGCTTGAGATGCGTGTAGCCAAATATGCCCGACGCGTCGGTCACGTTGCTGGTGTCCCATCCGCTCAGATCGAGGCTGGTGATCGAGGAGCCTCGGAACATGTTGTGCATGTTGGTCACTTTGCTGGTGTTCCATCCGCTTAGGTTGAGGCTGGTGATCGAGGTGCCTATGAACATGCCGCGCATGTAGGTCACGTTTCTGGTGTCCCAGCCACTCATGTCGAGGCTGGTGAGCGATCCGTCTTCCTGGAACATGCAGAACGTGTTGGTGATGTTGCGTGTATCCCAACCGCTGAGGTTTACTGAGACCAGCGCCGAGCAGTCGCTGAACATATACACTACGTCCTGCAGGTTTCTTGTGTCCCAGGTATGGAGATCGATATTCTCCAGTGCATTGCAGTAGTTGAATAGGCGTTGCATGCTGGATATGCCCGAGACATTCAAATCAGGCGCCGAAAAGGACTTCAGCGCACTCATACCGTAGAACCAGTAGTACATTGAGTCTACTCCGCTTTTGAGTTGCAGCGAATTGCTGATGGTCAGCGAAGTGACTTTGGTTTGGTAGCCGTTTTCCTGCCAAGGAAGATACCCGTAACCGTAGTTCTGGCTGAGGGAGCCGCCGGCGACGGTCATGTTGCAGTCGCCGTCGATGGTCCAGTCGATGTGGTCGGCTGAGGAGCCGCCGTGCGCGCTGCCCTGCCATGTCGCCGTCGTCGGCGTGCACGCGCTCTGCGGGCCGACCTGCTGTTCGGCCGGGTCCGCCTGGTGAATCAAGGACGGGGTCTTGCCGGCCTGGAGTTTTCCGGAAGGCTGTATGGACGAGGTTTTGTGGATTGAGCCCGAACGTGTGTCTTGACGATTGGAACGTGTGGAACCACGGGAATCTGAAGGTGTGGAGCGGTGCCGCTTCGAATCGGTTTTGTGATCGGAACTTGGCTTTACGGACGGACGTGACGAGTTGTCATGTTTCAATAATGACGACAGTGACGGTAAGGAAATTGGTGAGAGGTGATTGGTTTTGGTTGGTGAGTTGTGATAAGAATTGGTCGTTAGGACTGCGGGGGGGGGGCGATCTCGGTGCTTTTTTGGTTGTCTACATTCGATAGGTTGCCAGTACAGGGCGCGAGCATCGCCGCGCACGCGAGGACGGACACCACCACGTTCAACATCGGATAACCCCTTCAAGACACCATTACCGGCCCTGCGGCCACGCCTGCGGGCGCAACCCAAAAGGGGCCGCGCGCGGACGTATCGCATTGCCGAAGATGTGACAATAATATAACGTCCGAGTGACCACAGTCTAATTAATCTTGCGTTTGAGTGATGATTCGTCGGACGAAACCGCCGAATCCTGCCGATTCGTATGACCTAAGAACCTGTGTCCGCGTGTCGTTTCAACCCATTCGTTCGGCGTATTTTGGACCTATAACCCGAGGGTTTTCATACTATCTGATAAAAGTAAAAAGCCCGGGAAGTCCGGGCTTTGCTGGCTCGTGGCAACGGTGTTGCTCGCGATCGCGCCAAAGGTAAGTCCGCCCTTGGCCGCGGCGATCCTGCTGATCTGCTTGTTGTACGCGATTCGCAGAATAATTCTATGATAATTGTGCCGCCGGATTTTTCGTTTGCGTCATATTTAGCCTGTTGAGGTTGTGTCGGAGGCTTGTATATGGTGAAATTTTTCGTTTGCGTCATATTTGGGTCGCTGGCGGAAACTTGAGCCTCATACGAAACAAATCGAACATGGACTAGGAATGGTCGCTTTGTCGGCGAAGTCCAACGAGACGAAGCGTCGATGGTCTGCGCCCACTCAGCCTTGCGGCGCCCACTGCCAGGCCGGCACGACCTCGATCTCGCGGTCGGCGAGTCCGGTCTCCAAGCGTCCCCTCTCGCGCAGGGTGATGATGGTTCCCTTGAGGTCCGGCATGCGTTCCATTGCAGCCAGGCAGATTTTAGGGTTTGCGCCATAAAAGGGCCGCTGCTAGGTTCTCATCGGCTTAAATATGGCGGTAAAAATTATTTCTGCCATATTTGGGCCGCTGACTCACGCTCAGTGGCTGATTTATGGCGGAACTTAACAACGGCGGCATGTTGGGGGGGTGATGCCGATTATTTCGCCGTGCTCACGTAGACCTTGTGGCTGCGGGGGAACTCGCGCTTGAACGCCTGCTTGATGGCGTGCCTGCACTCGTGCGCGCTCTTCGCCTCGGCGCCGAAGGCCGTGCACTCGTCGCGGTAGCCCTGCTCGCGCAACACCAGGCCATCCGAACCGTGTTCGAGGCTCAACGAGCGGTCCTTCTTCGCGGTCAGGAACGTGATCTTGCGGTACTGCGACTTCGCCGGCGTCGCGCCCTCCATCATGCTCAGCGCCTGCTTGACGGGAATCAGTCGCATAGCCCGGCCTCCTTCAGGTCGTGCTCGAGCAGGCGCGTGAACTCGTCTTTCTGCAGGGTCTGCGAGATGAAGAGCACCGTCGCGCTCTCGCCGTCGACGCAGAACGCGACGCGCGCGGAACCGGTGCGCCCCAGGTTGACGCGGAACTCATAGACACAGCGCCCGCCGACACGTGAGGAGACGGCCCGCTTCACCTTCGACATCCCCGTCTCCATCTGCGTGGCGAGGGCCGCCTCGATGCGGGACTTGATCGCCCGCTCGTCGTCGCGATGCTTCTTGAAGAACTGCTTGCACCCCGACCGCTCATACTCCACGTTCACCACATCACGACCTGACTTGTTTCCCAAACTCATTTTCAGCATAAATCGTGTTGCGACATTTCAGGTGTTGCCGCCAGTATTCTGGCCCATAACCCAGCGTTGTCGGTTGACTTTGATGATTGATATTTTTACAATGTAAATGAATGCCCCGGTAAGTCACTCATGCGAAACATCATGAAACTCCGGGGTTCCTCATTTTCAAGTTTTAGGGTTGTAGGTCAGACTTGGGTTTACAGCCAACTTTTGGCTATAGCTCAGCCTTCTTAATTGCCTTCATTGGCATGTTGGGTATTCGTCGTGTTTACTGGCTAAAAACTTGCTCGGGCCATCAACTGTAGCCAACGGCCCGTGCAAATCAGCCATGAATTAAGGAGGCAATGGTAAAACGCCCTATCGGTGAAGATCAACGGGACGAAAAGTTGTAAACACTCAGACTTTAACCCGAAGTGGACGACTCCACCGACACAATGAACATATCACAATCTGCCAGAAACTCGCAATCAATATCAATACGTCTTGTTATTCGTCAAAGCATTCATTGGCAATCCGAAGATTTACATTGCATTTCAGGTTAATTGCCGTTTGGCGCCGTCACCACAGGTAGCTTTAGCGGCTCTGGGACTTCCGCTGGCTGCGTTCACAAGCGATGACGCTGAAGAGAATCCCCGCCACTAATGCGGCCAGCCATTTCGCTATGGTCTGCCAGTCTCCGCCTGTGAGTGGCAACTTGGTAACTGCATTGAGGCGCGCTAGGTATCCACGAGTTATATAGGTGCCTTCAGGGTTGCTGGATCCTGCCCGTGTAATGAGAGCGTTGGTACCACCAATCGTTCCAATGACGGTGGAGTTTTCCAAGCCTGAAGTCTGGACCCATGCTAGCGAAGTGGGAACGGAATGGAAAGTATCGGCTGGAAGTTGGGTATGTGGACCGAGTTTTAACGCTTGCAGTCCAGCTGGCAACATATTTATTGTTGCAGTCGCATTATGAATGTCCCAGCCGGTAATGTCGAGAGTGGTGATATTGGGCTGATATCCAAACATGGAACAGACATTTTGCGTGGAAGTGGTGTCTAGTGTGGCTACGTCGACTGTTTTTAGTTTTGGTAAGCGAGATTGATTGAAAAAGCCGAACGCGTTGAGGAGTTTGACCCGAGGGTCACCTGGCGTGCCGGCATGATGACGAACTACAAGCTTTGTAACATTCTCCCCATTTTTCCACGGTATGTTAGTGCTGGCGTCTCCGCCTCCTTCGTCTGGACCTACTCCGCTTTCCAGCTCAAGGACGCAGCCAACCATGTCATCGTCGGTGTGTTCGTTCCAGCGAAGGCTATTGCCGCCCTGTGTCCACCAATGGCGACCAGTTTGGGCGCATGGAAGTCCGGATCCGATATACATGTTTTCAAGATTGGCTGCGGCCGGTATGTCAAGCCCGGGATTACCAAGGGTCTTGAGATTGCTTGCACTACAGAACATGTAACCCATGTCGGCTACCCGGGAGGTGTCCCAGTTCGACAGGTCAAGTGCGGGAATCCCGCAGTCTTGGAACATGCTACGTGTGCTTGTGACTTGGCCGGTATGCCATTGGTCGAGGCCGTCTATCTTGGCGAGGACGGGGTCGTTCCAGAACATGGCCCAGAAGTCTGTGGCGTCGTTGGTGTTGAGGTTGGTTACATCCGCTTCGGTGAGATTCGGTAGAGAACCGAACAGGGCGCGTCCACCGGTGTGGGACAGCTTGACTCCCGTGTTCACCTCAATCTTGGTGATGTTGTCATTGGTCCAAGGGACACCGGTGTTAGTGGGGCCGTTACTTGGATTCTCTGGCACAATACCACTTTCCAGTGTGAGGATGCATGTGGCTCCGTCGGTGTGTTCGTTCCATTTGAGAGTGTTGGTGCCGCTAACCCACCGATGGCGTCCGGTTTTGTCTTTGCATGGTAGGCTTGTCGCTCCCGTGAACATGTGGTCCACGTCGGCTGTGGCAGGTATGTCGAGTCCAGGGTTGCCAAGGGTCTTGAGTCCGCTCGCATTGTAGAACATGTAACCCATGTCAGCTACTTGGGAGGTGTCCCAGTTCGACAGGTCAAGGCTGAGAACTCCTGAGCTGTCGAACATGCTACGTGTGCTTGTGACTTGGCCGGTATGCCATTGGTCGAGGCCGTCGATTTTGGTGAGGACGGGGTCGTTCCAGAATATGGCCCAGAGGTCTTTGGCGTTACTGGTGTCGAGGTTGGACACGTCTGCTTCGGTGAGGTTTGGCAGACAACTGAATAGGGCGCGTCCGCCGGTGTTGGATAGCCTTACTCCCGCGTTAACTGTGATTTTGGTGATGCTGTCATTGGACCAAGGGACATTGGTGCTGGTAGTGCTGTTACTCGGATTCTCTGGTACCGTTCCCGACAGGAGTGTCAGCACGCAGCCGGTGGAATCGGGGGTTTCGGTCCATGTCAGTGGGTCAACGGCACTCGGGGTATCAGGCCATTGGTGTGTGCCGGGATTGGTGCAAGTGCCATCCTGTGGTCCTACGGTACTGGGTGTCGTGGGTTCGGAATCAGGTTGTTTGGGCTCGGATGTCGTGGTAGGGGATTGGTCGGGAGAGAGCGTGGAGTGGTGTTCTGAGGGCTGCTCAGTGTCTGGCGCTGTGGGATTTTGTGTCGGTGTCGGTGTCGGTGTCGGTGTCGGTGTCTGGGGAGGGGTGGAATCTGTGGAGCTTGAGGAGCTTTCGGTATATCCTGAGGGCTGCGAGTCGCCCAATTCTACTGCATTGGCGCTGGGCGCAAGGGCAAAGCAAAGTGAGAGTGTGCAGAGCGAAACTGCTACTTTGCGCGTAAATCCCCCGTGCCGCATCGTCGTCCTTTTTCTCCAGACCGGTAAGCTGGCTCTAATTGTCTGACATATTGCTTTAAATCATATCGTTTCATGAGTACAAAAGTATGCCTTTTATTTACGGAAAATATGAAATATTTGATGGTGATAATTGACAGGCGTAAAAGAGTTAACGGGAATGTTTTACAGGCTTTGTTTCGCATCTGTCGGTTTTCGCGCTTGCTTTGACTTTGACCGAACCGTATCAAATATCCGACTTATTCGCCGCGCTCAATTGCCATGTGCGCTGTCGGCGTGGTGCTGACGTGCCCCGTTGCCATAATGGAGGTTATCTCTTGATTCCGCGGCGCAAGCTGTCGCCGCCGTATGCACGAAATGAATAAAAGGAGCGAAATGCCAGGAGCGAATCTCACCCGCGTGGAAGCCGAGGAGCGCAAGTCGGTCATCACCGGGCCGGTCAGCTATCATGTCGATTTGGATCTGACGAAGGGGTCGAAGAACTTCCCGTCGGTCGCGACGATCACTTTCGACGCCAAGCCCGGCGCCTCGAGCTTCGCCGACCTCATTGCCGACGAGGTGAGCGAGATTGAGCTCAACGGCGAGAGCCTCGACCCGGCGAAATACTTCGTCGACAACCGCGTCGAGCTGCCGAACCTCCAGGCGCACAACACGCTGAAGGTCGTCTCCTCCTGCCAATACTCGACCACCGGCGAGGGTCTGCACCGCAGCGTCGACCCCTCCGATGGCAATATCTATCTGTATTCCCAGTTCGAGGTGCCGGACGCCCGCCGCGTCTACGCCGTGTTCGACCAGCCCGACATCAAGGCCACGTTCGATTTCGAGGTCACCGCGCCCGAATCCTGGATCGTCACCTCGAACATGCCGATTAAGTCGACCGAAGACCTCGACGAAATGGCGGCCGAGGGCACTTTGGGAACCCACCCTGCCGAGACCACCAAGCGCTGGGTCTTCGAGACGACCCCGAAGATGAGCTCCTACCTCACCGCCATCTGCGCCGGTCCGTACGCCGAATGGCACACCGACTACGCCAACGAGGACGGCCGCACCGTCACCATGGCGCAGTATTGCCGCCAGTCGCTTAAGGACGACTTCGCCAAGGACGTCGACTACCTCTTCGACATCACCAAGAAGGGCTTCGCCTTCTACGCCAAGACCTGGGGCGTGCCCTATCCCTACGCCAAGTACGACCAGATCTACGTGCCCGAATACAACGCCGGCGCGATGGAGAACATCGGCATGGTCACCATCCGCGATTCCTACGTCTTCGGCTCCAAGGTCACCGACGCGCTGGCCGAGCGCCGCGTGGTCACCGTGCTCCATGAGCTTGCCCACATGTGGTTCGGCGACCTGGTGACGATGAAGTGGTGGAATGACCTGTGGCTCAACGAATCGTTCGCCGAGTTCATGTCGAGTCTGTCGACCGCCGAAGCCACGGAATGGAAGGATTCCTGGGCCACGTTCACCTCCGGCGAGAAAAGCTGGGCCTTGAACCAGGACCAGCTGCCGACCACCCACCCCATCACCGCGCCGATCAACGACTTGCATGACACCGAAGTGAACTTCGACGGCATCACCTACGCCAAGGGCGGCTCCGTCTTGAAGCAGCTCGTGGCCTACGTTGGGCGCGACAAGTTCTTCAAGGGCATCAACAGCTACTTGAACAAGCACCAGTACGACAATGCCACGCTGAACGACCTGCTGGTGGAGCTCGAGGCGGCGAGCGGCCGCGACCTCAAGACCTGGAGCAAGCAGTGGCTCGAGGAAGCCGGCATCAATATGATTTCCGCTTCCATCGAGGAAGCCGGCGACGGCACCATCAAGTCGCTGACATTGACGCAAACCGCGCCGGCCGAGCACCCCGTGCTGCGTGCGCACCGCATGGCCATCGGTTTCTACAACCGTGACGCCGCCACCGGCAAGGTCACCCGCGTCGACCAGATCGAGTTCGACGTCACTGGCGAGACCACCGTGGCCACCGAGGCCGCGGGCAAGAAGCGCCCCGATTTCATCCTGCTCAACGACGACGACCTGACCTACACCAAGCTGCGCTTCGACGACAAGTCGCGCGAATTCGCCGCCGAGCACCTCTTCGAGTTCGACGACGCTCTGGCCCGCGCCGTGGTGTGGCTGGCCTTCTGGGACATGACCCGCGACGCCGAGTTCCCGGCCGAGCGCTTCGTTGACCTGAGCCTCAAGATGCTCTCCACCGAGCACGAGTCCACCACGTTCCGTTACGCGCTGAACACCCTGAAGACCACCGCGACGCATTATGTCGCGCCCGCGCGCCGCGAGGCCGTCGCCAAGCATGTGGCCGAAGGGCTGTGGGACCTGGCCAACGCGGCCGAGGCCGGCAGCGACGAGCAGTTCCAGCTGGTCAGCGCCTACCTGGGCTACGGCGAGCAGGGCGACGCTCCGTTCATCTCCAACGTCAAGGGACTGCTCTCCGGCGCGCTCAAGCTCAAGGGCCTCGAGATCGACAACAACATGCGTTGGGCGCTCGTCAAGGCGCTCGCCGCCGTCGGCGAGATGGGCGACGCCGCCATCGACGCGGAGCTCAAGGCCAACGACACCACCGGTAACCGCGAGTTCGCCTACGGCGCCCGCGCCTCCGTGCCGACCGCCGAGGCCAAGGCCTGGGCATGGGACGCCTCGATCCACGACCTCAGCCTCACCAACTCGCAGCTTGACGCCGCCGCGTTCGGCTTCTCGTCGAACCTCGAGGGCAAGCTGGCCGAGCCCTACGCCGCGAAGTACTTCGACACCGTCGACTGGATTTGGGAGAACCGCACCTTCCATATGGCCGAGACGCTGCTCAACGACCTCTACCCGTCCAACGCCGACCCGGCCGAGCTGGTGAAGCTGGGCGACACGTGGCTCAATGCGCACCAGGACGCCGCCCGTGCCCTGCGCAACATCGTGATCGGCAACGTCGAGTCCTCCCGCCGCGCCCTCAAGGTCAGCGCCTACAACGCCAGCCTGTAAAGGCTGGTTGGCCTAACTGCTGGTAGGTTTCTGACAGGTTCTGAGCGATAAAGGGGGTTGGCGTTCGTCGTCAACCCCCTTTGCGCAATCATGATGAGCCACACCCTTGCAATCTGTCGTTGCAAGAAATCTATAAATCTTGCCACGACAGATTGCAAGATTTACCTAAATCTTGTATAGCTACGTTGCAAGAAATAGGTGTTTCTTGTATAGCTACTATGCAGGATAATGGTTTTTATAGGCATTAAATATATGAATACTATATGTTTGTCTAGTTATTGAATGAACTCCATCTGGAAATTCGCGTCGGCCAAATGCGTTGAAATGGGGCAGTGTTGGGCGCGGGGCTGCGTTCGTGAATGCCGCTGAGTAAGATTGGGCGTAGTAACATTCATGCAAACGGAGGCTCTATTAGCATGCCCAATATGTTTGGAACAGACGGTGTTCGCGGACTGGCGAACAGGGATTTGACCGCGAAGCTGGCGCTTGACCTGGGCGACGCCGCGGTGCGTGTGCTGGGCGATTCCTCCGGGACGCAGAGCGAGCATCGCGAGGGCCGTCGCCGCGCGCTGATCGGCCGCGACACCCGAGTTTCCGGAGATTTCCTCGCCTCCGCGCTCGCCGCTGGCATGAGCGCCGGCGGGTTCGACGTCATTGACGCGGGCATCATCCCGACCCCCGGCGTGGCCTACCTGACCAGCGTGCTCAACGTCGAGATGGGCGCCGTGATTTCCGCCTCACACAACCCCATGCCCGACAACGGCATCAAGTTCTTCGCGCGCGGCGGCTTCAAGCTGCCCGACACCAAGGAAGACGAGATCGAGGCTGTGCTCGGCCAGGATTGGGACCGCCCGACCGGCGCAGGTGTCGGCCGCGTGAGCCACGACACCAGCACCGCCACCAATATGTACATCGACCACTTGGTCTCCACCATCGCGCCGATCGCGCCCGACAAGACCCAGCCCAAGCCACTCAAGGGCCTGAAGATCGTGGCCGACTGCGCTAACGGCGCCACTTCGGTGGTTGCACCCGAGGCGTTGCGTCGCGCCGGGGCCGAGGTATTGGTGATCAACGCCTCGCCCGACGGCTACAACATCAACAAGAAGGCCGGCTCCACCCACCCCGAGCAGCTGCAGGCCATGGTCAAGGCCTCCGGAGCCGCGCTGGGGGTGGCGTTCGACGGCGACGCCGACCGCTGCCTGGCGGTGGACGAGGACGGCAACATGGTCAACGGCGACCAGGTGATGGGCATCCTCGCCCGCGCCAAGAAGCGTGAGGGCAAGCTCAACCACGACACGCTCGTGGTCACCGTGATGAGCAACCTCGGCCTGAAGCTGGCGCTCAAAGACATGGGTATCGCCACGGTGCAGACCAACGTCGGCGACCGCTACGTGCTCGAGGAAATGCTCAAGGGCGATTATTCGCTCGGTGGCGAGCAGTCCGGCCACGTCATCAACCGCGAGTTCGCCACCACCGGTGACGGCACTCTCACCGCGCTGACGCTGTGCAACGAGGTCGTCAAGTCCGGCAAATCGTTGAAGGAGCTGGCCGCCGACTTCCCGCAGCTGCCGCAGCAGCTTATCAACGTGCCCAAGGTCGACAAGAAGGCCGCGCCCACCAACGCCAAGGTGCAGGACGCCGTGGCGCGCGAGGAGAAGCTGCTCGGCACGACCGGCCGCGTTTTGCTGCGTCCGAGCGGTACCGAGCCGCTGGTTCGTGTGATGGTTGAGGCGGAGACGCAGCAGCAGGCCGATGAGGTCTGCCAGCGTCTGGCCTCCGTGGTCGCCGAGGAGCTGGCGATCTGATGTTCGGTCACAGCAACACGAAAGTTGACACCGAGCTCAACCGCGCCGTTGAGAAGCTCATCAAAACCGGCGGCAAGGAGCAGATTCTGCCCATCGTGCAGATGGGGGAGCCGGTGCTGCGCCAGGACGCCGCGCCCTACGACGGCCAGCTCAGCAAGAAGACGCTGCACAAGCTCATCGAGACCATGCGCGTCACCATGCTCGAGGCTCCCGGCGTCGGCTTGGCAGGGCCGCAGATCGGCCTAGGGCTGCGCATCGCGGTGGTCGAGGACCATGTGCGCATTGACGGCGAGGATGAAAGCGATGCGATCGACGACAACAACGACCCCCGTGAGATCGCCGAGTTCCCGTTCCACGCCATCATCAACCCCACGTATGAGCCGATTGGCACCGAACAGCGCAGCTTCTACGAGGGCTGCCTGAGTTTCGCCGGATACCAGGCCGTGCGCCGTCGTTGGCTCGACATCACCGCCCGCTGGCAGGACGAGGACGGCAAGAAGCATGAGGAACACCTGCATGGCTGGCCCGCGCGTATCTTCCAGCACGAGACGGACCATCTGAGCGGCGAGGTCTACATCGACCAGGCCGAGATTCGCTCCCTCTCCACCGACGAGAACCTCGAGGACTATTGGTGCGAGGACCCGGTGCCCACGGTCGCCGCGAAGGAGCTTGGTTTTAAGCTCGCGTGAGCCGAGATTAACTGGAATTGATGGTTGCTTCAGATTCCCCATTTGGAATTTCCGGGGTTTCGGCTGCTTGGTAAGCGCAGAACGATTATGTTCGTTGCTATTTCGCGAGGTTGTGGATTATAAGACCATGGCCTCATGCCGTTTCGTCTAGTGCTTGCATCTTCTAGTGTTTCATCCCGTTCCATAGAGCTGCTTGCGGTACAGGGTTTCGGCCTGCTCCCAGGTTTCTGCGTGGAGCTTGAGCCTGATGGAATGGCGGTGCGAATAAACCGTGCTATTGGAGAGCTCGAGTTCTTTGGCGATTTCGGTGGGAGTCTTGTCAGCGAGGCTCATGGTCATGATTCGTTTTTCACTGGGGGAGAGCGGAACCGTACGTAATGTGGTTCGTTTTAGATTGACGCGTTGTGGCCCCTGGCTTCTGAAGTCGCGTCTTAACACGGGAACAGGTTCTCCGTCGTCGGGCATTGCTCCGCTTTTCGGCAAGGTGATGGCGACTTCGTTGTCGGCTGCCGTCGAATTCGGGAGGTTTCTTGCCACCTGCGATTCGGCGGGCACGGCCCTGAGGCGCTGCAAGTAGTTGCTTCTGTGGGAGGTAGAATGCCTTCTGGTGTTCGCCGGCGGTGGCGCCGGACTGCGTTTGGCCTGCAGCGTCCTGTCTTGGTAGATGGTGTGCAGGGCTTTGGTAAGTTCCTGCCGAATGTTGGATTTGTCGGCCACGGTGTAGAAATCCTCCGGGTCCTCCAGGAACTTCAAGGTGGGTTCGACGTGCATGGACATGCCGATGATGGCGATCTCGGGGTTGCTTTCCTTGATGTCCTCGGCGATTTCGCGCAGACGCATGTCGAGCAGCACCACGTCGGTGGGGTGCGTGCCGAACTGGCAGTTGTGCAGCGCCTTCTGCGGTTTGGTCGTTTGCCAAATGTCAAGCCTGCAACCGTTGAGATTTTGCAAGTGCTGCACAAGGCTGCTGACGTAGTGCATGGCGCACGGGTCCTCGTCGACCACGCCGATACGGAATGTTGTCCGTTGTGTTGAAGTGTAATTTTTCATGGCACAATTTTATAAAAAAGCAACATATTATAGCGAGTCATATTCGTAAAGTTGAGGATTTCTTTAATAATTTGTCTAATTAAAGGTCAAATAATTTGACATTTCACGTCGTTTTGTTAGTGGATATTGTTGACATTTACTCAAATAAAATGTTCTTTTTGATGTTTGTTTCCGCTGAATAATTCACTTTTTCTGACATTTTCGAGACACTTAAACTTGTTGATGTCCCATACAAATGGCAACTAGACGTAACCCAAAAATGTCCAATATTTTTTCTTGACTGAAGGCAAACTTGCCAAAATTGCCATGAATGACGTCCAAAGTAGCTAAAACAGGCCTGATTTGTCCATTTTCATGTCATTGCTCCGATGTGATATTTTAGACTGATTTAATTCGCTGAACGCCCGGATTTCGCGAGGTTTCGGGCGTATCATTGATTGGATTACGAGGAGGTAATAACAATGACATATCAAACCATCAATCCATATACCAACGAGCTGATCAAGACCTATCCGTTCGCCACCGACGACGAGCTTGAGGCGACGCTCAACAAGGCGCACCAGGCGTTCGAGAACGCGAAGAAGCAGCCGATTGCCGAGCGTGGCAAGATTCTGCACGCCGTCGCGGCCAACATCCGCAAGCATGGCGACGAGCTGGTGCGGATGTGCTCCACCGAGATGGGCAAGAAGGTCGGCGAGGCCAAGGGCGAGCTCGAGATCACCGCGATGATCGCCGATTGGTATGCGGACAACGCCGAGGAGCTGCTCAAACCGACTCCGGTCAAGACCTCGTTCCCGGGCGAGGCCGAGGTGCTACACCAGGCGATGGGCATCGTGATGGCCGTCGAGCCGTGGAATGCGCCGTTCTACCAGGTCATGCGTCCGTTCGCGCCGGCCTTCATGCTCGGCAACACCATGATTCTGAAGCACGCCTCCAACACCCCCGGCACGGCCCAAATGCTGTGCGACGTCATCAACGAGGCCGGGGTGCCCGAAGGCTCGCTGACCAACATGTTCCTTACCTATGACCAGGTCAACAAGGCCATCAACGACCCGCGCGTGCGTGGCGTCACCCTCACCGGTTCCGCGTCCGCCGGCGCTATCGTCGCCGCTGAGGCCGGCAAGGCCATCAAACCCAGCACCCTGGAGCTCGGCGGCATGGACCCGTTCGTCGTGCTCGCCGACGCGAACATGGACGACGTCAACAAGGTGGCCCCCGACGCCCGTCTGCAGAACGCCGGCCAGATTTGCATCGCCGCGAAGCGCTTTATCGTCATGGACAGCGTCTACGACGAGTTCATGGACTCGCTGATCGACTACTTCAGCAAGGTGAAGCCTGGCGACCCGCTCGACCCGAGCACCACGTTCGCCCCGCTTTGCACCAAGGCAGCCAAGGAGAAGGTGCTTGGCCAGATTGACGAGGCCATCAAGGCCGGCGCCACCGTCGCCTATCAGTATCCCGAAATTGACCTGCCGGGCCAGTTCGTCCGCCCGATCATCCTCACCGACGTCAAGCCCGGCAACCCGGCCTACGACAACGAGATTTTCGGCCCGGTCGCCCTTGTTTTCAAGGTGCACAGCGAGGAGGAGGCCATCGAGCTCGCCAACGACAGCCCCTACGGCCTCGGTGGATCCGTCTGGTCGGCCGATCCGGACCACGGCGCTCGCGTCGCCGCCCAGATCGACACCGGCTCGGTCTATGTCAACAACACCACCAGCAGCATGCCCGAGCTGCCGTTCGGCGGCGTGAAGACCTCCGGCTATGGCAATGAGTTGGGGCGCGACGGACTGCTCGTCTTCAGCGCCGAGAAGCTGGTGATGAAGTCCGCGCGCTCGCTGTAAGGCGTGTGGTCGCGGCTCTCATGATTACGGCTCTCATTGGCTAGCTGCAAAGTCTTGCGCCATCCAGTGAGGGCCGCTGCCTATTCCTTGACAAGCTGCCCGGCTCGCTGATACGAGATGCCCAGGGCTTGACCGATTTGCCTCAGCGTGAGGCCGATCTGGTGAAGTCCCCGGGCGGCTTTCCGGGATTCCCTCGCCGCCGCGGCGTTGGCTTCTTTCGACTGCTCGCGGTAGCGTTTCATCGCCTCCAGATGCGCCTCGACCTCCTCGGGGAACTTCATCTCCTGCGTCAACACGAAGTCGTAGTCGCCGGTGATGATCTCGATGAGGTCGCGGGCCATGGTGTCTACCTCGCTGAGCGTACGGGCCTGGGTGATGGCAACATCTCCGAGGGAGGGGATGGTCAGCACCCAGTATTTCTCGCCGGGCTGCACAACGACGTGGTAGCTCGCTTGGTGCACGGTTGGCTTGCCGTAGGCGTCGATGCCTCTGGGATTCTTCCTCAGTCTCATTTCATCCAATCCTTTCCGAGTTTCTGCGCGACTTCCTTCTTGATCTGCCAGACGATCGGCTGCTCGATTTCGTTGTGCCGAGGAATCGGAATCGTCTCGCCATCCAGGTAGAAAATCTCGTGGTTGCCTCCCTGTCGACTGTAAAATTCCAGCCCCTGCCTCTTTGCCTGTTCGCGTATCTTTTTGATAAGCCACTTGCGTTGTACCATATAGTAAACCCCAGTCTAGACAGAAAATGAAAGCCCGCACTTGACAAACTGAGCGGGCGAGCATTTTCAGGTAACCTTTCTCGCTTTTTCTTTGTCTTGTATTCGCAGACTAGAGGAGATTTTGTTTGTGGCGAGTGATTTTCGGTTACTGTGGTCGAACGGTTGGGGTTATCCACATTTCGGCGTGTCGTGGCGAAGTTATCCACAGCGCTGTGTCGATGAGAAGTTTGAGTCGATGTAGTTGAAATGTTAGATTAACGAACAATTGATAACAGATAACTTACAAATCAACGTGAGTATCCGTTCGTTTCCATGTAAGGAAACGTTTGATTTTTGATGGACACGCGACGTTCCGTGATTGCTTGTGCAACGCCAACGCCTTTTGTAATGTGATGTACGTCACGTTAATAATAGACAAAAGGAGCAATGATGCCGCAAAAGATTAAGGCTTCAATCGCGTATGGAGTCGGCAAGGGATTCTCGCAGCCTGAGGAGATTGTTATCGACGACCCCATCGGCGCCGAGGTGCTGGTGGACGTTCAGGCGTCCGGCCTGTGCCATTCCGATCTGCATTTGGTGGAGGACGACGATCAGTTCTTCCCGTTCCCGGCCGTCATCGGCCATGAGGTCGCCGGCATCGTCGAGGCCGTCGGCCCGGAAGTTCAGGGCATCAAGGTGGGCGACCACGTCGTCGCCTCGCTCGAACAGGTGTGCGGCCATTGCGCCAACTGCCTCAACGGCCATCCGCAGTCCTGCTCGCAGCAGCAGGAGTGCGTGCGCAAGCCCGGTGAGAAGCCGCGTCTGTCCTTCCCGGACGGCCGTCCGATCACCCAGGCCTTCGGCACCGGCGGTTTCGCCGAGAAGGCGCTGATTCATGAGAATCAGCTTGCCGTGGTCAACAACGAGGTGAAGTGGGACGAGGCCGCCTGCATCGGCTGCGCCACCATCACCGGCGCCGGCGCCGCGATCAACACCGCGCACGTCCGTCCTGGCGATACCGTCGCCGTCGTCGGCACGGGCGGCATCGGCCTGAACATCATCTCCGGCGCGCGCATCTGCGGTGCCAAGAAGATCATCGCCATCGATCTGCTCGACAACAAGCTCGAGTTCGCGAAGAAGTTCGGCGCCACCGACGTCATCAACTCCAAGAACGAGGACCCTGTCGCCAAGGTACGCGAGCTCACCAACGGCGGCGTTGACGAGGCGTTCGAGGCCATCGGCTTCGAGTCCACGATGAAGCAGTGCTGGGATATGCTCGGCGTTGACGGCACCGCGTACTGCATCGGCCTTGCCAAGCCCGACGCGACCATTAACCTCGAGATCAACCCGGCCGACCTGCTGGTTCACCAGCGTGGTTTCAAGGGCGTCTGGATGGGTTCGACCAACATCAAGCACGACATCCCGATGTACGCCGACCTCGCCGTCGACGGCCGCCTGAACATGCACGACATCGTCACTCAGCACATCAACCTGAGCCAGATTGATGAGGCCTATGTCCAGCTGAAGAAGGGCGAAGTCATCCGCTCCGTCATCACTGAGTTCTGATGTAAGCGAGCGGTAATCCTACCGCTTTGCCGTAAGTTGTGCCGGAATAACACAGGCGCAACTTACAGTTTAAGGTCCAGGCCAACTCCTCAACGTCGATGAGTTGGCCTCAACTGTCTTGTGATAATGCCGATTAAAATCCTATTAGCCGAGCCGGTTGGAGCCGTCACTCGTGATGAACATGGTCATATACCAGGGTATGTCCGCGATGACTTTCCGTTCGGTTGCATATTCGACTGAAGTGTTGCCGCCGCAAAGCACCAGAGCCTTTGGCAGACTCCACTCCTTTTCTGACATGAGCTTATCGAGGGCGGCGTGGGTGGTGTAGTTCTTGCCTGATTTGGCTTCGATCGGCAAGACCCCGTCATCGCATTGCAGAAGGAAATCGATTTCGCCGATTCGGGCTTTGTCGTAATAATATAAATCGAAGCCGTGCGCGGTAAGTTCCTGGGCGATGAAATTTTCCAGAAAACTGCCCCAGTTGACGCTCAGGTCTCCTGTGAGGATTTTTTGTTGTGCCGCGCCCAAGCTTGAGGCCGCGAGCAAGCCTACGTCGCACAGGAACACTTTCATTAGATTATGCTGCTCGTTGATTTTCAGCGGTGTCACCGGTTGCGTCACGTTGCGGCACGGCAAAGCCACCCCTGCGTCCGCAAGCCACATGAAATCGCTGGCGTATCGTTGCATTCGCGCGCTTTTGGCGATGTCGGACAGGAAGAATCGCTTGTTCTTCTTATCAAGCTGCGAGGGGATCTGGTCGAAGATGGATTGGACGTGTGTGACGTTACCAGCGTATTTCGCGATGTCCTGACGATAGAGCTTGAGGATTCCCGTTTGTATGTCGCGTACCGCACGCAGGTCATGGGTGCTGACGAATGTCTCCACCGCGTCCGGCATCCCGCCAACGCACATATAGTAGCGGAACAGTTTCATAAAACGATCGTGAATGACCGAGGGGGTGGCGAGGAGGTTGGCGTAATTTTCCCTTACGGAGCGAATGACGGATTCCTGAATACCATTCGCCCAGAGAAATTCCTGCAAGGTCAGCGGATACATCGTTATCTGCTGTTCATAGCCGACAGGATATGACGGGACTTGTTTGTAGGAGACGCCGAGCATCGATCCTGATTCGATGTAGTCGAATCTTCCGTCCTCCACTAGAAACTTGATCGCGGTGCGTGCACGCGGGCATTCCTGTATTTCGTCGAGAAAAATGAGGGTGCGTCCCGGTTTCAAAGGCTTATTCGCATACACGGATAGATTCGCGATGATGGTGTCGGCGTCGAGATCGCCGTCGAAAGCCGATATGGCGCTTGGGGTCGAGACGAAGTTGATTTCCAAGACCGTGTCGTAATGCGTTTTGGCGAACTGACGAATCAGATAGGTTTTGCCGACCTGCCGAGCGCCATCGATAAGTAGTGCGCGATGATGCGGATTGCTGTGCCATTGTTCAATTTGTGTTTCTACGAATCGTTGGAGCATCGGGCCTCACATCCTTTCTTGCGACGTTTTAAGCATCATTTTATACTTCCTCTGCGACGTTTTAGAAACAAAAATAATACATTTTGCGACATTTTTCGTATTGTAAATTTTATCTTTTATGATTTTCTTGAGTGGATTCGATACAAAAGCGAGGTGTACTGGTTCCTGCTCTAGTTCGTCGTCAAGATTTAGCGATAACTTCCGGTTTGGTTATGCACTTTCGTTTTTCAGTTTTTAATCGTCTGTTTGCCGGTTTTTGTGCGCCCCTTCGATTTGGGATTCGAGGAGGAATGTTCTGTGTGATGGCGTTCGACGGAGCGGACTCAATTTGATATTTTCCGTTTTCCAATGGTTTTGGATGTATTTGAAATATTTGACGCCTATAAAGCCGATTTACCGGTCAGATGTCTGAACAGCTCGGGGTCAACGGGCTTGTTCAGGTGCAAAGTTGAGATGACGACGTTCAATTCTTTTCCGTTGTCATCAAGATTGTGATCAGGGTGTACGCCACTGATCGAAATAACATTGCCAACATAGTAATAGGTCTTCTCTTTCTTGGATTCGTTCGTATTTATTAGGATTCAGCTTTCACGGTTTGTTCGATATTGAAATTGTGATTCCCGGTGACAATTTCAATAAGGTCATGTGCCATCGTGTCGACTTCATCGAGTGTGCGGGCTTGGGTGAAACCAATTTCGTCCAATGCGGGAATTCTGATGAACCAATATTGTCCATCTGGCTCCACGGTGATGCGGTAGTTCTTTTTGCGTAACGGTTTGTTCTCGCCGGGGTTCAGGTCTTTGTGGTTATCGATGGTTTTCTTCATTAATTAGTTCGTTCCTTTCTAGGGTAAACGTTCATTGTTGGGCTGTCGTCAAATTTAATGAAAGGAGTAATTTTTATTATATCCGCACATAACTAATTCTTGTGATGTAAAAGTTGGCCCTCGCTGATTCGGAGTGTCGGGCCTGTCTCTGGGTAAAGTTGATCTTTTGCCGGGATTGTTATATAATCACAGGCATATAGTAGAACAAATGTTCGGATCGAAAGGGTGCCATGGCCAAGGAAATTAAGGTCGCCGAGATGTTCGCGGGTGTCGGTGGATTCAGGCTTGGGCTTGATGGTTATGACGACCCGGAACATAAGGAATTTCAACTTGACCCGGCGGGGCCTTTCAAGACCATTTGGGCCAACCAATGGGAGCCTATGGGCTCACCCGCAAAGCAATTCGCTTGGCGATGCTATGAGCATCGCTTTGGTGAGGGAAGCTGCATCAATGAAGACATTACTAAGGTACTCGACGAAGTAGAGGCGGGAAATCGTAAGATACCTGATTTCGATATGCTTGTTGGCGGATTTCCTTGCCAGGATTATTCCGTGGCCAGAACGCTCTCTCAAGCGGGTGGCATCGAGGGTAAGAAAGGTGTCCTTTGGTGGCAGATTCGGCGCATGCTGCAACTAAAGCACCCCAAATACGTTCTTTTGGAGAATGTTGACCGGCTTTTGAAGTCTCCGGCGTCGCAGCGTGGGCGGGACTTTGCAATCATCCTTTCATGCTTTACCGCTCTTGGTTATTCGGTCGAGTGGCGAGTCATCAACGCTGCCGATTATGGCATGCCGCAAAAGCGCCGCCGTACCTATATCTATGCCGAAGCGCTCGACGAAAAATGGGATTTGCAATCTCGGATTTCAACTTCGGGTGTGATGCGCAGGGCGTTCCCGATTACCGCTGACGATGATTTGCAATTCGATGAGAGGACCATTTCGGAGGATACGCTCGAAGTTAGCGAGCATTTTGGTGTTGGTGACAAGATATCGTTCTTCGAAAACGCTGGTGCCATGCAAGATGACCGTGTCGTGACTTGCAAGGTTCAACCTGACTTCCATGGTCACCGGACAACGCTGAGGGAAATTTTGGTTCCCGATAAGGAAGTTCCTGAAAGCTACTACATTGATTCTGGCTCCATCGCCAAGTGGCAATATCTCAAGGGTGCCAAGCATGAGGAACGGGTCACGTCCAAAGGTTTCAAATACAATTATTCCGAAGGCTCGATGGGCTTTCCGGATGATTTGGACAAGCCTTCCAGGACGATTCTTACCAGTGAAGGCGGTTCTGGGCCAAGCCGCATGAAGCATGTGGTGATGGCTGAAAACGGAAGCCTGAGGCGCTTGGTCCCTGATGAGCTCGACCAACTGCAGATGTTCCCCAAAGGCTGGACCAATGACGGTATGAGTGACGGCCACCGTGCCTTCTGTATGGGCAACGCCCTGGTCGTCGGAATCCCTCATCGGATTGGGCAGGTGATTGCAGAGGATATAGAACAAATAAAAGGAGAGTAACTAAAACTGCTACTTAGTTCGTCTCGACTGCCTATTAACTTTTAAGGCAAACAAAGATGCTTTAAAGGTTGGGTAGATGGAACTGAACGAAGAACGCAGCTATACCACTCTCGAAGAAGTCACCAAGTTGCTGCTTGCGGCTAGGGGTAAGACTTTTCGTGAACTTGATGAGACAGGTCGCGGTGACTCTGCGGGGAATAAAGGTTCTCTGGGCAACATCATTGAGGAATCGGTTCTTCATTATCCAGTGAATTCCGATAGAGAAGCTGACATTCTTGTTGGCGACAAGCGTTATGAACTAAAGGTTACGCCTCTGATTCATCGTGGTAAAACAGGTAAGAAGATTTCCGCGAAAGAGCGTTTGGTTATCGATATCATTAACTACTTGAAATTGCCTGCTGAAGATTTCGATGGCTCTACCTTCTGGGAAAAGGCGCGAAGGATGATTGTCGTTTACTACTATGACGACAGAACTGATCGGAAGCATCAATCAAGGCTCGATTGCAAGGTATTAGGGGCTTTCTCTTTTGAATATGAAGAAAATGATTTAGCGACCATTCGTGAGGATTGGCAGTTCATCCATGACAAAGTTACGAATGGCTATGCCAATCTATTGAGTGAATCAGATACTTCGTACTTAGCAGCATGCACAAAAGGACAAAACGCCGCAAAGTCGTTGCGTCCTTCACCTGCTCCAGCGGGGTCTCTTGAATCGACAGTACCGGCCAAGCAGCGTGCGTTTAGCTATAAACAGTCGTATATGACGCGGGTCGCCAATAGGATTCTTGGCCGGGATAAAGGGGTAAGCCGTCTCTCGATGGCTGCGAACCAGTCTCTTAATGAATATATTCAGGAAAAGACTGGCAAATACATTGGGAAAACTGTTGGTGAGATTACCCAAATGCTTGGTTTGCCGGATACGACCGCTAAGAACGCTAATTCCATTCTTGCTCTGAGAATGCTTGGCACATCGGAAAAGAGCATACGCCATGTCGATCAGTTGGCAGCAGCCAATGTCAGCCAGCTAAAAACCGTTGTTTTGTACAAGAATCAGATGCCTCAAGAGAGTATGTCGTTTAAAGCGCTTACTGAGGGCCAATGGAAAGAATTGGGAGATTCTTCTGTTACCTGGCATGATTCTTTCATCTACCAGTTCTTTGAAACCAACAAGTTCCTCATGATGGTTTTTGAGGCTTCGGGCAATAGTCGCAAAGATAGCGGCCGACTTACTGATGTCTTCAAGGAATGTGTGTTGTGGAATATGCCTGAGAAGGACATCGAAAAGTATGTCTATCCGGTCTGGCGTGAGGTCCATAACCTGCTTCTTGCTGGGGCGTCGGTGTGCTACGACAAGAAAGACGAAAAGAATAAGCTGCCTGGGCAGAATTTCAATAAGGTTTTCCATTTTCGTCCTCATGGTCGGAACGCTGCGGATACAGTACAGCTTCCTAACAGGGAGATAATTCCGAAGCAGAGTTTCTGGCTTGACCGACGTTATATAGGTAAGATTTTTGCAGGTACAGTAGCTTAGCCAAACTAATCTGAGTAATCAGCGAAGTTTGAGCAATGGAGATGCGTGTCTGCATGATTGCATTGTTGTCAGTCTATCTTTAGAACTTTGTAATTTCTCAGGTGGTTAGGGTTATATTTCCGTGAGCTTGTCAACGACTGACAGTCGTTGACAAGCTCATTCTTCTACAAACCTCATCTTAAACAGATGTTTTTAGAATTATTTTAAAGGTAAGACTAACAGTCTAGAAGATTTATTGGTAGGGGGGGGCGTTTCCTTGGACTGGTTATGCTGCCAGTCCAAGGACCCCCTACCAATAATTTCATAACGGTTTTTCGTTTAAATTTTGGGGGAACAACCGTTATTGTTTTTTATACTTTATCAATTATTGATTTGACGTATTTATTTGTTAACCAAAAACTTTTTTTAGGTTCGAAAGTCCCTTGAGGGGTTGCTCCCACCTCTTTTTTAGTTCCGTGAGGGCGTACGTGTATATGAGACCCTTTGCCATCGAAACCGCTTACCTTTGGAAAGTGTTTATAATCATTGTTCTTTACTAGATTTTTGGTGGCGTAAAATACTTTTCTGGCCTCTTTCATGTCGCTGTTTGTAGGGTACCACCACACAAGTTTTGAAAGTAAATACTGGTTGTCCTGATTTTCTTGGAAGACGACAAAAAGGAAGAGAGATGTCATGTATCGGTACAAGCTACTATCTGCCCAATTGGTATTAACTATAAGTTTGTAGTTAATAGCAGGGAAAGAAACATGTTCTCTTACCGTTCCATTTTTGTTCTGCCTGATTGTACGCACAACAATATTTGCTTTTTCAAACTCGTCAATACGTTTATCTGTATTGATTCCCAATATTTTTTTAGTCAGTTCTGCGTAAAATTGTTTTGCGCGCATGCTGCAATTAATATGCAAAATATCTTTAAGTTCTTCTTTAGTTTTACCAAAATAAGGGGCAAAACGTTTTTGAACAAGGTCTTCTATGGGTAGGTTTTCTTCATTTTCATCCTTCGCGATTTGCTCGTAAGCTTGTTGGTTAGCAAGCTCAGCAATCATGGTGGTAACGTATGAAGATTTCAATGCCCAACGTCGCGGCTTTGCTTCAATTGCTGAATTGGGTTGAGGACGAGTTTCTCCATGGCCTTTGCCTGTTGTCGCAGCTTCTAGATATTTGGTATCTCGGCTGCTGATTTCGTGTGCTTTCCCTTCTTTAACTTCTTTGAGAATAGTGTTCCAGTCCCGTTTTAATTTCGGGATATCGGAATCCGGAATTTTCCAAATACCAATTACGCGAAAAATCATGTCGAATACATTTTTTTGTGATTTATCATAATCGTATGCCATAAGAAGTATTTTTTGCATCTTATGATATAAATAACTATCGCAAAAAGGCTTATCTAAGATACTCATCCAGTCAATTGAAGTAATGGCAAGTCGCTCTTTGGCTTGTCTTTTATGGTCTGGACCGGTGTAAATAAGTCCGGTTGTTTTTAACTCGAGATTGACTTTAGGGAAATCAGGTTCTTGCTTGTTGTTATTTCTGATGTCGAAATAATATTCTTCGACATTATCACCCATTTTCCCCTTGCTTCTTGTTCCAGAGCCTTTGGGCTTAAAGTCTTGGGGAATTTCAAGAATGGATCTAAGTGATTGATCCTGGATTCTCCTAGCGTGCTTTAGGATGCTGTCTGAATCAGCATCATCATAAGTAGCACCTTGCTTAATTTTTTTCATAAGAAAATATTACATCTAGTTTCGTGGAGGAGTGCCAACTGACGTTAGTTCTAAATTAGTATTAGACGTATAGGTATGTATATTCTGAATGTTTGTTGGCTGATTGAGTATGAGTTTAAATTCTAAGGATTAATAATGTCTAAAGAAGCTGCCGAACTTGACCAAATTTTTGACAAGGGTGACGAAAGTATCCTTGACTATGCCGATATGAGCACGTTGCACAAACCCAACAAAGACAAGGATGAGCAGAAGGCATTAAGCTTGCAGATCCCAGAATGGCTTGTTGAGGTTTTGGATTGTGAAGCAGCTCGTGTCGGCATCAGCCGTCAGGCCATTATCAAAGTCTGGCTCACTGAGAGTGCTGACCGTATGCGTGCAGTATGATTTTGCGGTTTGTCAATCGTGATTGCTCTATTGCAAAAGTTAAAAAGTATTTTTCAACTTCTTATAAAAATCGAGCAAGTTAAAAAATACTTTTCAACTTATGGTGGAAATGAGGTGAGTTGAAAAATACTTTTTAACTTGCTGGGGTACTGAAACCTTCAGCCGTGTTACTCAAACGGGTACTTGAGGCCCCAGATGTTGCGGATCTGGTCCATGAGCTTCATGATGCGCAGGGTGTCGGAGTGGGGCATCTCGGTACATTCGGTCTTGCCGTCGAGGATGGCGTTGGCGGCGCTCGCGACCTCGTACTCGTAGCCGGTGATCTGAGGTGGGACGTCGATGTGGCGCGTCACCTCGTGGTCGTTGTTGTAGACGTCGATGGCCTCCACGTTGTTGATGTTCTGGCAGAGGATATAGCCCTCGGTGCCCCAAATCGAGCCAAGGCGGTCTCCGGAGGCGAGCATCGAGCTTGCGGCGATCGCCATCACGCCGTCGTCGTAGTAGAGCGTGGTCGATTCCTGCGCATCTACTCCCGTCTCGTAAGGCACCATCGAGCTCTCGACGCGCGTGATCTTGCGGGAGCTGGTGTCGGCGCCGAGCGCCATATCGAGGAAGTTCAGCGGGTAGACGCCGACGTCCAGTAGCGCGCCACCGGCGAGGGCCGGGTCGATCATGCGCGGCTTGCGGTAGACGGGGTAGCAGAGGTTGGCGGAGGCGGACTTCACCTCGCCGATGGCGCCACTGGTAATGAGATCGTCAATCAGACCGCGTGAGGGCATGTAGCGAGTCCAGATCGCCTCGGTGCACAGCAGTCCGGTCTCGTCGGCGACCTTAAGCAGCGATTCGGCTTGCGCGGTGTTTGCGGTGAACGACTTCTCGACCAGGACGTTCTTGCCGGCCTTGAGGCACGCGATGCCCTGCTCGGCGTGAAGGCTGTGGGGCGTGGCGATATAGACAAGATCAACCTTGGGATCCGCGAGCAGCTCGTCGTAGGAACCGTATGAAACCGGGAATCCATACTGCGTGGCGAAGGCTGCGGCGCGCTCGCCGTTGCGCGAGGCCACGGCGTAAGGCGCCACCAAGTTCTGATAATTCGGGTCCTTGGCCATTCCCGTCAGCGTCTCCGCCATGGAATGCGCGATGCGCCCGGCGCCCAGAATCGCCACGTTGACCTTGCGTCCGCCACGTTGCGCCTCGGCGCGCCTGCCGTTCATCTCACTCATTGTTGCCTCCTTGCACGGTGTTGAAATTCTATATATCCAGTGTATGAAGAGGTGTACCGTGCGAGCTTGGAATTGTGTAAAACGCTTTCTTTGCGGGCGAGACTGTTTGCGATGTTGTATAGCCGCCTTGATTGCTGTTGGTTTCATTGTCGTTGATTGGTCGTGAAATGGGGGAGTGGCAGGACGAATGGTGGGTTGGGAAAACGACGGACGGATAACGTCGGATAACGCGGAAAACAAGGGGTCAGAAGCTCATCCGAGAAAATCTGAGACTGGGACTGGGACTGAGGAAAGTCCATCAAAGGCGAAGGGCTCGTCAAAACCTCGTAAAACACCGTCGCGTCGTTCGGCTTCGGTTTCAATTTCGGAATCGAAAGCGGAGTCGAAACCCCAAAAGAAGTCGGCTTCGAAAACCAAGTCTAAATCCAAACCGAAAACTAAATCCAAACCGAAAGCCAAAGCCAAAGCCAAGCCCAAAACCCCGAAGAAAACCGAGAAATACGAGCGGGGCACGCGCAGTTACGCCATGTCGCACATCCGCGGCAAAGACACGAAAATCGAGGTCCTGGTGCGCAAGTATCTCTTCGCGCGGGGGCTGCGCTTCCGCAAGAACGACAAGCGCTACCCGGGCCATCCCGACGTGGTGCTGCCCAAATGGCGCGCGATGGTGTTCGTCAACGGCTGCTTCTGGCACATGCACGAGGGCTGCTCGAAATACCGTCTGCCGAAGTCGAATGTGGAGTTCTGGACCGCCAAGCTGCTACGCAACCACAGCCGAGACATCACGCAGAAGGCGGAGCTTGAGTCGCAGGGGTGGCGCGTCATCGTCGTCTGGGAATGCGAGCTGTCCAAGGCCAGGCGCGACGAGACGCTCGAGAAGCTCTATCGCCGGATCGTCGGCGAGGATAGTGACGAGGGTGGTCGCGGAAATGCCTTGTCTATCGGCGACGAGAAGAATGCAGACGTGGGTAAAGTCGCTTACGGCGACAAGGATGACGAAGAGGTGGAAGTTTGATTCAAGCCCGTTAACGCGTTAGCCAATACAGTACTTATATGGCTCGCAAGGGTTGAACGTCCTGTCGGTTGATCGAATCTACCGTTATTACCAAGCGAGTCAAGCTGGATTGCAGGAGTTTAAGTAGGTGCCTCAAGCGTTAAGTGGGTACCTGTTGCGCTGGAATTCGAAGAGAAAATCCTTGTTTTGGGCAATTTAGGCTTCGCTGGGCACCCACTTAACCTTCAAAGCACCCACTTTACGATTTTGGAGATAAGGAGCAGGCTAACCGCGCGCCTTTTGCAGATTCTCGAGCTCGGTGCGGGCTTTGTGCAGTTTCGCGTAGATCTCGTTGCGCTTGGCCGGGGTCTTGGCGCGCTGATGGTCGCCTTCCAGCTTCTCGATCTGTGCGCTGAGTTGGGCGGCCCGAGCTTGCGTCGCGATTCTCTCGTCGAGGTTCTCGCCGTCCTCGTCGCCAAGAATCACCTGTGCGCTCAGGCTTTGCCACACCTCGTCGAGGCTGGAACCATTGACCGTGAGCCGTGCGCTCGCCGTCGGCATCCACGGGCTGGTGAACGTGGTGGCCTGCGCCTGTTCCTGACGGCCGGCTTTGGCGGGAGCCGCGTGCTGGAGCGCGAAGAGGCATTGCTGGCCTTCGACTCCCGAACCCGCGGTCGGGTTTGCGCTCGCATCGGTCTTCGCGGCGCCCTTCCCGTCCCCGTCGCGTACGCACACGAACAGAATATTGGACGCCGAGCGAAGCCTGGCGATATGCTCCATGACCTCCACCGGCGCTTCGGCGCACAGCTGGCGCAGCCCGATGACCAGGATCTCGCGGACCTTCGCCCCGGCCTCCACATGGATCGTCTCGGGCCGCAGCAGGGCCAGCATCGTGATGCTTTCGATGTCGTTGATGAACCGCTGCTTGAGCCTGGAGGAGACGGCGCCCCTCGCGTAGAACATCTGCTTGGGCAACGTGCCTTTCGCCTCCGCGATCGCGCAGGAGGCGGGCAGCCCCAATCCGGGCGCGGACACGGAACCGCAATGTGCAACAGTCATCGTCGACCCTCCTTCGATCCGGCGGCAAAGCGACCGGTTCGTCAATCGGATATTCCAGATATTGCGCCCAGTCTAGCGGAAGCGTCTGGATTGTTCCGGTTCTTGTCCATCACCGCTCGATTGCCGCTCGATTGCCGTTCGATTGCCGTTCGATTGCCGCCCACCACCTCTCCATCGCCGCTCCATCGCGGCGCGCGCTATGCCGAATGCTCGCGTTCCTTCTTGTCCGGTTCTCCGGAATCGTCTGATTGCCTTCGTCCGAGCTGACGCAGCTCCTTGGGTGTGAAGTCGTAGCGCCGTTGGAAGGCATAGTTCAGGCTCGCCTTGTTCGGGAACCCCGAGGAATCGGATATGTCCGCGAGGGGGATGGTGGAGGTGAGGACCTTGGCATAGGCGTCCTGCAGGCGCAGTTCCGTGAGGTATTCCTTGAAGCTGTTCCCCGTCGCCTTCTTGAACAGACGGCTGAAGTGCTCGCGGCTGTAGCCGAACTGCTCGGCCACGAAATTCTCGTTGAGTGGCTCGGTGTAGTGGGCGTTGAGGTAGCCGATGATCGCCTGGATGATATTGCGTCCGCGGCGGATCTCCTCGGGCCGGCGGACGTCGTAGGCGAAGTTCCGGTAGAGCAGCGCCAGCATTTCGTAGAGTGCGGCGTTGAGCAGAAAACCGCTGTCGTGCTTTTTCGATGTGGCTTGCTCCGTCACGGTCGTGATCAGCTCGTTGAGCCTCTCCCTGTCGTCGTCGCTGGCTTTGGGCGCGTCGATATCGAAGAGATACCTGTCGGCGAACGGATAGAGCCGGTTGACGATATCGGCGTTGAAGGTGATCGATATGCCTTTGTACGGGTCCCTGATCACGGCTCCATGAATGTCGTAGGGGCTGATCAGCAAGGTCTCGCCGGCCCTCACGGTGTGCTTTTTGGCTCCCACCGTGAACAGCAGGTTGCCGCTGATGGCGTGGGCTATCTCCATGCCGCGGTGCCAGTGGGTGGGCACCTCTCGATGGCTGTTGTTGTGGACGATGACCAGTGCCGGATATTCCTCCGGATAGACCTTTTCCTCGAGATAATCCGATGTGATGATCTTATGGGCGCGGGGCGTATCTTGGCGTGCATCCATCGATTGCTCCTCTCCTTTTCCATCTCATCATTCTCATCATGTTGAACATCGTTTTGCAACGGCAGTGTTTGAAAATCCGAACTCTCTCCAGTTCATCGTATCTCGTAAAATTGCGAGAAATCAGGCAAACACGTCAAAGGAATAGCAAGTCCGTCACATTTTGCGGTCTTTAACGTCACAATTTCATCAATTCACGGCAAATCCGCAAATAGAGTGAGAGTGTTCATTGTTGCAAAGGAGAGAAAATGGACAAAGAGAAAAGTGGGAGTGCCGTGCTCGGCAATGTTCCCGATAAATTACATGCGAGACTTATCATCGTCGTCGCCATGGGTGCCATCGGAGGTTTCCTCTTCGGTTATGACACCTCGGTGATGAATGGCGCGGTCGACGCCATCACCGGCAGCAAGGCGGGCTTCGGCCTGAACGCTGGCATGACCGGCCTGGCCGTTTCCAGCGCCCTGATCGGCTGCGTGTTCGGCGCATGGTTCGCAGGCCAGCTTTCCGACGCCTTGGGCCGTGTGCACGTTATGGAGATCGCGGGCATCCTGTTCGTCTTCAGCGCGATTCTGACCGGCACCGCCGCGAATATCGGCATCTTCATCACCTTCCGTATCATCGGCGGCTTGGCGGTGGGCTTCACCTCCACGGTTGGGCCGGCCTATATTTCCGAGATCTCCCCGGCCTCCAGGCGAGGCTTCCTGACCGGATTCCAGCAGATGGCCATCGCGTTGGGCATCGTGGCGTCCCTGGTCGTCAACGACTCCTATATCATCGCCTCCGGCGGCGCCGAACAGGTGATGTGGATGGGCATGCCTTCCTGGCGTTGGATGCTCATGACCACCGCCATCCCCGGCCTCATCATGTTCATCGTCAGCTTCGCCCTGCCTGAGTCCCCGCGTTACCTCGTCATGAAGGGCAAGGACGCGCAGGCCAAGAAGGTCCTCGTCGACGTGGTCGCCGACAAGGATCCCGACAACACGATCTCCGAGATCAAGAAGTCCCTCTCCGGCGAGGCCAAGCCCCGTCTGCGTGACCTTCGCGGCAAGACCTTCGGCCTGAAGAGCGTGGTCTGGATCGGCATCGGTGTGGCGCTCTTCCAGCAGCTTTCCGGCGCCAACGTCATCCTCTTCTACGACTCCAGCCTGTGGGCGACCATCGGCCTGAGCGAGCAGAACTCGATGTTGGTCTCCATCATCCGCGCCGTCCTGGCCGCCGTGGTCACCGTGCTCGGCATGGTCATCATCGACAAGGTCGGCCGTCGCGCGATGCTCAAGATCGGCTCCATCATCATGGCGGTGCTGCTCGCGGTCGTCGCCATCGGATTCAGCCAGGCCACCTTCGACGCGCAGGGCCAGATCAACCTGAGCTTCGGCTGGGCCGTGCTGACCATCGCCGCCGCCAACATCTTCTTCCTGGCCTACTGCGCCACCTGGGGTGTAGCCATGTGGGTGGTCATCGGCGAGATCTTCCCGAACAACATCCGCGCCCTCGGCGTCGCGCTCGCCAGCGCGGCCAACTGGGTCGGCAACTTCCTGATCACCCAGACCTTCCCCATGCTGCGTGGCAGCATCGGCCTGACCTGGACGTTTGTCTTCTACGCCGTCATGGCCCTGCTCGGCTACTGGTTCATCGCCAAGAAGCTGCCGGAGACCAATGGTGTGGAGCTTGAGAACATGAAGGCGGACATCTGATGGAGTCGCCTCACTCCAACGAGGGCAACGCTTTTCTGTTCGAGCGCAACGACGGATTGACCGCCGAACAGAAAGGCGTCGCCTCGATATGGTCCAATTTCGATGACGACCTGCAGGGTGTCGATCCGGCTGTGTCGGATTATGTGTTGAGCCGCCGCGTGGCCTATTCGCACAACGATTTGCCGCGTTACGACCTCAAGCATGACGAGCCCGACGACGTGGTCATCTATAAGGACATCCCCTATATCGGTGACGGCAAGCGGGCGCACCTGCTCGACGTCAGTATTCCCAAGGACGCCCTCTACCGCGGATGCCCGATACCCGTCGTGCTCGAGGTCCATGGTGGCGCGTTCATCTATGGGTTCAAGGAGATCAACCGCAGCCACGCCATCGCGCTCGCCCGCAAGGGCTACGCGGTGGTCAGCCCGAACTACACGCTCTACCCGGGCGGCGACTTCATCGACGAGATGGAGGACCTTGCCAAGGTCGTCGAATGGGTCCAGGCCGAGGGGGCGCGCTATCTGCTAGATGTCGACCAGATGTTCGCCACTGGGGATTCCGCCGGCGCCATCGACGTCCTCTATCTGGTGGCCATCGAGCACAACCCGGACTTCGCCAAGCTCATCGGCGTGGCGGGGCACGGGGCCCGTTTCAAGGCCCTCGGGCTCAAGTCGGCGATGACCAACCTCGACAACGTCTTCGACCGGTCCGCCACCGATACCGGCGGGCTTGTTGACGGGATTCGCCCGTTCTACGAGCGTCTTCAAACTCGTCTGGACGGCACCGCGTATTCGACGACCAGGGGATTGGTCGCCGGCATGGGCATCCCGCCGGTGTGGATGGCCACGAGCACCGACGACTTTCTGGAGTCCAGCAGCCTGGAACTGGGGATGATGCTGCGCGACAACGACGTCGATCACCAACTGATCGACTGCCGTGCGCGACGCAACCAGTCCCTGCCGCACAACTTCATGGTCGGCATGCCATGGCTGCCGGAAAGCGTGGAGTGCCTCGACTCGATGGTCTCGTTCTTCGATGAGCATCAGGCCCCGCGTCGCACGTTGCTTTCCAGCGTGTGATGTCGCTTTGAGTCTCCGGTCCACTTGGATTTCGCCTCGGCGAGGTTCGGTGGGCCGGAGATTTTTCATGCCTATGGAAATATTCCCTATAGCGTTCTCCAAGATGGCCGAATCCGTTTTATCAGTGCGTAAGCGGGTTCCCGTGCACGGCTTGCAAGGCGTGGCGGGCGGACCATGCGCCAGTGTATAATCCTATATGTTGCCCGGGTAGCTCAGGGGATAGAGCACCGCTCTCCTAAAGCGGGTGTCGTCAGTTCGAATCTGATTCCGGGCACGAATTCTCCCGCTCCAACCATCACGAGCCGGTTCGCTTTCCATGTTTTGAACGGCGTTTTCTCGGTATGCGGTGTATCACAAAGGCTGCATTGACGCTGTGATAACAGGGTTTTGACGCGGGGTATAAGTTTTTCCTGTAACCCGCCTCGGCGGCTTTGTCTCAATTTAATCGTTCTTCATCAAGCCGAAACATTGTGGTGGCATATAATCCAAACGTGGTCACACGTATAGGTATATAGATTTCATGAATATATGCATTATATGAGAAAGCACAGTGAAGGATTAACGAAAGGGAGAACCATGGCTTTGAGAAAATGGAGCGTACGGATCGTCGCCGCGCTCGCCGCGGGTGCCGCACTGGTGTCGGTCGCCGGCTGCGGAGGCTCAAATAACAGCAGCGACCAGAAGAACACGAAGGCCTCGACCGACCAGATGATCAAGGTCGACAACACCGAGCCGCAGAGCCCGCTCGTGCCGTCGAACACCAACGAGATGGGCGGTGGCAGGGTCATCCGCTATCTCTTCGAGGGCCTGGTGAGCTATGACGCCAAGGGCAAGCAGCACATGGAGGTCGCCAAGTCGATCACCCCCAACGCCGATGCCAGCCAGTACACCATCAAACTCAACGACGGTTGGAAGTTCACCAACGGCGAGCCCGTCACCGCCTCCTCCTTCGCCGACGCGTGGAGCTATGACGCCAACGTCAAGAACGCGCAGAAGCAGTCCAGCCGTATGTCAATCATCAAGGGCTACGACGAGCTGCAGGACCCGGGCGTCGCTGCCGACGCCAAGCTCTCCGGCCTTGAGGTCAAGGATCCGCTGACCCTCGTGGTCAACCTCAACAAGCCGGATTCGGTCTTCCCGATCCAGGTGGCCCACCAGTCCTTCTTCCCGCTTCCGAGCGCGGCCTACAAGGACATGAAGGCCTTCGGCAAGTCGCCTATCGGCAACGGCCCCTACAAGTTCAAGTCCTGGCAGCCCAACACCGACATCCAGGTCGTCAAGAACACTGACTACAAGGGCAGCCGCAAGGTGGCCAACGGCGGCATCGACTTCCGCGTCTACACCAGCGAGGACGCCGCCTACTCCGACCTGCAGTCCGGCAACCTCGACGTGATGGTCGAGGTGCCACAGTCGGCCCTGAAGACCTTCCGCAACGATTCCTCCGTCAAGGCCTTCGTGCAGCCCGGCTCCTCCTACCAGGGCTTCGTGATTCCCGAGAACCTGCCGCACTTCGCGCCCGGCAAGGAAGGCAACCTGCGTCGCCAGGCGATCTCGATGTCGATCAACCGCAAGGAGATCGTCAGCAAGATCTATTACAACACCAAGACCCCGGCGACCGATTTCACCTCGCCGCTGGTGCCTGAGCACTCCACCAAGCTCGAGAACTCCGGCAACCTGAAGTACAACCCCAAGAAGGCCAAGGAACTCTGGAAGCAGGCCGACGCCATCTCCAAGTTCAGTGGCACCTTCAAGATCGCCTACAACGCCGACGCGAACCACAAGGCATGGGTCGAAGCGGTGAGCAACAGCTTGAAGAACACGCTGGGCATCGACGCCTCGGGCGACGCCTACCCGACCTTCAGCGACATCCGCAACCAGGTGACCAACCGTTCGATCAAGACGGCGTTCCGCTCCGGCTGGATGCTCGATTACCCGACGGCCGAGGATTACCTGACCCCGCTCTACGCCTCCTCTTCGGCGGACGGCAAGGGCTCCAACGATGGCGACTACAAGAATCCGGCGTTCGACAAGGCTCTGGCCCAGGCGCTCGCGCAGACCGACGTCTCCAAGCGCACCGCCGACTTCCGCAGCGCCCAGGACATCCTGCTTGAGGATCTGCCCGCCATCCCGCTGTGGAATGAGGATGTGGCCGCCGCCGCTTCCACCAAGGTGAGCAACGTGCACTTCGACTACACGAACCTGCCCACCTACAACACCATCACCAAGTAGGCCTCGCGCCTCTTGGACTGACAGCTGACCGAGGCCGGTGAAAGCCGGTCGGGTCAGCAAAGTCAACAAGGTCGAGAAGAGGGCCGCCACCGGATTGATTTCCGGGGCGGCCCTCTTTTTCGTATGCCTTATATGTGCGTTATATCAGCCCTGCACGTAGTCGGCGGTGGGGGACTTGTAGCCGCAGTTCATCATCTCGCTGTTGTAGGCGATGACGCCGTCGCCATGGGCGGGCACCACAATCAGGCCGCCGTCGCCGTGGCGCGCGTCGATGTCGTCGAGGGTGGCGCTGGCCGCCTCGAGCGGGGTCTGCTTGGCGAACTCCACACGGTCGGAGACCTGGTGGCAGGCCACGGTACGCATGAACGCCTCGCCGATGCCAGTGCCTGAAGCCGCCACGCTCGCGTCGTTGGCGTAGGTGCCGCATCCCGGCAGGGGAGTGTCGCCCACGCGGCCGTGCATTTGGTTGGTGATGCCGCCGGTGGAGGTGGCCGCGGCGAGGTGGCCGCGCGCGTCACGGGCCACGGCGCCAATCGTGCCGTGCTTCTCCCACTCGTCGCCGTTGGTCTGCGCCTCGACGAGCGATTGCTTGCGCTGCTCGGTGATGAAATAGCTCGGGTCGCGGGTCTCGACGCCCCATTCGGCGATCTCCTGGTCGCGCGGGTCGGCGAAGAGCACGTGCTTGGTCTGCTCCTTGACGGCCTTGGCGGCATCGATTGGGTTCTTGATGGTGTGGACGCTGGCCACCGCGCCAACCTCGCCGTCCCCGCCCATCAGGCAGGCGTCCATCTGGGCGATGCCGTCGCTGGTCAGGGCGGCGCCGTGCCCGGCGTTGAATTCGGGGGCGTCCTCCATCACATGGATGGCCGCCACCACCGCGTCCTCCGCGCTGGCTCCGGCCTCGAGCTTGGCATAGCCGGCGTCGAGCGCGCGCTGCAGGTCCTTCTCCACCTGGGCCTGGCGTTCCGGGGTGCTGTGCTTGCCGCGGCTTCCCGCACCGCCGTGGATGACGAGCAGGATATCGTCGCCGCTTTCCACGGTGAGCGACTTGACTGGTGGCGGAGTGGTTGTTGGCATGATTGCCGTTCCTTTCGATAATCGTGGTATCTGGGCCGCGCCTCGGCGACGCGCCTTGATAAGGGATTCCGTCTGCCATGGTACGCCGCAGGGGGTCACGGGCGCTCGAGATGCCCGTCAGGGCGTCGGGCGGAGGAGCAAGGCGTGGTGAGATGGGGATTTCCGGGCCGTGAAATACGATGGCCGGGATATCGGATGGTCTTCGGCGGCACCCAGGAGGGCAGTCAATGGCGGGAACGCGGCGTAAGGGCTCCTCGGCGGTCGCCGGGGTGCCCAAGAAAGCCAGAAAAGCCAAGGGAACCAAGCGAAGCAAGGGAACCAAGAAGCAGGGCGGATTCGTCCGTGGCTTCCTGGCTGTGCTGGCCTGGCTCGTGCTTCTGGCCACCATCATCAGCGCCGTCGCCCGCGAGCTGCCCGAGGAATTGCAGGCGTTGCCTTATATCCCCGCGCTGGTGTCGCTCACCCCTTGGTTCCTGTTGCTCGGCGTGCTCGCCCTCGTGCTCGCGTTGGCCGGCAGACGCTGGTGGGCCGCTTTGTTGTCGGTGCTGTGCCTCTGCCTGCAAGCCTGGTACCAGGTTCCCTATTTCAAGATCTCGCCATTACCCTCGGAGGCGGTGACGGCGGTCGACCGCGCTCATCCGGATTCCGGGGACTCCTATGCCCGGGTGATGACGCTCAACGTCTACAAAGGTCGGGCCGACCCGCAGGCGATCGTCGATCTGGTGCGTGACCAGCGCGTGGAGGTGCTGGCGATGCAGGAGACCACGCGTCCGTTCGTCAGGGCGTTGGAGGCCGCGGGCATCGGCGAATACCTGCCCTATTCGCAGGTGGCCTCGTCCGACGGGAAATACGGCAACGGCCTGTGGTCGGCCACGCCGCTGGATTCTCCGGCGGACGACGATGTCGATTCCTCCGCCTCGTTCATGCCGGGCGGGACGGTGAGCTTCGGCGACGGCAACAGCGAGGTGCGCTTCGTCTCCGTGCACACCACCTCGCCCAAGCCCGGGTATTGGAACGAGTGGAGCAAGACGTTGGACGAGCTCGCCCTGATGCGCTCGCACCAGAACGATCGTTATGTGTTCATGGGTGATTTCAACGCCACCACCGACCACACCGCCTTCCGCAACTTCCTCGGCTCGAGGTTCAGCGACGCCGCCCAGCAGTCGGGGCACGGGCCCGTCTTCACCTGGCCGGGCGACATCGCCGGCGTGCCGCATCTGGTCGGCATCGACCATGTGGTGGTCGACAAGGGCATCACCGCCGGGCAGGTCAGTGCGGTGCCGGTCGCGGGCTCGGACCACGCGGCATTGCTGGCCACCATATCCGTGGGGTGAAATGTCGGGCGGCCGAGATTGTTCGGTTGCGCGGGGCAGGCATGGAGGATCAAACGTGTCGTGTGCCACATTGTGCGGGGAAACGACTAAGCTTGATGGCGGTAGATAACTACCCAATGAACGAATCAAGGAGTGCTCATGGATGAGAAGACATTGGTCGAGAAACTTTCCTCCGTCACTACCGTCAGCGGTGTGGTGGATGTCGCCAAGAAGGCGGGCAAGGACTTGACTTTTGAGCAGGCTGACGCGTTGTTGAGCCGTCTCCTGCAGGTGGACAGCGATGCCGCGGAGCTTAGCGGCGACACCGTGGCCACGGTCGCCAAGGATTTGCTCAACATCTAAGGCTGAGGCGTTAATCGCAGAACCCTGTGGGCTCTGCGTAGCCGATGTGAGCGCGATGCTCGAGCGCGAAATGCCGAGTTTTTGTATCGCTTCAAAACTATAAAAGCAGGGTTCCTCCGTTCATATCTTCGGAGGAACCCTGCTTTTGTATTTGTAGGTTTTTCGAGATTAGATTGCCGAGGCGTTAAATGGAGAGTCCTGTGGGTTCTGCGTAGGTACTGGCCAAAACGTTAAGCGGAGAGTCTTGTAGACTCTCCGTAGTTTTGGTGAGCGCGATTCTCGAGCGCAAAGTATTGACTTATTCCAAATTAGACTGCTGAACCGTTAAGCGCAGAGCCCTGTGGGCTCTGCGTAGGTGAAGTGAGCGCGCCCGACGCGCGCGAAGACAGAATCGAACCTTGTATTATTCAAGGTTCGATTGTGTACCAGCTGTGGCGGCGGTCGACTTCTGCTCGGCCTCGGCGCTTTCGAGCTTGGCCCGCACGTCATTGAGCAGGCTCTGGGCGCGCTTGGCCAGCGCCTCGCCGATCTCCCACTGGCGCATCGACTGGTCGAGGCTCAACCCGCCGGCCTCCAGGGCCTGCACCGCCTTGATGAGGTTGTCACGTGCCTGCTCGTAGGGCATGGCGGCGATCTGGTCGTGCTCCTTCTGGGTCAGCGTCGAGGCCGGAGTGGTCTCGGTCGTCTTCTCCTCGTCATCGCTCTTGCTGGTGTCGTCGGATTTCGTGCTTGTCGTCATCGTGTCGCTCCTTATGGGTTTTGCTTGGATTTTCGATTGTGAATTGTGATTGCTGAAGGTCATCGCGTTCCGCTTGGCAACGGGCGCAATATATAGGCCTGGATTGTTAGCTTGGATTGACGGCGGTGGCCTCGGCCAGAATCTCTCCGCGCTTCAAGGTGAGCGTCAGCTCGTCGCCGGGACGAACCTTGCCCGCGTCATCGAGCACGTGGCCGTCCTTGCTCTGCACCACCGCGTAGCCGCGGTCGAGCGTGGATTGCGGGCTCAGCGCGTTGAGGCTGGCGTTCAGCTTCTCGATGGTCAGGCTGGCGTCGTCGGCGATGCGCGTCAGCCCGAGGCGCATGCGCTGCACGGAGTCGTCGACGAAGCGTTGGTGCGGCTCGATCATCGTCTCGGGGTGGGTGAGGCTCGGCCGGGTGGCGTAGCCGTCGATCAGCCGCGTCTCGTTGTCGACCATGGCGTTGATGCGCATGCCGATCTGGGCGCGCGCGTTGGCGATCAGCTGCCACTGCTCGCGCACGTCGGGCACCACCTTCTTCGCCGCGTCGGTGGGGGTGGAGGCGCGCAGGTCGGCCGCCAGGTCGATGAGTGTCCAATCGTCCTCGTGGCCCACGGCCGAGATGATAGGGGTCTCGCATGCGGCCGTCGCCCGCACCACGCCCTCGTCGGAGAAGCCGATCAAGTCCTCGAAGCTGCCGCCGCCACGCGCGACGATGATGACGTCCACGTCCGGGTCGGCGTCGAGCTTCTGGATGGCGGCGATGACCTCGGGCGGGCATTGCGTGCCCTGCACGTGCGCGTGCACGACCTTGAAGTTGACGGCCGGCCAGCGCAGGTTGACGTTGGTGATCACGTCGCCCTCCGCACGGGCCTGCGGGGCGCAGATGAGGCCGATGCGCTTGGGGAACTCGGGCAGCTCCACCTTGTTCTCCTGGTCGAAAAGCCCCTCGCCCTTGAGCTTCTTGCGCAGCTCGTCGATCTGGGCCTTGAGGTCTCCGGCGCCGATGCGCCTGATGTCGTCGGCCACGAAGCTCAGGCGCGTGGCCTTCACCCACACGTCCGGCTTGCCGTGGATGACCACCCGGTCGCCCTGGCGGAAATCGCGGGCCATGGCCACGAAGTTGCGGAAGCCCATCACGGAGATGGAGATGTCCTCGAAATTGTCGCGCAGGGTGATGTAGCCGGAGCTGGCGCGGCGCATGTTGATCTCGACGATCTGCCCCTCGACCCACGATCCGGGCCAACGGCGCACGGCGTCATGGTATTTCTGGCTCACCACGCTCACCGGCCACGGGTTCTCCGCGGTGGTGTCGCGCGCCAGCCTGGGCAGCTGGTCAAGCGGTTTCGGGCCCTGCTCAAGCCCGCCAGAGCCCTGCCCCGGCGCCGCGTCCTGGTTGGGTGCGGCGTACCCATATCTCGTATTGAATGCCATGGTTCCAGAATCCTCTTCGTGAAGGACAAGGGTGGGTGTCGGGAACCTATGTATCGCAATTTTCGTATAAGGCGGGTGGACAAGTCGCGCGCGTGATACATTGCGACACACCGTAGGACGAAACTTTGGAATTTTTTTAAGCATGAATTTCCGCACTATTCCGCCATTGTTACTATATCTGGGTATGAAACGCCGGTCGAACCCCTAAATATAGTATCCAGAAAGTCGTATAGTGATGTAGTGCACAGAAGTTACACGCGTGTGATTTCATCCATGTGATTTGTGATCTCCGTGCCAGACTCTTTAGCAGTATAGAAGTATGAGGAAGGAATTGTGATGCAGGCTCAGGTTCTGGACGCGCCCACAAAGCCGACCGCGGCGACGAAGACCGTGTTGGTGGAGAAGCGTGACGGGCGTATCGTTGATTTCGATCCGATGAACATCATCGCCGCCGTGAAGTCGGCTTTCGAGGATCTCGACAAGGAGGTCGGCCCCGAAGAGGAGCAGATGATTCGCAATCTCGCCAACGGCATCGAGGGTGAGGTCAAGGAGCGCTACGCCGGCCCCGCCAAGATCGAGGACATCCAGAATCTCGTGGAGCATGGCCTGGTGGAGAACCACCTTTATGACGTCGCTCGCAACTATACGAACTATCGTCTTAACAAGGACATCGACCGCGCCAAGGCCACCGACATCAACGCCGCCGTCGACCGCCTGATCAACAAGGACGAGACTCTGGTGCGCGAGAACGCCAACAAGGACTCCAACGTCTATGCCACGCAGCGCGACCTGCTGGCCGGCGCCGTCTCCAAGGCCTCTGCCTTCTCGATGCTCCCGAAACGCGTCGCCAACGCCCATATGAAGGGCGACATCCACTTCCATGACGCCGACTATTCGCCGTTCACCGCCGAGACCAACTGCAGCCTGCCCAACTTCGGCGACATGCTGCACAACGGTTTCGAGCTGGGCAACGCGATGATGGACACCCCGAAGTCCATCGGCACCGCCGCCACGCAGATCACGCAGATCATCAAGGACATCGCGGGCGACCAGTACGGCGGCCAGACCGTCAACCGCGCCGACGAGATGCTCGACGAGTACGCCCGCAAGGACTACGCCAAGTTCCTCGAGCAGGCCCACACCATGATTCCCGACTCCATGCCGGAGGACGTGGCCCAGGAGATCATCGACGGCCTGAAGGCCAACGAGCCCAACACGCTGCATTTCGATGCCAGCCGCAAGCCGATTCCGCAGGACACGCCGTTCCATGCCGACGCGCTGCGTCTTGAGCAGATTCGCGAGATCTACGCCAAGATCATGACCCGCAAGGCCATCTACGACGCCATGCAGACCATGGAATACCAGATCAACTCCAACCGTGTCTCCAACGGCCAGACTCCGTTCGTCACCGTTGGCTTCGGCCTCGGCACCTCGTGGTTCTCCCGCGAGATCACCCGCTGCATCTTCCTGGTGCGCATCCTCGGCCTCGGTCGCGACCATCACACCGCGATCTTCCCGAAGCTCACCTACGCCATCAAGCACGGCATCAACTCCGAGCCCGGCGACCCGAACTACGACCTGAAGCAGCTCGCGCTCGAGTGCTCCACCAAGCGTATGTACCCCGACATCCTTTTCTATGAGAACCTCGTCAAGATCACCGGCTCCTTCAAGGCGCCGATGGGCTGCCGTTCCTTCCTGCCCGCCTGGACCAACCCCGACACTGGCAAGGACGAGGAGGAGGGTCGCCTCAACTTGGGCGTCGTCACCGTCAACATCCCGCGCATCGCGCTGGAATCGCGCGGCGACAAGGACCGGTTCTGGAAGATCTTCGACGAGCGTATGCAGGTCGCCCACGAGGCCCTGCAGTTCCGCATCATGCGCTGCAAGCAGGCCAAGCCGATCAACGCCCCGACACTCTATCGCTACGGCGCCTTCGGCCGCCTCGACCCCAACGACAACGTCGACCAGCTCTTCAACCGCGACCGCGCCACCGTCTCGCTGGGCTATATCGGCCTCTATGAGGCGACTAGCGTCTTCTACGGCAAGGACTGGATGAAGGACCACAGCTGGGACCCGGAAGGCAAGGAGTTCGCGCTTTCGATTGTCAAGAAGATGAACGCGCTGTGCGCTCAGTGGGCCAAGGAGGAGGGCTATCACTATTCCCTCTACTCCACGCCCGCCGAGTCGCTCACCGACCGCTTCAACCGCATGGACCGCGAGAAGTTCGGCCGTGTGCCGGGCGTCACGGACCACGACTTCTACACCAACTCCTTCCACTATCCGGTCTGGCTCTCGCCGACCCCGATGGAGAAGCTCGACTACGAGAAGGACTTCCCGTACTACGCTTCCGGCGGGTTCATCAACTACTGCGAGTTCCCGACCCTGCAGACCAACCCGAAGGCGCTCGAGGCCGTGTGGGATTACGCCCACAACATCGGCATCGGCTACCTCGGCACCAACACCCCGATCGACCACTGCTACGTCTGCGGCTTCGAGGGCGACTTCGCGCCGACCGAAGAGGGCTTCAAGTGCCCCGAGTGCGGCAACTCCGACCCCGACAAGTGCAACGTCACCAAGCGCACCTGCGGCTACCTCGGCAACCCGGTGCAGCGCCCGATGGTGCACGGCCGCCACGAGGAGATCACGCATCGCGCCAAGCACATGAGCGGCGAGACCGGACATGTGGTGTTGAAGGACGGCACGGAGCGCGAATGGTACGAAGAGGCCAAGTGATTTGGCGACTTTGTAGCGTTGCGTAACGCTGCGTAAAAGTGAAGGCGGTTCATCGTTCGGTGGCCGCCTTTGCTTTGCCCGAAAGTACTGATAGGTGCGGCTGTGGCCGTGACATAGATTCGTGAATTGAGTAAGGAAAAGAGAGAAGAATGGGAAAGCTGGCAGGCGGCAAGCTGCATGATTTCGCGGCGGACGAGGCGAACCGCGGGCCTTGGATTCCCACGGCCTACGCCAACAATCCGAAGGCGGGGCAGTGGACCAGCGAGAGGCTGAGCCACGACATGATCGCCGACTACAAGCCCTTGGTGATGACCGACGGCGAGGGCATCCGCTGCTCCGTCTACGTTTCCGGCTGCCCCTTCCACTGCGTCGAATGCTTCAACGAATCCATCTGGGACTTCCAGGCCGGCCACCCCTACACGCAAGGTTTCGAGGACAAGGTCATCCGTGACCTTTCGCAAGGCGTGGTGCAGGGCATCACCTTCCTCGGCGGCGAGCCGCTGCTCAACACGGGCGTGTTGCTGAAACTCGCCAAGCGAATCCGCAAGGAATTCGGCCATGGCAAAGACATCTGGTGCTGGACGGGCTACACGTGGGAGGAACTCATGCGCGCCGGCGAAAGCGACGACAAGCTCGAGCTTTTGAGCTACGTCGACGTGCTCGTGGACGGTCGCTACATGAAGGACCAGCACGACGCGCTCCTGCAGTTCCGCGGCTCCAGAAACCAGCGCATCATCGACGTGCCCGCCTCGCTGCGCGCGCATGACGAAGCCGGTGCGACCACGCCGGTGATCTGGTCGAAGCTGCACGACCAGGTCCGCTTCATCCCCGAGGTCTACGGCAAGGACCGCTCCGCAGGCGAGGGCGCCGCCAGCTGATTGTCTCTGTCGTTGGCCGCGATGGTCTTGTTGGTCTCGTTGGCTTCATTGACTTGGTCTCGAATTGTCTGACGATGGTGGTCGCTTGGGAAACGGTCGGATAACTAAACAAATCTGAAAGTTTTGTCAAGAGATGTACTTCACATTGCTTGTAACTGTAAGCTTAATCACTCCCGGGCTATGGTGTTCTGGTGGGTATATCGACTAACCTTGTAAGTTATATGTGTGCAAACTCACAGCGTTATGACGCCGGGGGGTCTTGACAAGGATGATGAAGAGGTTGATGCATGGTTGACACAGTGAAAGCCACGGACGCCACCGGGTCATTGAGGGTCGGTCTTGACATCGGATCGACGACGGTCAAAGCCGTGGTGCTCGACACAAGCAACGACCTGAAGGACGTGCTGTTCTCCGACTATCGCAGGCACAACGCCAACGTGCGCGCCACGGTGGCCGGGCTGCTGCGTGACATCAAGAAGCAGCTCGAGGAGGAGGGACGCGGCTCCCAGCCGATCAACCTCGCCATCACCGGTTCCGGCGGCCTGGGCCTGGCCGACGACATGAACGTCCCGTTCGTCCAGGAGGTCATCGCCGAGACCAAGGCCATCGACGAGGTCTACCCCGAAGCCGACGTCATCATCGAGCTCGGCGGCGAGGACGCGAAGATCACGTATTTGAAGCCGACTCCCGAGCAGCGTATGAACGGCTCGTGCGCGGGCGGCACCGGCGCGTTCATCGACCAGATGGCGACGTTGCTGGACACCGATGCCAGCGGCCTCAACGATATGGCCAAGGATTACAAGCTGCTGTATCCCATCGCCTCGCGCTGCGGCGTGTTCGCCAAATCCGATTTGCAGCCGCTCATCAACGACGGCGCGGACAAGCCCGACCTGGCCGCTTCCATCTTCTCGGCGGTCGCCACGCAGACCATCGCTGGCCTCGCTTCCGGCCGCCCAATCCACGGCAATGTGATTTTCCTGGGTGGACCGCTCTTCTTCCTTTCCGAGCTGCGTGAGGCCTTCGCCCGCGCGCTCGAGGGCAAGGTCGACAAGTTCATCGTCCCCGAGAACGCCCACCTGTACGTCGCCTACGGCGCCGCGCTGATGTGCGGCGACGACAACGAGCTCGACGCCGGCCAGCATTTCGAGCCCCACAGCTGCCAGGAGATCATCGACGACCTCGAAGCCCTCAAGAACAAGCCGGTTGACACCGCTACGATGCCTCCGCTTTTCCCGACCGAGGAGGACCGCCGCAAGTTCAACGAGCGTCACGGCAAGGAGCAGGTCAAGGTCGGTACGCTCGAAGGCGCGAAAGGCCCGCATTTCCTTGGTATCGATGCAGGTTCGACGACAATCAAGGCGACGCTCATCAACGACGACCGCGAGATCGTGTGGTCGTCCTACGGCACCAACGACGGTAGTCCGCTCGACGCGGCCGTTGAAATCGTGCGCAAGATCGAGAACGAGCTTCCGGCCGAGGCTTGGATTGCCCGCAGCTGCTCCACCGGTTACGGCGAAGGCCTGATCACCACCGGCCTGCACTTGGACGAAGGCGTGGTGGAGACCATGGCGCATTATCGCGGCGCCGAAATGGTGAGCCCGGGCGTCACGGCCGTCATCGACATCGGCGGGCAGGACATGAAGTACCTCGCCATCGCTGACGGCGTCATCGATTCGATTTCCGTCAACGAGGCATGCTCGTCGGGCTGCGGCTCGTTCCTGCAGACCTTCGCGTATTCCATGGGCCTGACCATCGAGGAGTTCACGCAGGCCGCGTTGAGGTCCGACCACCCGGTCGACCTGGGCTCGCGTTGCACCGTGTTCATGAACTCGTCGGTCAAGCAGGCGCAGAAGGAAGGCGCCACCGTCGAGAACATCGCGGCGGGTCTATGCTATTCCGTGGTGCGTAACGCGCTCTACAAGGTCATCAAGCTGCGCGACGCCGGCCAGCTCGGCGACACCATCGAGGTGCAGGGCGGCACATTCCTCAACGACGCCGTGCTGCGCGCCTTCGAGCTGTTGACCGGTAAAGAGGTCACCAGGCCGAATATCGCCGGCCTTATGGGCGCATTCGGCGCGGCCCTGACCGCCCGTATGCACTATGAGGACGCGCACGATACCGATGAAACGGCGGAGCACACCACCTCGTCCATCGTGCAGGGGGAGGAGCTCGACCATCTGTCGATGACCTCCGAGCGTGACGTCTGTAAGCGGTGCCAGAACCGCTGCAAACTCACCATCACGACCTTCCAGGATGGTTCGCGTTATGTCACCGGCAACCGCTGCGAACGTGGTGCCGACGCGAAGGCTGAACGCAGCGACCGTCCGAACCTCTACGACTACAAGTACAAGCGTGTCTTCGCCTACCGTCGCCTGACCGATAAGAAGGCCTACCGTGGCGAAATCGGCATTCCGCGCGCGCTCAACATGTACGAGAACTATCCGTTCTGGTTCACACTGCTGACCAACCTGGGCTTCAAAGTGCGGCTTTCGGGTCGAAGCAGCCATGAGCTCTTCCAGTCCGGCATCGAATCCATCGCCTCCGAGAACATCTGCTACCCGGCGAAGATGGTGCACGGGCACATCAAGTGGCTGCTCGACCGCGGCGTCAAGACCATTTTCTACCCCTGCGTTTCGTACGAGGAGAATTTGGTCGAAGGCGACACCGACAACCACTACAACTGCCCGATTGTCGCCAACTACCCGGTGGTCATCGAGGCGAACATGGCCGAGCTGCGCGAGCCGGGCATCCGTTACATGCGCCCCTACTTCAACCTTGCCGACCACGAGCTGATGGTCGACCGCATCGTCGAGGAATTCGCGTGGACCAACGTGACGCGCGAAGAGGCCGAGAAAGCCGTCAAGGCCGCGTACGCCGAGGACAAGATCTTCAAGCACGACGTGCAGCAGGAAGGCCTGCGCGCGCTCGCCTATATAAAGGAACACAATTGCCGCGGCATCGTGCTCGCCGGCCGTCCCTACCATATCGACCCGGAAATCAACCACGGCATCCCTGAGACCATCTGCTCGCTGGGCATGGCGGTGCTGTCCGAGGACTCCATCTGCGAGCTGCAGCCCGGCGAGAAGCTGCATCTGAGCGAATACCTGAGCAAGGGGGAGAAGGACCCGCGCGCCAAAGACGAAGGCGGGTTCCGCGAGGTCGGCGACCGCAAGGTCATCAACATGCCGTTGCGTGTGGCCAACCAGTGGGCCTACCATTCTAGGCTGTATTCGGCGGCGAATTTCGTCGCGTCCTACCCGGGGCTCGAGCTGGTGCAGCTCAACTCTTTCGGCTGCGGCATCGACGCCATCACCACCGACCAGGTCAGCGAGATCCTCGCCGACAAGGCCGATGTCTACACGCTCCTGAAGATCGACGAGGTCAGCAACCTCGGCGCGGCGAAGATTCGTCTGCGCTCGCTCAAGGCGGCTATCGAGGAGCGCGAGAACAACAAGGCGAAGCTCAAGAAATCCGCCGAGAAGGCGGAGCTTGAGGCGAAGGCCGCGGTCAGCGCCGCGGGCGAGGGAGACGCCATGGGATCCACCAAGGTTTCCGCGCAGGACGAGGCCAAGAAGGCCGCAGAGGCGAAGGTCCGTCAGGAGGCCGCCGCCAAGCGCGCAGCCGAGCTCAAGGACGCCGAGAGCAAGTTGGAGGAGGCCAAGGCGCAATTGGCCGCCGCGCAGGCCGCTGTCGACGCCGCGCAGAACAAGGCGCAAGACGCCAAACAGAATGCCGACGCCGACGCCGCAGTCGCCGAGGATACTGTTGATAGCTCTGACGCCGAGGAAGTCCCCGCCGACAAGCGGGGCGACTTCCGCAAAACCGGTTCCAAGGCGCCCACTCCGGGCCGCCAGGTGTTGCTCGACAGCGTGATGAAGGCGAACCCAAAGCTCACCGAGGCGATGAAGGATGTCTCGCGCCGCGCCAACGGCGAACCCGTCGCCGCGGATAGCGCGAAGACCGACAAGGCCAACGTCATCGCAAGCACCGCCAAGTCCACCGACGGCAAGGCCAAGAAGCGTAGCAAGGGCACGCTTTCCGCCTACGCCCACAAGATGCGCTTCCAGAAGGACATGCGCAAGGACTACACTATCGTCGCCCCGCAGATGAGCCCGGTGCATATGAGTCTGGTCGAGTCCGTCATCCGTTCCGGTGGCTACAAGTTCGACGTGCTCAAGATGGCCGACCAGCAGGACGTGGAGACCGGCCTCAAGTACGTCAACAACGACGCCTGCTACCCGGCCATCATGGTCGTCGGCCAGCTGGTCGATTCGATCATCAAAGGCAAATACGACCCCGACAAGGTCTGCCTCGCCATCACCCAGACCGGCGGCATGTGCCGCGCGACCAACTATTACGGCCTGATTCGCAAGGCTTTGGTCGACGCCGGCTATCCGCAGGTGCCGGTCATCGCCCTTTCCACCCAAGGCATCGAAGACAACCCCGGCTTCACCGCGACCCCGACGCTGCTGTGGCGCGCGGTCAAGGCACTGGTTATCGGCGATCTGCTGATGAAATGCCATTATCGTGTTCGTCCGTACGAAAAGGTGAAGGGCAGCGCCAACCAGCTTTACGAGATGTGGGATAAGATCGTCCGCGAGACCATTGAGCACCACGGCCATTCCGCGACCGCCAAAGCCAAGATCGGCAAGGGGTATCTGCCGTATCAGACGTTGCTCAAGGAGATCGTCAAGAGCTTCGACGCCCTGCCGCTGCGCAACATTCCGCGCAAGCCGCGCGTCGGCGTGGTCGGCGAGATTCTGGTGAAGTACCACCCGGACGCCAACAACCATCTGGTCGACCAGATTGAGAAACAGGGTTGCGAGGCCGTGGTGCCCGGCATTATGGAATTCATGACCACGCGTCCCTATATCACCGACTGGAACGAGCACAATACCGGCATGGGCGGTAACAAGAAGGCTTACGCTGTGATGCGTTGGGGCCTCGACCGGATTCTGAACCCGGTGCGCCGCGCCATCGATCTGTCGCATGGCAAGTTCAGCCAGGACACTCCGATGCCCGAACTCGTCAAGCTCGCTTCGACAGTCACCTCGATCGGTGTGCAGGCTGGTGAAGGATGGCTCTTGACCGGCGAGATTTTGGAGCTCATCAAGTCCGGCTGCCCGAACGTCGTGTGCGCCCAGCCGTTCGCCTGCCTGCCCAACCACGTCACTGGGCGCGGTATGTTCGGTAAGATTCGTCGTTTGCACCCCGAGGCCAACATCGTCTCGATCGATTATGATCCCGGTGCTTCCGCCGCCAATCAGCTCAACCGCATCAAGCTGATGATCGCGGCCGCCAAGAAGGCCGACCAGAAGCTGAACGACCAAAAGCTGACCAAGGCCGCCTGATTCGACAGGCCGTGATTGGCCGATTAACGGTGTGAATACCAAGGTCGGGCGATACCTACGAACAGGTACCGCCCGACCTTTGGTTTATGCGTTTTTATTTGGTTGGGTGGATCATCGTCTCACCACTCGGCGCGCCAATATTGCGGGGCGGCGGGGATATTCTCGCGCGGCACACCCAGGCGGGCGGCGGCTATCGCGGGCCAGTGCGGGTTGCGCATCGCGGCGCGTCCGATCGACACCGCATCCACCTGCTTGGTGCGCAGCATCGTCTCGGCCTGCTCGGGGCTGGATATGCCGCCCACCACGCTGACGGTCGCGTCGGTATCAGCCAGCGCCCGTTTCATCTGAGCACCCAGAATCGCATGGAAACCGGGACCGGAAGGCTGCAGCGGCGTGTTGACTAGGCCGCCGGAGGACACGTCGACCCAGTTGATGCCATGGTGCCTGACCAGGTCGCGCATCAGGCGTGCGGTCACGTCGATGTCGAGTCCGCCTTCGACCCAATCGGTGGCGGAGATGCGGATGCCGAGCGGCTTCGTGGCGGGCCAGGCGGCACGCACCGCGTCGACAACCTCGCGCGTCAGGCGGAACCGGTTCTCCTCGCTGCCGCCATACTCGTCGGTACGCGTGTTGGTCAGGGGCGAGAGCGATTGGTGCAGCAGATAGCCGTGGGCGGCGTGGATCTGGATGGCGTCGTAGCCCGCCTCATCAGCCTGTCGCGCGGCGTCGGCGAAGTCTTGCACAATCTCGGCCAGACCGGCTTTGTCCAGTTTTGTGGTCGGGCGATAGCCCTTGGCGATGGACTGGTCGGTCATGCCGACCGTCTGCCAGCCGCCGTCCTCGATTGGTGCCGAGCCGCCATGCGAATCAGCCAGCCAGGGGTTGCCCGAGGCGCGGCCGCCCGCGTGGTTGAGCTGCACGGCGACCGCGGCGCCCTGCGCGTGCGCGAACGAGACCAGACGGCGGTGCGCATCCACCTGTTCGTCGCTATACATTCCGAGGTCGTTCGGCGAGATGCGTCCAACCGGGTTGACACCGGTCGACTCGATGGTCAGCATGCCAAAGCCGCCCGCGGCCATCGCCCCGTAGTGTTGCAGGTGCCAGTCGGTGGCGACGCCATCGTGCTTGGTGACCGCGTATTGGCACATCGGCGAGAGGATGGTCCGGTTGCGCAGCGTCAGCCCCGGGCCATCCGGCGCGGCAATGGTGAGTGGCGAGAACAAGGTGCTGTGATTATCCGTGGTCATCTGGTGCTCCTTAAAAACAGTTGGTCAAATCCTGCGTTGCCTCAAGTATATGGCGCGCCGCGCGTCTCGCTTTGACGACAGCGGGAGCCATGGGGAGGGCGCGATGTCTCGCAACAGAATAGGGTTTCATGGCTCGGATGTGCAGCCCGCGTAATCCCCGGCGGAGGCCTCGGGCTGGGCATATCATGGAATCATGAACATTACTCCACGGGTGAGCTACGCGCACCTCAACGCCAAAGTCAACAGCAAGCATGTGGCGAGTCTGGTGCGCTTCTTCGAGTCCGGCGCGAAACCGGAGCGCGACGACGGCTATGGCGTCGAGATCGAGCATCTGCCGGTGCGCAACGGCGACGACACCGCCGTGTGCTACGCCGACCACAACGGCATCGAGCAGCTGCTGCAACGCATGCGCCGCTATTACGACGCCGACCGCGAGTTCAGCGAGAACGGCCATCTGCTCGGCCTGGCGCGCGACGGCATCGCCATCTCGCTCGAGCCGGGCGGCCAGGTGGAGACCTCGATTGGCGTGCTCCACAGCCCCGAGGAACTCACGAAACTTTACGCGCGCTTCCGCGCCGAGACGGATCCGATCGCCGAGGACCTGGGCTTCAGGCTTATCAACTACGGCTACCAGCCGGTCTCCAGCTACGCCGACATCTCGCTCAACCCCAAGCTGCGTTACGCGGCGATGAACGACTACCTCGGCCGTGTGGGGCAGTTCGGCCCTTGCATGATGCGCGCCTCGGCCTCCACCCAGGTGAGCATCGACTACAGCGACGAGGCCGACGCCATCGCCAAGATGCGCGTGGGCACCGCCTTGGGCCCGGTGCTTTCACTGCTCTTCCGCAACACCCCGTATTTCGAGGGTCGGCCCAATCCCTTCCCGCTGCTGCGCCAGCACATCTGGGACAGGCTCGACACCCAGCGCGCCGGCATCACCCTAGGTCTTTTCGACCCGAGGTTCGGCTGGGAGGACTACGCCGTCGACGTGCTGGCCACGCCGATGATGTTCGTCGACCTCACCGGCACCCCGGAGGCCGCCGATCTGCCCGAATCACAGCGGCAGCGCGCCGCCTTTCACGACAACGCGGCCGACGTCTACCCCGACCGCGAGCTCAACGCCCACGAGGTCGGCCACCTGCTCTCCACGCATTTCAACGACGTGAGGCTCAAGAACTTCGTCGAGATTCGTCATTGGGATTCGCTGCCGATCGAGCGCGCGGAACTGCTGACCGCCACCGTTGGCGGCATCTTCTACGATGACGCGCGCTTCGACCATTGGAAGGACTTCTTCGACGGCATCCGCGAGATCGATGTGACGGTGGCCAAGAACGAGCTGCAGGCGCTCGGCATGGCCGCGAAGCCATACGGCAAATCGATGGACGAGTGGCGCGAGGCGCTCGGTGTGGGCGACGCCCTCGAGAACGTGCCCGGGGACCCCGCGCATCCCGAGGTCTTTCAACAGTGACTCACATTTTTTAACGCCCAAGAAAAAATGGGAGCCAAATGAACATTGGGGAAATCGGGCGATTGCTGAAAACCCTTGGCGCGTAAGGGTTTCAACGATTATGCCGGCAGCGAATGTTCGGTTTCGGCTCTCATTTTTCCAAGCGTCCTAAAAAATGTGAGCCGGGGTCGGCCTACCGATATCCTTTCCACATCGGCATGGGCATCAATTCGCCCTCGCATTCGGCCCACATCTCGTTGAGGTCGCGTTGCGGGGCGCGCAGCCACCGCAGCTGGATGCCGTCCATCATGCTGAAGCCCGCTTGCAGCAGGTGCTCGATGTTGGTGCCCTCCGGCACAACCCACGGAATCTCCATCATCTCCTCGAGCAGGTTCTTGTCGCGGTTGGTGAAGTACTCGTGCGCCGGGTGCCTGGGGTCGATGGCCTCCGCGTCGAGGGTGGAGAACATGTGCACCTGCTCGGGCCGCTCGGCGTTGATCGCCACCACCTCGCGCCACATGCGCGCCACATTAGGCCGGTCGGTCATCCTGAAATGCTCCATGATCTTCTCGGTGCCCGGGTCGTAGACCTCGTCGAGCACGATGTTGAGCAGGCCCTCCTTGTTGCCGACGTGGTGGAGCACCCCGGCTTTGGTCATGCCCACCGTGTTCGCGATCTTCTGCAGCGAGGTGCCGTAATAGCCGCGCTGGCCGAAGGAGATCACGGCGGCCTCGAGGATCGCGGCGCGACTGTCGGCCCCTTTGCCCGTGCCGGTTGGCGTTGACGTGCGACGATGAAGGTGCAGCATCTCTTCTGGTTCTTCCTTTATATAACGATGGTTCCGCCGGTATCCAACTCTGATTGTGCCCCGCAAGGTAGACGGAATCGGCTTGGCTGACGGGTTCGTGGCGGTATGGAAAGGCCCCGCTTCGGTCGTGCTGACTTGCGGGGCCCTGTCATGGATTCGTGGGGTTTGGAGAGGCGTTATGCCATCTCCGCTTACTTCACCTTGCGGATCATCATGATGAAGATGGTGCCCACCAGCAGGAAGGCGACGGCGACGGGGAAGACGCCCTTGTAGCCACCGCAGATGCGGATGAACAGCGAGGTGAACGCCGGGGCGAGGGCCTGGCCGATGGTGTTGGCGAGGTTCAGGATGCCGAGGTCCTTGCCGGCCTCCTGCGGGTTGGGCAGGACGTCGACGTTCAGCGCCTGGTCGACGGACATGTAGCAGCCGTTGCCGAGACCGGCGAGGGCGGCGTAGACATAGATGCCGGTGGTCGTCGGGACGAGCCAGGCCACGAGCATGCCGAGCGCGATGATGACGCAGGCGAGGGCGACGATGAACTTGCGGCGGTGCAGGAAGTCGGAGAGCGGGCCGGAGACCATCGAGGCGAGGATGGTGGTGACCAGCGTGATGATCGACATGATCTGCATGGCCTTGCCGGCGTCATTGACGGACAGGTTGACGTAGCGCTCGAGGATTAGCAGCAGGTAGCCGGAGATCATGAACGTGCCGATGACGAAGGCGAGACGGCCGAACAGGGCGAGATAGAAGTCGCGGCAGTTGCTGGTCGGGGGAATGAAGGACTTGAGGATCTCGGAGACCGAGGTGGCCTTGGTGTTGTTCTCGGCGGACTTCTCGCGCGGCCAGATGAGCACGGTGATGAGGCCGGAGAACAGGAAGATGCAGGTGCCGATGGTCAGGCCGGTGTTGAGCTTGGTGAGGAAGAAGCTGCCGACGAAGTTGCCGACCTGCATGCCGACGATCTGGCCGGCGCCGTAGAGGGCGGAGAAGGTGCCGCGCACGTCCTCGGGGATGCGGTCGGAGAGCACCGCGACGGCGGGGGCGATCAGGCAGTTGATGCCGACCTGGACGATGCACCAGCCGATGACCATCCAGACCAGCGAGGTGGAGTGGGCGGTGAGGAAGTAGCCGGCCGCGCCGATGACGCCGCCCGCGACGATCCAGGGGGTGCGCTTGCCGATTTTGAACTTCGAGATGTCGGAGAAGGTGCCGAAGACGATGTTGGAGACCAGGGCGAAGATCGAGCTCACCGCGTTCATGGTGCCCAGCGCGTCCTCGGGCCTGATGCCCTTGATGCCGGAGAAGACCTGCGGCAGCAGCACGCCCGAGCCCATGGAGAAGGGGATGGCCCACAGGATGGAGACCAGCGCGAAACCGGTGGCGAAGCGGATCTTGTGCTCAAGCGGTTTTTGGGTGTCGGGCGCCAGGTTTGCTGGTGTCACATATATTTCTGCAGCCATGCAGTCCTCCTTGGATTCATCGGTAACGTCATGGTTACCGTCCGGCTGGTAGGTATTTTACCAATTTTTGTTGAATGCGATGACGTAAATCCGGTGTGATGCAAATCATTGCCGGGGATTCGCGTGGATTTTTACCTTGCGGAACAACGAAAACGGGATTTCGCGGTTTTTTGATTATTCGCTCAGAGCGGAAAATCATCGTTTAAGTGACAGGGGCGGGGGTGTCGAATATCGGCGTGGCGCAAGTGATTTCGACCACGTTGTTGTAGCCGGGATGTAATAGCCTAGTCGATAGTCAGCCGGGTTCTATCGTCCCTCGTTTCGGGTGTTTTGGCGGCATCGTGAGCGGTGTTTTTCCACCTCCGGAGCGGGACGCAAGTCAAGGGGAGAGCCAGCGGTTTTGAGAGCGAAAGATGAAAGAGGGATGGATGAGCAAGACACTTGATGCTCCCCAAGGTAAGGAATTGGCCACGCAGGCGCCGGAGCGCCCGAAGCACCTGATACGGACCCTGATGCACAGCCTGCGCGAATACAAGCGCGAGAGCTGGCTGGCGCCCGGTTTCGTGGCCATCGAAAGCATCTTGGAGATTCTGATTCCCACCATCATGGCCCAGATGATCGACCAGGGCGTGGCCGGCGGTTCGATGCCCGCGATCTGGAAGTTCGGCATGATCCTGCTGGGCTGCGCGGTGCTCTCGCTCTTCGCCGGGTTCATGTCGGGCCGTTATGCCGCCATCGCCTCGTCCGGTTTCGCCAAGAACCTGCGCCACGACCTCTTCGAGAAGGTGCAGTCCTTCAGCTTCACCAACATCGACCGGTTCTCCACCGGCTCCATCATCACCAGGCTCACCACCGATGTGACCAACATCCAGTTCGCCTTCCAGCTGATCATCCGCGTGGCGGTGCGAGCCCCGATCATGGTGGTCGTCGCATGGTTCTTCTCCTTCCGCATCAGCCACTCGATCTCGATGGTCTTTTTGATCATCATCCCGATTCTGGGTGTGGGGCTCACGGCCCTGGCGCTTTCGGTGCACCCGATCTTCGAGAAGGTCTTCCATACCTACGACCACCTCAACAACATCGTCGACGAGAACCTGCAGGGTATCCGCGTGGTCAAGTCCTACGACCGCGAGGAGCACGAGGACCATAAGTTCGGCCGCGTCTCGCAGCGCATCTTCACGCTCTACTGCAAGGCCGAGCACGTGATGGCCTTCAACTGGCCGATCCTCAACACCTGCATCTACGGCGCGATGCTCATCATCTCGTGGATGGGCACCAAGCAGATCGTCGCCTCGCACAACAATCCGGCGCTGGGCCTGACGACCGGCGATCTGACTGCGCTGGTCACCTACGCCATGCAGATCCTGATGTCGTTGAACATGGTCTCGATGATCGTGGTCATGGTCGTCATCTCGCGCGCCGACGCCGAGCGTATCTGCCAGGTGCTCAACGAAGTGAGCACCGTGCGCGACAACAGCCATCCGATCGACGTGGTGCCCGACGGGTCCATCGACTTCGACCACGTCACCTTCCGTTATTCCGAAGGTTCCGAGAAACCCGTCTTGGACGACATCAACCTCGACATCGCCAGCGGCAAGACCATCGGCATCGTCGGCGGCACCGGCTCCTCGAAATCCAGCCTGGTGCAGCTCATCCCGCGGCTTTACGACGTCAGCTCCGGCTCGCTGAAGGTCGGCGGCCACGACGTGCGCGACTACGACCTGGTCGCTCTGCGCGACGCGGTGGCCATGGTGCTGCAGAAGAACGTGCTCTTCACCGGCACCATCGCCGAGAACATCCGCTGGGGCAATCCCGACGCCACCGACGAGGATGTGCGGCGCGTCTGCAAGCTCGCCCAGGCCGACGGGTTCATCAACGAGTTCCCCAAGGGCTACGACACCTATATCGAGGAGGGCGGCTCCAACGTCTCCGGCGGCCAGCGCCAGCGCCTGTGCATCGCGCGCGCCCTGCTCAAGAAGCCGAAGATCCTCATCCTCGACGACTCCACCAGCGCGGTGGACACCAAGACCGACCAGCTCATCCGCCACGCCTTCGCCACCGAGATCCCCGACACCACGAAGATCATCATCGCCCAGCGTGTGGCCTCCGTCGAGGAGTCCGACGAGATCATCGTCATGGACGAGGGCCATATCCTCGACCACGGCACCCACGACGAGCTGTTGGAGACGTGCGAGGAATACCGTTCGATTTACGAATCCCAGACCAAGAACCAGGGCAAGGGGGATGACGACGATGAGTGAGAATACGGAAACCGTGAACACGACAGAGGCGACGCAGACGACACAAGACACGCAGATTGCTCAGACTACCCAGGCTGCGCAGGCGAAGCAGGTCGCGCAGAACCAGCAGAACCAGCGGAACAAGCAGGCCGTGCAGGGCAAGCAGGGCATGCCGCCTTCACGCAAGGCCCCGAAGGGCACCATCAAGCGGTTGCTCAAATACATCTTCCACTACCGCTGGCAGTGCACCGTGGTGATCATCGGCATCCTGGTGTGCGCCTGCACCCAGTCACTGCCCTCCTTCGTGCTGCAGCCGCTGATTGACAACTGCATCATGCCCTTCATCCACGCGCAGACCCCCGACTGGGGCCCGCTCATCCACATGACCATCATCGTCGGCTCCATCTACGCGCTCGGCATGGTCTGCTCGCTCATCTGGAACTACACCGTCGTCGGCATCGAGCAAGGCGTCTTGAAGACGGTGCGCGACGAGATGTTCGAGCACCAGCAGAAGCTGCCGATCCGCTACTTCGACACCCACGAGCACGGCGACATGATGAGCCGCTACACCAACGACACCGACACCCTGCGCCAGATGGTCTCGCAGTCGTTGCCGCAGCTGCTGATCTCCGGGGCCTCCGTGGTCGCCGCCCTCTGCGCGATGCTGTGGCTCTCCGTGCCGTTCACCGTCTTCACCATCGTCTTCGTGATCCTGATGCTCCTGGTGGTCCGTGTGATCGTCAGCCGTTCCGGACGCTACTTCGTGCGTCAGCAGGAGACCATCGGCGACGTCAACGCCTTCGTGGAGGAATCCGTCAACGGCCAGAAGGTCATCAAGGTCTTCAACCACGAGAACGCCACCCAGGCCCGCTTCGACAAGAAGAACGAGGAGCTCTTCCACGCCTCCTCGCAGGCCAACTTCTACGCCAACATCACCATGCCGGTGATCGGCAACATGGGCAACGTGCTCTACGTGCTGCTCGCCATCGTCGGCGGCGTCGCCGGCATCAACGGCTGGTTCAACTTCGGCATCGGCAACAGGGGGCCGCTGACGCTGGGCATGATCGTCTCGTTCCTCACGCTCTCCAAGGCGCTGATCAACCCGGTCAGCCAGATCTCCTCGCAGATCAACATGATCATGATGGCGCTCGCCGGCGCCGCCCGAATCTTCAACCTCATCGACGAGCCCGCCGAATCCGACAACGGCACCGTGCGCCTGGTGAGCGTGGAGCTCGGCGAGGACGGTCGCACCATGGCGGAAGTGGACCACGAGACCGGCCACTGGGCATGGAAGCGCGCCGCGGACGACGACGGCACCCGCTCGCTCGAGGCCGCCAAGAAGCTCAAGGGCTCGGCCCGCGAGGTGGCGATGAAGGCCCACGAGAAGGCCATCACCTCGCCCGACGGACGGCTGACGCTGCTGCGCGGCGACGTGCGCTTCACCAACGTCTCCTTCGGTTACAACCCCGACAAGACCGTGCTGCACGACATCACCTGGTTCGCCAAGCCGGGCCAGAAGGTCGCGCTCGTCGGCGCCACCGGCGCGGGCAAGACCACCATCACCAACCTCATCAACCGCTTCTACGACATCCAGCACGGCCAGATCCTCTACGACGGCATCGATGTGAAGAACATCAAGAAGGCCGACCTGCGCCGCTCGCTGGGCATCGTCTTGCAGGACGTCAACCTCTTCACCGGCTCCGTGCTCGACAACATCCGCTACGGCAAGCTCGACGCCACCGACGAGGAGTGCGTCGCCGCCGCCAAACGCACCAACGCCGACGGATTCATCCGCATGCTGCCGCAGGGTTACGACACCGTGCTGCAGGGCGACGGCTCCGGCCTCTCGCAAGGCCAGCGCCAGCTGATCTCCATCGCGCGCGCCGCCGTGGCCGACCCGCCCGCCATGATCCTCGACGAGGCCACCAGCTCCATCGACACCCGCACCGAGGAGGTCGTGGAGCAGGGCATGGACGCGCTGATGAACGGCCGCACCGTCTTCGTCATCGCCCACCGCCTCTCCACCGTGCGCAACTCCGACGTCATCATGGTGCTCGACCATGGCAACATCATCGAGCGCGGCACCCACGACGAGCTCATCGCCCAGCACGGTGAGTACTACCAGCTCTACACCGGCAAGCTCGAGTTGGAGTAGCTTGGAATAGGTTGAAATAGCGTGAAATAGCCGGACACACCGAGAGATTTCTCACAGGATTCGCGATGCCCGTCATGGTCGAAAGGCCGTGGCGGGCATCGTGCGTTGTGGCGGGAATCCCAGGTTTCGCGGCGTTTCGAACCTCGTTTGCCGGCGGCTATCAGAAAAGCCGGATCAATGGAAGGCAATCAGCTATCGGTGAGAAAAACTAGACAGGTTGCGTTCCTGTAGCCGGTAGTTTACTATCAACCTCTTGTCGTGTTTCGGTCAGTTGGAAAACGGTTGACTAATTATCGCGACATTTGGGGTTTATCGGTTTTAATCAAGAAGGAATTTTTCAGGAAAATCGTCTCTCAACAGGTATAGCTGCGGGCAATGATGCTGTGCCGGTCATGAAAGATTGGTAAAGGTGGTATGAAAGCAACGTTGTGGGATAAAGCGCTTCATAGCATGGCCTCGCAATTCTCAACGAAATCCCTTGTGTTGATTCCTATCGCCGTCGGCATCAACCTCATCGGCGGAACCTTGTGCTCGACGCTGAAGCTGCCGTTGTTCATGGACATGATCGGCACCATGGTGATCGCCTGCCTGAGCGGGCCTTGGGTCGCCGCGCTCTGCGGCCTGCTGACCAACGTCTTCCTGGCCATCGTGGCCAACCCCGTCTACCTTCCCTACGCGCTCTCGAGCGTGCTGTGCGGCCTCGTGATCGGCTACATGGTCAAGGCCGGGCTGCTCAGGAAGTTCTGGGGCGCCGTCCTGATCTGGCTGGCCTGCTCCGCGGTCAACACCGTCACCGCCTCCACGATCACCGTGTTCGTCTACGGCGGCGCCACGGGCGTCAACGGCACCTCCGTGCTCACCGCGGCGCTCACCGTGGCATGGAAGGACATCCTCGTCTCGGTCTTCTCCTCCTCGATGCTGGAGAACCTGGTCGACAAGGGCATCACGCTGGTCATCGTCACCATGGTGGTGCGCAAGATTCCGCGCCGCTTCATGAGCCAGTATGCCTCGGGCAATATCAAGACCACCGATTTCAAACCGATCAAAGCCGACGTGGCGGCCCACGGCTATGACCTCGAATCCCTCCTCGCCGATGTGCGGAAGGGCAGGGACGGCAACACTAATCTCAACGCTCTGCCGAGCGATGCGCAGATGGACGAGCGCCTGCGCAAGGCCGACGCGGTGCACGATGCGCCGGGGGCGATGGGCAAGGCCAATCCGCTGGTCAAGTTCCTTGGCGTCTTCGTGCTGGGCCTCGTCGCGCTGGTCTGGCCTGATTTCTCGCTGGGGCTTGTCCTCGTGGTCCTGCTGTTCGTCCTGGCATGGCGGATTGGCTGCCTGAAGCCGTTCTCCAAGATGATGTTCGGGTTTGGTATTCCGATGGCCGTCATGCTGGTGTTCATCCAAGGCCTGTATAGCCCCAAGAACACCACCGTCATCGCCGATTTCGGTTTCGCCCAGCTCGGGCTGCAGGGCGTGCTCTACGCCGCGAAGATCGTGGTCACGGTGCTGGTTTTCCTTGGCAGTTTCTATATCGCCAACAAGACGACCTATATCGGCTCGCTGGTGGCCGCATTGAACCGGATCGGCTGCCCGAGCAAGGTCGGTTATCTGATTTTCGCCTCGCTGAATGTGGTGCCGCAGATGCAGCGCAAGACCACTGTGATCCGCCAGGCGCAAAGCGCGCGCGGACTCGCCACAGGCGGTGGCCTGGTTTCACGTTTCAAGGCGTTCCTGCCGCTGATGGGCCCGGTGGTCATGTCATCGCTGACCGACGCCCAAGAGCGTGGCATGACGCTGGAGACCCGCGGTTTCGGGGTCAAGGGCGTGCGCCGCACCAACTATGTCGAGGTTCCCTGGTCGTCCAAGGACGCCGTGGCGCTGTGGTCGCTGGTCGCGGCCTTCGCCGTGGTCCTCGTCCTTTCGGTCCTCGACCGCACCGGAACGCTTCTGGTGACCTATCCGTGGGGAGGTGCGCGATGAATCCAGTCGTTGAGGTCGAACGGTATTCGTTCACCTATCAGGATGCCGAGGCCCCGGCGATCGAGGATGTGAGCCTCACCGTGCGTGAGGGGGAGTTCCTGTGCGTCGTCGGTGCCAACGGCGCGGGCAAGACCACGCTGTGCAATGCGTTGGTCGGGCTTATCCCGCATTATTTCAACGGCAACAGCGAGGGCGGCGTTCGCGTCAACGGCGCGAATACGGCCGAGGCCAGCGTGGCCGATCTGTCGAACTATATCGGCTTGGTGTTCCAGAATCCGTTCAACCAGCTCACCTACGCTTCGGGAACCGTCGCCGAGGAACTCGCCTACGGTTTGGGCAATCGGGGCGTCTCGCGCGAGGAGATGCGCCGCCGGGTGAAGCTAGTCGCGCAGCTCATGCACATCGAGGACCTGCTCGACCGCGACCCGCTGGAGCTTTCAGGTGGGCAGGTGCAGCGCGTCGCGTTCGGTTCCACGTTCATTCTGGAGCCCAACATCCTCGTGCTCGACGAGTGCACCACACAGCTCGACCCGCTCGGCGCCTCCGAGATCTTCGACATCGTCAAGCAGCTCAACGCCTCCGGGGTCACCGTCATCATGGTCGATCACGACATGGAACGGGTGGCGCAGTACGCCGATACCGTCGTGGTGATGGACCACGGCCGGGTCAGGCTCTCCGGAAGCCCGCAGGAAGTATTCTCCACCCCTGATCTCAACCGTTACGGCATCGACGCTCCCGATTACGTCAGGCTTTCGCAAGGTCTCAACCAGCGCGGTCTCGGCGACGGGAAACTCGCGATCACCTACGACGAGAGTGTGGCGATGGCCAAGGAGGTGCTTGGGCGATGAAGATCGAATTGAACGATGTGGGCTACAGCTACCAGGCCGGCCGTCAGGCCCTCCACGACGTCAACCTCCGCTTCGAAGGCGACCAATCCGTGGCCATCATCGGGCAGAACGGCGCGGGCAAGACGACGCTCGCCAAGCAGCTCAACGGGATACTGCGACCGACGCAGGGTTCGTTACAGATTGACGGGATCGAGATCTCCGAGCGCACGACCGCGGAGTGGTCCAAGCGGGTGGGCTACGTCTTCCAGAATCCCGACGACCAGCTTTTCCTGGAGACCGTGCGTGAGGAGTTCGCGTTCGGCCCGAGGAACATCGGCATGGACGAGGCCACCATCGAGCGTCGTATCGCCGAAGTCGCGGCATTGACCGGTTTGCAAGACAAGCTGGACGTCCATCCCGCCGATCTGAGCCCCACGGAGAAGAAGTTCTGCGGCATCGGGGCGGTGGTGATGATGGACCCCGATGCGGTGGTCTTCGACGAGCCGACCTGCGGGCAGGATTACGCGGGGGACGCGCGGCTGCACGATCTGATCGGCGAGCTGAAGCGTCAAGGCAAGATGTGCATCGCCATCAGCCACGATATGAAATTCGTGGTCGCCAACTTCGACCGTGTCATCGTGATGTGCCAAGGCGAGGTGCTCATCGACGGCACTCCTGAAGAGGTCTTCTCACATGCCGACGTGTTGCGCAGGTCCTACGTCACGCCGCCGCCGATCACCAGGGTGGCCCAAGGCGCGGGGCTCAAGGAGACCATCTTCACCGTTCCGCGCTTCGTCGACGCGCTCGAGAACGCCTGTGAGAGTGGCGCCAAACAACCGTCACAAAGATAAACCGTAAATCACACCGAAAACTACAACTCAAACCACAAACCACAACCCAAAAACCGAATCCAGGCACATGGTGGGAAATCCATGCTCCGGAAAGGCAAATATTCTCAATTATCACTAATTGTCGATATGGAGGAATAACAAATGAACACCAGAAAACCATTGATCATCGACACCGATCCCGGCATCGACGACGCCGCCGCCATCACCCTTTTGGTTGATGAACCCAGCGTCGATATCAAGCTCATCGCCTCGGTCTCGGGCAACGTCGGCGTTGGCCATACGACCAACAACGCCCTGAAGCTCCTGACCTTCCTCGGGCGCAGGATTCCCGTCGCCAAAGGCGCCGCGGCACCCCTGATGCGCGAGAACCGCTTCGCCACCGAGGCCCACGGCAAGGGCGGCATGGGCATGTTCGACTTCCCGGAGCCTGACACCTCCCTGCTGACCGTCAACAACGCGGTCCTGGAGGAGCGCCGTGTGCTCATGGAGAGCGAGGAGCCGGTCACCCTGCTTACCTTGGGCCCGCTGACCAACATCGCGCTGCTCTTCGCCACGTTCCCCGAGGTCAAGGAGCATGTCGAGCGCATCGTGATGATGGGCGGCTCCACCGCCCGCGGCAACATCGGCGTCTACGGCGAGTTCAACATCTCCGTCGACCCCGAGGCCGCCAAGATGGTCTTCCGCTCCGGCCTGCCCATCACCATGGTCGGCCTCGACATCGGCCGCAAGGCGCACCTGGTCGTCGACGACCTCGAGCGCATGGAGGAGACCGGCGAGGTGGGCGTCATGATCGGCGCGCTCTTCCGCTCCTACGACGGCGGCCACATCGAGAACGGCATCAAGATGTACGATCCGTCCGCCGCGCTGGCGATGGTCGAGCCCGATATGTTCACCATGCGCGAGGCGTTCGTGGACGTGGAGATCTCCAGCCCCCTGACCCTTGGCGCCACCGTGGTCGACTACGACGGCATCATCAGCGACGACCACAACGTCACCGTCTGCGTGGACGTCGACGTCGATCGGTTCCGTAAGCGTTTCGTTGAGCGGATCGCATCCGTTGAGCGTGAACAGAAATAACAACATACTTTTCTAGGGAAAGGAAAGTGAATGACTGAAACAGCAGTCAAGGACCAGAGCAACGGGACGCCCGTTCCTGAGGAGGGGACCCCGGAGTTCGAGAAGATGAACAAGATGGCCAAGGTCGCCATCCCGATCATCCTCGCCATCTACACCCTGGGCGTGCTGCAGCAGCAGGCGTTCGGCATGATCTACGTGAACATCGGCAAGCAGCTGGGCCAGACCGGCCTCGCGCCGCTGATCACCTCGATCCCGGGCATCGTGCTGGGCATCGTGTGCGTCATCTACGGCTCGCTGGGTGACTTCGTGTCGCTCAAGAAGATGGTCATCTACGGCACCATCGTCTTCGTCGTCGGCTCCGTGCTGGGCTGCTTCGGCACCTTCGGCATCTGGATCGTCGTGGCGGCCCGCGTGCTGCAGTCGATCGGCTGGCAGGTCACCGGCTCCATCTTCCTGGTGCTGGTCTCCAAGTACGTCGAGAAGCGCAAGCGCGTGCTGTGGTACGGCGTCTTCGTCGCGGTCTTCCGCGTCGCCGCCGCGCTGGGTGTTTTCCTGGCCGGCTACATGACCCTGATCGATTGGCGCTGGCTCTTCGGCATCGGCGTGCTCGCGATCTTCTTCCTGCCCGCCCTGGCCAAGAACCTTCCTGACCAGCACGCCAAGGGCGCCCATATCGACGGCGTCGGCTTCACGCTCATCGGCCTGTTCGCCGGTGCGGTCACCATGTTCTTCACCGATATGAACTGGGGCTGGGGCATCGCCTGCATCGTCACGCTCGTGGCCTTCGTGGTCTACATCAACAAGGCCAAGAACCCCTTCATCACCCCGAAGATGCTCACCAACCCGGCCTTCGCCGTGACCATGACGATCATCTTCATCGGCTACTTCTTCAGCTACACGCTCAATGCCGGCGTCAACAACATCGGCCTGAACGTCTACGGCATCGACTCCTCCAAGGTCTCCAACCTGCTGGTGTGGTCGATTATCCTCGCCGCCATCATGGGCTTCGCCGCGGGCCCGATCATCCAGCGCATCGGCCGCAAGGCCTCGGTCATCCTCGCCCTCGCCTGCATGGGCGGCGGCCTGATCGCCATCGCGTTCCTGATCCCCGCCGGCCCGGTCTGGGCCCTCGCCGTGGCGCCGTGCCTCTACTACTTCGGCACCTCGTTCTTCTACCAGCCGATCGTCGACACGGCGACGCTGACCGTGAAGCCCGAGGAGTCCGGACGTGCGCTCGGCTTCAACGACCTGATCCAGGCCATCACCGGCTCCATCGGTGTGGCGCTCTTCGGCCAGATGATGGCGCAGACCTCCATGGGTGGCGGCAGCATCGCCGGCACCGCGGCGGGCGCGGCGTCCTCGTACGCCAACGTGTTCATCATCGGCGGCGTGATCATCCTCGCCGCGCTGGTGCTCTTCATCTGCTCCATGAAGATGATCTACAGCCACTCCCGCGCCGACAGCGAGAAGTGAGCTGCGCGTTCTCCTGGAGCGTTGACATAAGCCGGTAAGCGCCGGTTTGATATCATCAAAAATGTGTCCCGATTCCCTGTTTGTTGTTGGGGAATCGGGACACGTTTGTATATGCGAAGGCTTTATGTATAAAGACTTTGTATGAACGGTGGCTTTATATATTCGGTCTCAATATGGAGGCCGGCTATCGATGTTGTCGGCTTTCGTGGATCAGGATTTCACCAGACGGGTGATGGCGGCGATGGCCTCGTCCATCTTCTCGTCGGCCACCGGGCCGCCCTTGGCCGCGGCCGTGGCAACGCAACTGTTGAGGTGGTCGCTCAAGAGCAAAAGAGCGACGGATTTCAGGGCGCTGTTCGACGCGGCGATCTGGGTGAGGATGTCGATGCAATAGGTGTCGTTCTCCACCATCGAGGTGATGGCCCGCACCTGGCCTTCGATGCGACGCAGGCGGGTGACCAGCTTCTTCTTGTCGTGCACGTAGCCGACGTGGGCGCAGTTCTCGCAGGTCGCGCCGTCGCCTTCCGGTTTGGAGGCATTTTCGCTGCTGTTTGGCGTGTGTGCTGCCATTGTCATTTCCTTCCCGCCGGGCAAGTGTCGCCGTCTTGTCGTGTTTATTGCGATGTGAGCTGAATTATTGACATTATATACCCTAGGGGGGTATGGTGAGTTTCAGTTACGGCGAATACGAACATCGAAGCTGCCGGGAGCGGTCTTGGTGGCGGAATGTGGGGGGAACATGGTTGGCAACATCGCGGTGGTTCTGGTCGCGCTGATAGTGAGCGCGGCCATCATCTGGTACTTCTTCGCGCCCCGCAAGGCGGCCCAGGCGAGCCGTGAAGGCGCGTTGCAGACCGCCCATATCGTGGTCAAAGGTGGGTATACACCCGCCGAAATCGACGTGGAGGCCGGTTCGCCGGTCCGTCTGCAATTCGACCGGCAGGAGGATGGCGAATGCTCGTCGCATGTCGTCTTCAGCGACCTCGGCATCGACCAGACGCTGCCGCCGTTCAAGACCACCGATGTCGAGTTCACCCCGACCAAGCCCGGCGACCTGCCGTATGCCTGCGGTATGAACATGCTGCACGGCGTGGTGCATGTGCTGCCGAAAGGTTCGAAAGACAAGGGCTGAGTTCAGATTCTGCGGATATATAGCAATGAAGGCGTGCTAAACGAAATCGGCACGCACCAAGCCTGAAATAGGCAAATCGGAAATGACGAGCAGCGCGAGAAAAGAAACGGAGCAAGTGATGAGTCAAGTCAGCAAGCAAGTGGCCGCACAACCCGTCGCAACCACTGGGGGAGCCCAGGACGACGACCCGGACGCCGTGCGCAAAAGCGAGATCAAGGCGCTCGATCGCAGGCTTATCGTCGCCGCCGTGCTGACGATTCCGGTGTTCGTCTTCGCCATGTTCCACATGTGGTTGCAGGCGTTCGTGCCGATGGGAGTCATCGATTTCTTCACTAATCCGTGGGTGGAGTTCGTGTTCATCACGCCGGTCATGTTCTATTCCGGCTGGCCGATTCACCGCACCGGCTGGCTGGCGCTCGCGCATCGTGCCCCCGAAATGAACTCGCTGGTGGCGCTGGGAACCGCCGCGTCCTATACGTATAGTGTTGTGGTCACTGTCGTGCCGGGCATTCTGCCGCCGAGCGCTCGCGAACCGTATTACGAATCTGTCGGCACGATTATCACGCTGATGTTACTGGGACAGCTGCTCGAAGCCCACGCTCGTCTTGGCACTGGCGAATCGATTCGTGCGCTGATTAATTTGACGCCGAAAACCGCCCATGTCGTGCGTGACGGCAAGGAGCTCGACATCAATGCCGACCAGGTCGAGGTGGGCGATATCGTCGTCATCAAGCCGGGGGAGCAGCTGCCGGTCGACGGCAAGGTGATTTCCGGCCAGACCTCCATCGATGAGTCCATGATTACGGGCGAGTCCATCCCGGTCGCCAAGGGCGAGGGCGACAACGTAACCGGCGCGACCATCAACTGCAACGGCACGCTGCGATATCGAGCCACCAAAGTTGGGCGGGACACGGTACTTGCGCAGATCATCAAGCTGGTACGCACGGCCCAGACCTCGAAGGCTCCGATTCAAAAGCTTGCCGATAAGATCTCCGGTTACTTCGTGCCGGGCGTCATTCTTATCGCCATCTGGACGTTCGTCATTTGGTGGGTTTTCGGCCCAGCGCCGCAGGGGCTTTACGGACTGGTCTCAGCCGTGGCCGTCTTGGTCATCGCTTGCCCGTGCGCATTAGGTATTGCCACCCCGCTTTCCGTGACGATTTCCACTGGCAAGGCAGCGCGTTATGGCGTGCTTATCCGTTCCGCCGAAGCGCTGCAGACCGCGCGTGACGTCGATACCGTCGTGCTCGACAAAACCGGCACCATCACTCGTGGCAAGCCGGAGCTGACCGACATCGGTTGGGTTGGTGACACTGCGGCTAAAGATGATAATGACAAATCCAATACGCAAAAGCAGCGGGACAATCTGCTCTCCCTGATTGCCGGGGCCGAGCAGGTTTCCGAGCATCCGCTGGCGCAGGCTATCGTCAAAGGTGCTGAACAGCGCAAATTGAGCGTACCCGAGGCTGATTCTTTCGAAGCCGTGCCGGGCAGCGGGGTGGTGGCCAAAGTCTCTGGCCACGATGTCATCGTCGGCAATGTCGGACTGATGAAAGGCCGCGGCATCAGTATTCCCGCTTCATCATCTGCAAATGGTGACAACGAAAGTCTTGCTACTGCCGAAAACGGTAAAAAGACGAAGGTATCAGATCACAGCAAAACCGACTCCGGGCATACTGGTCATTCACAATCCAGCCATGTCGAAAAGCTGTTTGCTGAGTATGCGCAGAAAGGCAAGACCCCGATTCTGGCAGCCGTCGATGGCAAGTTGGTCGCCGTGCTGGCTGTAGCGGATACCGTCAAACCGGATTCGGCGAAGGCTATCGCAGCCCTTCGTGAGCGTGGCCTGCAAGTGGTCATGCTCACTGGCGACAACAAGACGACCGCGACCGCCATGGCTAATGAAGTCGGTGTTGATCGCATCATCGCAGGCGTACGCCCCGAACGCAAAGCCGAGGAGATCGTACGCTTGCAGAACGAGGGCCACATGGTTGGCATGGTCGGCGATGGCATTAATGACGCCCCGGCGCTCGCGGCCGCCGATGTCGGCTTCGCCATCGGCACCGGCACCGACGTGGCCATCGAGTCCTCGGACATCACGCTGGTCTCAGGAAGCCTCACCGGTTTGGTGACCGCCATCGACCTGTCGCGCGCGGCCATGCGCAACATCAAGCAGAACCTCGGTTTCGCCTTCGGCTACAACGGCATCGGCATCCCCATCGCCGCCGGCATCCTCTACCCGCTCTGGCATATCATGCTGAACCCAATGATCGCCGGTGCCGCGATGGCGTTCTCGTCGCTCTCTGTGGTGTTGAACGCTAATCGCCTGCGTTCGTTCAACCCGGCTACGGTCAAGCCGCGCCATTTCACCTTCAAGTTGCGTGAACGTCACGTCGAACTCAAAGGTGCTACGAAAGATGTCGAAGTCCCGGAAAAGAAATCTGGACAGAAATCTGTTGACGCGTCTTCGGATGCGCCGCAAATGAACAGCCAATCCGCAAAAGCGAAAGAAGGAACCACTATGGATATGAACATGAACGGCGACGCCAGCACCGTCAAGGACCCGGTCTGCGGCATGATGATCGACCCGAAGACCGCCGCCGGCAGCCAGGACTACAACGGCAAGACCTACTACTTCTGCAGCGACAACTGCGCCAAGTCCTTCGCCGCCGACCCCGCCAAGTACGTCGCCTGAGGCTGCGAATCAGTCTAGTTGAGATTTTGAAGACCGGAGATTTGTTGTAGTTCTCTTGGCTTGATTATTGGGCGAAAACTCCAATTTTTTGAGCCAAACTGAATGAAACCAAGTTTCTGGTCTTTTTGTTTCGTCGTTATTGTTGACTTTTGCAACTGTGCTCCCCACCGGCGAGGGGATGATTCTCGTCATGAGGATCAGATAGGACGATCCATGTCCCTATTCAGAGCCGAAGACCGTCCTATTAAGTTCAAGCATACAACTGAGCTTCCCGCCAGCACGGGATGATTCCTGTAGATATGTGGGGTTGTGGACGTCTGCATATCTACAGCATCTAGGAGGCCGCCTTCTGAATCGGTCCCCTACGGTACTGACCGATGGGCAGAATGTCTTATATATGATACACTTTTTATATGAGAGTTTTGGCATCCGACGAGTTCGAGGGGTGGATTGACACCCTGCCCGACGCCCATGCCAGGAATAGCGTCAACTTCTGGATCGAGCGGATAAAGGCCACAGGGAAAGTGACCGGGGATTGCAAGGACCTCAAGGACGGGGTGCATGAGCGCCGTTTTCACAAGGGTCCTGGCTACCGGGTCTACTATATGTTCTCAGGCCGGGAGCTAATCCTTTTGCTCGCCGGCGGCGACAAGGGGTCCCAGCGCCGTGACATCGCCCGCGCCAAAAAGATGTGCCGGGAATGGAAGGCGCGGGCGGCTCCGAAAAAATGATCGGGCCACGTCTACGCGAATCGACGGAAAGTCCATATGGCAAAAAGATACGGTTGAAAAGGACCCACACACCATGACTGAATTCAAGGAATACGACATCTCCGACCATCTCCGGAGCAAGCAGGAGATAGCGGACTATATCAACGACAGCTTCGCCGAGGCCAGCGCCATCGACGACGACCAGGAGGCCGCCAGCACCATGCTCGCGGTGCTTCGGGACGCCGCCACCGCCGAGCGCAAGATGAGCGACATCGCCCGCCGGGCCGACGTGGGGCGCTCCAGCCTCTACCATTCGCTCAGCAAGGACGCCAACCCCTCGTTCCGCACCATCCTCAGTGCCATTCGCGAGCTCGGATGGGAGCTGCAGATCACACCTCGCAAGGCCGTGGCTTAAGGCTTATAGGACGAGGAACCACAGGGCTGTAAACGTATAGGCATGTAGTGTTATGGACATGTTTCCGTAAAATGAGGGAATATGGATATGAAAGATGAGAAGACTGACTTAACGGAACTTGAAGCCACTGGTCTGGAGAGCGTGAGTGACGTGGAGCCTGCCGGCAGCGAGGCCGGTGGGGAGAACAAACCGTGGTGGCATCGCGTGTGGCCGTGGGTTGCGGCTGGAGTAGCAGTGTGCGTTTGCGTTGGTGGTGGCGTGGCTTGGTCCGCGCACGCACGTAACAGCGCGCAGGCGGGTTGCGTGTCGTATTCGCGTCAGATTAAGACGCTTTCCGGCAAGCCCACGAGCGCGAAGGTCACCGACGCGTTGAAAGTGCAGAAGTCGGATGTCGCCGATGTGAAGACTTGGAACGTGTTGCAGCGTGACGAGAAGACTTTGCTGCGTTTGGAGCGTGGCCCGTTGCCGGGCTGCGAGGCGTCGTCGCTGTCGGGGGCGAAGGACCAGGAGCGCACGGCCGAGTCCCAGTGGCGCGCGTTGGATAAGGCGCGGGGGAGTGTCGAGTCGGACGCTCGTGCCGTGCTCAAATCGCGTGACGCGAAGGCCGCCAAGGACGCCGAGGCGGCGTTGAAGGCGAAGATTGACCAGGCCAAGCAGCTGCTGGAGTCGTCCGCGGGGAATGTCGCTGATGACGCTACTCGCAGCGCGCTGTCGCAGGCGATCGACAACGCTAACGAGCTCTTGTCCAGCAAGAACCCCAAGCTCGCGGATCTCCAGAACGCCTCGAAGGCGTTGGATGACGCGATCAATGGGGTGAACGCGAGTGTGCAGGCGAAGCAGTCGACTGACAGCCAGGCCCAGCAGCAGGCGCAGGCTCCGTCGCAGTCTAGTGGCTATTCCGGTGGTGGTTACACGGGTGGCGGCCACAACTGGTACGTGCCCGCGCCCTCGGCACCATCAAGTGGTGGATCAGCGTGGCAATCAATGCTCGAGAACCAAAAGCCTTTGGGTAATGGGTGCGATCCTGTTACTGGTGCTTGTGGCATTGGCTGATTTTTAAAGATTTGCTGCCTGCCCCCGTCTCTTTCTTGCAGGATTGGACCGAGGGCTGGGGCTATACGATGTCGGCAGTCTCCATAGCATTTCGCCACAACGGCCAACCGTAAATCTCAGCTGCGAAATGTCGTTCCAACAGACTCTAACAAGCTCGACATCGGCGGCATCTAAGCAGCTCATCAAAACCATTCTTGGTATTCGTCGGCGAATGGCTTCGATATGAGCCCGTTCATTAACTATGGATGAGGGATAAGAACAATGCGGTTGATTCAACGATGATGTGCAAAGACGATTGTGCTGTTGGAAACAGGTATTCGGCGAAGGCCTGTGGAATAATGGGAATAACGACTAATCGTCGACCATGGATGGCAAAGGAGCGAGACATGGATGACAACACGATCGTCCTGAATCTTCGCGTGGACGCCGATGCTTACGCGAGGGCGAGCAGGCGGGCGAGCCTGGCGAGCGGTGAGCTCAACGCGCGACTTGAGCGGTATCTGGGGGATTATCTCGAGCGCCTCGCGGCGGATCCCGCCAGCCAGGGGCACGTGTTGCGCACCGTGGAGGATGTGGATCGGTTTCTGAGGAAGATCGAGAAATCAAATCGCTACGACTGAGCTGAGGTGCTGCGTCGTTCGAATTCGACATTGCCCGAGACGGCTATTGCCCGAAATGGGAGTCGCCTAAGATATGAGCGCGCCGCGACGATGGGGTCGTGACCGAGTGCGGGTTTGTGGGCCAGAATGTGGGGATATGTGTGGCGGTCACGCCGTGACCAGAGGGGCGACACGCCGAAAGAACGGCGGAATCGCAAGTTTTGAGACTAAAAACAGAAAACTTGTCTCAAAACTCTTTGCAAACGAGTAATATATGGCCTTGTGGCCGATGAAGTTAAAACCTTCTAATAGTCATGGTAGCAGTGGTTCAATAAATCATGCGTTAATGGGCCATCGCTGCGCAATGAGTAGTAAGAACCGTCACTTTTCCTTTCTTCTCAGCGGTTTTTGCCTTATTGGTATTGATATGTATTGCTGTTGTTTGGCCGGGCTCCCCTGGCTTCGGCCAAACAACACGTTACACATAGAAGGTTTAACGAAGACGGTTAAAAGCATGGTGGCTGGCTGACCGACGAAGAAGTGTGAATGCCAGGTTGTTCCAACGGCTGTGCCGAGTTGAGTAGAAGATGCCGTTCGATGGCGCCGCCGGCAGCATGGTCGGGCATCGTCGCGGGCGGTGAAAACGCAAGGAGAGACGAAGTCATGCAGGAACCAGTGGGGACGTTGGATGGTTGGTATTGCCTGGAGCTGTGGTGGAAGGTGGACTGGCCGTCGTTCCAGAAGCAGAGCCCTGAGGCGCAACGCAGCGAGGTGGCGCAGTTCAAACGGATGCTTGACGAGTTCGTGGCCAACGAGGAGGCCGGCAAAGGCAGCTGGTACCTCTTCGACGTCAGCGGGCACAAAGGCGACCTCGGCCTGATTCTTTACCGCGAGACCCTGGACGAGCTCAACGAGATCGAGAACCGCCTGGCGAAGCTGCCCCTGGCGGCCTACATGACCAAGGCCGGCTCGTTCGTCTCGATCGGCGAGGCGGGCACATATTCCGGCAAGCCCAAGAGCGACCGCGGCTGGAGCTATGTGGAGCGCGCGGTCAAGCCAAAGCTGCCGAAGAAACCCTACGTCTGCTTCTACCCGATGTCGAAGACCCGCAACCCGGGCGCCAACTGGTACACGCTGCCCTTCGAGCAGCGCCAGGCCTATATGAAGGACCACGGCAAGATCGGCCGGTCGTTCGGCGGCCGCGTGCTGCCGTTCATCACCGGCGCGATGGGGCTTGACGACCACGAGTGGGGCGTCCTGCTGCTGGCCGACGACCCGCTGGTCTTCAAGAAGATCATCGAGGCCATGCGCTACGCCGAGGCCAGCTCGATCTACGGCGACTTCCCCTACTTCATCACGGGCACCTACCTCGCCCCGGAAGACGTCGATCACTTCTTCCTCGACGGCTGGGAGGTGAGCAAGTCCAAGCCCGGCGCTCGCCACACGCTGGAAGGCGAGATCATCCCCGCCGGCCACGACGAGCCTGTGGCCTCAGAGCCGTCTCACTCCGCCGAGGCGAGCCATCATGAGTGACGCCGCCTCCAAGGCCGCTTCCCAAGCAACCGCAGCCGCCGCCAACGCCGCGAAAACCATCGGCCGCGCGGCGCGCAAGCCCCCGATCTGGTTCTATGCGCTGGTCGTCTTCATCACCCAGCTCGACAGCGGCTCGGCGGGCACCCTGCTCTCCTCGGTCACCAAGAGCTTCAACCTGACGACCATGGGCTCCTCGTGGTTCGCCGGCATCTACACGCTGGGCCTGGTGGTCGGCACGCCGATCATGGCCAACCTCTCCGACACCCACGGCACCAAAAAGGTCTTCCTCTGGGAGCTCGGCTTCTGGTTCGTCGGCTGCCTGATCACCGCGGTCGCGCCGCTCTACCCGCTCGCGCTGGTCGGCCGGTTCATCCAGGCCATCGGCGACAGCGGCATCATGGTGCTGGCGATGAGCGAGCTGATGATGGTCGCCCGCAAGAACCACCAGGGCCGCAGGGTCTCCTTCGTCGGCGTGGTCGCTGGGCTTTCCGCCATGGCCGGCCCGGTGCTGGCGGGCATGGCCATCGGCATGGCCAAGAACTGGCACGTCTTCTATTACGGCATGCTGCCGGTGCTGGTCATCCTCTTCATCATCGCCTGGTTCGTGCTCGACAACCAGCTGGCGGGCGGCGCCTCCAAGACGGATTACGCCGGCCTGTGCTCCTTCTCCGTGGCGCTGATGACGCTGATGCTCGCCATCACCTTAAGCCAGCACTTCAAGCAATACTGGGTCGTCGTTGTGGCGCTGCTGGTCGTGGCAGTCATCGCCTTCCTGATCTTCCTCTATGGCGAGCGGAAGATCGGCAAAGGCACCATGCCGTTCCTGCCGATCAGCCTCTTCCGCAACCGCTCCTACGTGCTGGTGCTTTTGCTCGCGATGGTCGGCGGCAGCCTCTTCTCGCTGTTCGTCTACATCCCCACCTACGTCCATGTCATCTTCCACCTGCCCAAGGCGATGGCGGGCATGACGATGATGGGCACCGGCCTGGGCAGCATGGTCGGCTCATACGTCGGCGGCATCTTCGTCGACAAGCTGGGCAACAAGAAGGCCCTGATCGTCTCGAGCTGCATCAACGCGGTCTCGATGATAGCCATTCTCCTGACCTCCCACAGCCTGCCGGCGTTCTTCGTCTTCTCGACGCTTTTCGGCCTGGGCCTGGGCGCGTTCATGTCCTCTCCATTGCAGGTCATCGCGGGTCGCTTGGCGGCTCCCGACCAGCGCATGCAGGCCATCGGTGGCGTCTCGGCGTGCAAGAAGATCGGCATGACCATCGCCCCGCTCGTCTTCGCCTCGGCGATGCTCGTCGGCAGCGTCAACGGCAATCCGACGCTGACCTCCTTCCGCGCCATGTTCCTCGTCGCGCTCATCGTCGCGGTGGTGTGCATCGTGCTGACCCTATTCATCCCCTTCAACAAAGGAAACTTTGATCATGACCAGTGAAACCAATACCGACAACGCAACCAGCGCAACCAGCGCAAGCTCCGCGAACGCCCCCAAGAAGGCGGTGCTCCTCATGGCCTACGGCACCCCGTACAAGACCGAGGACATCATGGAGTACTACACCAACATCCGCCACGGCCACAAGCCCTCCGAGGCGCTCTACAACGACCTCGCCAGGCGCTACAAGGAGATCGGCGGCACCTCGCCGCTCGCCAAGCTCACCGCCGACCAGGTCTCGGGCCTGCAGGCCGCGCTCGACCGCGACTACTCCGGCGAATACGTGGTGCGCACGGGCTTCAAATACATCGCCCCGTTTATCGGCGAGGCCGTCGACGAGCTGGTGGACGCCGGAGTCAACGAGATCTACGGCATCCCGATGGCTCCGCAATACTCGGTCTACACCGCCGAGAAGGACCACGAGCAGGCCCTCAAGGCGCTGGAGAAGCACCCCGGCGTCACCTACCATCCCATCCGCAGCTGGTGGGCCGACAAGAACCTCATGAAGTTCTGGGCCGACCAGATCGTGGCGATGAAGGACCTGACCGACCGCGACGACACGAAGGTCATCCTGAGCGCCCACAGCCTGCCGATGCGCGCCATCAAGGCCGGCGACCCCTATTACGACGAGGTCGTGGGCAACTCGAAGGCCGTGGCCAAGCTGGCAGGGCTGCGTGACGACCAGTTCGTCATCGCCTGGCAGAGCGCCGGGCGCACGGGCGAGGAGTGGATCGGCCCCGATTTCAAGGAGACCGCCAAGGACCTCATCCAAAACCAGGGCATCAAGACCATCATCTCGGGCTCGCTCGGCTTCATCGTCGACAACCTCGAGATCCTGGACGACGTGGACATCGAGCTGAAGGGCGAGATCGAGGCGCTGGGCGGCACGCTGCACCGCCTGCGCATGCCCAACGCCGATCCGCTGCTCATCGCCGCGCTCGAGGACAAGGTGGTCGAGGCCGAATGACGGCGGTCGCGTAGGTGTTGCGTCGCGTGAGGGTTGCGTGGTCGCTACGTGAGGGTCGCGCAAGTATTGCGTGATTTCGTATAACCGAAACGCATCACCTGAAAATTCCGGGAGGCGGCGCGTGGACTGGTGTTCACGCGCCGCCTCTCTTTTGCTGCCTGCGGTGCTATGTCCTGTGATGTGTTGCCGTCAACGGATTATCGATGGCAGCGTGCCATATTCTTTACGATGCTGCAGAAGCGACTCTGTCCTTATTGTTCTTGTCATCCTCGGGTTCCGCTGGGTATCAGTGTTCGCTTTCATCCAACGGCGGTGCCTTTGGTGTTTTGCTGTCGCGGATGGCGGATGGCGGATGGCGGTTTACCCTATGATTGTTCAATGAATGTTGGTTATTGCGATTTCAGGGGAGCGTGGCGGATGAGACGAGCGGTGGTGGGGATCGCGGCGCATGTGGACGCGGGGAAGACCACGTTGTGCGAGGCGTTGTTGTATCGCTCCGGCGAGATTCGCAAGCTCGGACGCGTGGACCACGGCGACGCGTTTCTCGACACCGATGCCATGGAGAAGCGGCGCGGCATCACCATCTTTTCGAAACAGGCTATATTGCGGCAGGGCGAGCTTGAGTTCACGCTGCTTGATACGCCTGGGCACGTCGACTTCTCCGCCGAGATGGAGCGGACGCTCACGGTGCTGGATTACGCGATTCTCGTCGTCGGTGCCAACGATGGGCTGCAGGGCTATACCGAGACGTTGTGGCGGCTGCTGGCGCGCTACCACGTGCCGACCTTTATCTTTATCAACAAAATGGACTCCGCCGGGGCCGATAAAGCCGCTCTGCTCGGGCAAATGCGGCAGAGGTTCTCGGAAGGCTGCATCGACTTCGGCGGTGACACCGAGCCTGGCGAGCAGGAGGAGGTCGCGCTGCTAGACGATAGCGGCACCGCGATGGACGAGCTGCTGGACGGCGGCGGTATCTCGGACGACACCTTGCGTTCGATGATTGCCTCGCGTCAGCTGTTTCCTTGCTATTCCGGGTCGGCGCTGAAGCTCGAGGGTGTCGATGAGTTTTTGGCGGGGCTTGAACGGTTTACGAAGAAGCGGGATTACCTGGATGCGTTCGGCGCTCGCGTCTATAAGGTCTCGCACGACGCGCAGGGCAACCGGCTTACTTGGCTCAAGGTTACTGGTGGCTCGCTCAAGGTCAAGGCGACGTTGACGAACGCGCACGATGATGGCGACAATGCTTCCGCCGGGACTGCTGATACTGCTAATTCCGCCGATGCTGGCACCGAGATCTGGCAGGAGAAGGTCGACCAGATCCGTCGGTATTCAGGCGCGAAATTCGAGTTGGCCGACGAGGTCGCGGCTGGTGAGGTTTGCGCGGTGACCGGGTTGACGAAAACATTCCCGGGTGAAGGTTTGGGTTATGAAGCCGATGCGGGCGATGCCGTGCTTCAACCTGTGCTCACCTATACCGTGCTGCCGGGCAAGGCGGCCGATGAAGAGGTCGCGCCCGTGGATACCGAAACGAAAAATGGCCCTGACAAGGACCAGACCGACGATTCTGCTCCAAACCAAACGCCCACCAAACCCGCCGAGGTCACGCCGGAGTTGCACAAGATTCTCGTGGCGCTGCGAACGCTCGAGGACGAGGACCCGGCGTTGCACGTGCGTTGGGTGGCCCGGCTCGGCGAGATTCATGTGCAGCTCATGGGCGTGGTGCAGGTCGAGATCATCACCCAGATGATGCGCGACCGTTTCGGCATCGACGTGCATTTCGGCCCCGGCGGCATCCTCTACCGCGAGACCATCACCGCGCCCGTCGAGGGCATTGGCCATTTCGAGCCGTTGCGCCACTATGCCGAAGTCCATCTGCTGCTTGAACCCGGTGAGCCGGGGAGTGGCCTACATTTCGAGTCGCGTTGCAGTCTGGACGACCTTGATCGCAACTGGCAGCGTGCAATCTTGACGCATTTGCGTGAGAAGGAACATCTGGGCGTCCTCACCGGTTCGCCCATCACCGATATGACCATTTCGCTCGTCGCGGGCCGTGGCCACGAGAAGCACACCGAGGGCGGCGACTTCCGTGAGGCCACCTATCGCGCCGTGCGGCAAGGCCTGATGGAGCTCAAGGAGCGTGGTGGGTGCCGGCTTTTGGAGCCGTGGTACAGCTTCCGTCTGGAGGTGCCGCAGGAGATGCTGGGCCGCGCGATGGCCGACATCCAGCGCATGAGCGGCACGTTCGACGCTCCGGAATCCGATGGTGATTACGCGGAGCTCAAGGGCGAGGCGCCCGTCTCCGAAATGCGCGACTACTCGATGGAGGTCAACGCCTACACCCATGGCCGAGGCTCGCTCACCTGCGTCTACGCCGGCTACCAGCCTTGCCACGACGCCGCCGAAATCATCAAACAAACCGCCTACGACCCAGAGACCGACCTGGAGAACACCCCAGACTCCGTCTTCTGCGCCCACGGCGCCGGCTACACCGTCAAATGGAGCAAGGTCCCCGATTTCGCCCACATCCGCTGCAACCGGTCAATTCTGCTGGAAAACGTACGTTTTCAGGTCAGGAAACATACGAAAACCAGCACGGTCGACCGGTTAGCAGCGTAAGTGGTCGTTTTACGGAGAGTTAATGGTCAGCGCAGCAGTTGGTCGTGGCTTCCCGTCCGCATCAGCGTGATAAGGAGAATGTTTTCCTCGACGCGGTAGATGAGCAGCCAATCCGCCTCGACATGCAGTTCGCGGTATGCCTTGAGGTCGCCCTTGAGCTGGTGGTCACGGTATTTGCGGCGGAGCGTTTCGGCGTCGCCGCGTTCGAGGACGTGGAACACCTCGTAGAGCTTGCCCATGTCGTAGTGTTTCTTCTTGAGCTTCTTGGCGTCGCGCAGGAACTCCTTGGAGAACGAGAGCTCATACATGCTCGATCATCCTCTGCGCCGCGTCGGCGTCGCCCGCGTAGACGAACCCGCTGTTTTCCGCCTTGCGCACGGCCTTCTCAAGAGGGGTGAACGCCATCGGTTTGAACGGCATGCCGCCCTCCTTCACAGCCTGCGAAAGGAACATGTTGATCGCCGCCGTCAGATCGATGCCCATGTCAGCGAAGACCTCCGTGGCTTGCTCCTTGAGCGTCTTGCTGGTGCGGATCTGGATCCGCGTCTGGTTCGCCGATACCTGTGCCATGATGTCCACCTTTGCCTTATTGAAGTCGTTTGTCAGTCTATATGACTTTAAACAGAGTATATCAGGCATTGTTTCACTTCAACTGATATGCGGATTCGCGGTAGCCGGAACTGTGATTGATGTGGTGGTGAGTGTGACTGTGGTGTAACCGGGCCTGTGGTGGTGTGGAGTGGTTGCTGTGGTGGGGGTGGTGGTTGCGGTGCCGCCGGATGTGGTGGTGGGGTGGCGGCGCCGCGTGGGGTGGTCAGTGGCGCGGACGGGTGTGGGCGTAGGCGCGCTTGGTGAGGATGGTTCCGGTGGCGAGGGTGAGGATGGCGGATATGGCGATGGTGAGCGCCCATGTGGCCGGTGTCCGGCCGCCGGTGAACGGCAGGACGGTGATGGGCGGGGTGAGTCTGGCGGTGTACTCGCCGGACTTGTTGCTCACGCCGTTGAGGCCGTGCTCGCCTGCCGTGTCGCTGACGGTGAGGACCGCGTCGCCGGGCATGGTGACGCCGTTGGGGATGGGCAGGGTGAACTCGCCCTCGTGGCCGGCGGCGCTGCTGGTGGTCGTGGTGGTGGTCGTGCCGAGTCCGGGCCAGGTGGCGGTGATGGTGTCGCCGCCCTCCTTGACGCGGCCGGGCTGCGCGGTGGTGTTCCCGCTGGACCAGGCCACGCCGGTGATCTGGTGGGCGGGCGTGTTGGCCCGGATGTTCTCGAGCGCGGGCGCGACCTGATCGACGCTGACCTCGTAGGCCGTGGAGTCGGCCGAGCTGCCGCCCTCGTGCTGGTTGAGTACGGCGGTGTATTTGGTGATGGTGCCTTGTCCGATGGTGTCGCTGCCGGGCAGGCTGATGGTGGCCTCCCATTTGCCGGCCGGGTCGTTGGCGGTGGCGGCCGTGGTGGTGGCCGAATGGCCCTTGTCGTCGGTGACGGTGAACGTGTCGCCGATTTGGATGCCGGCAGGCTCCGTACCTTTGACATGCACCCCGTCCGCCTTCGGCGCCGCACCAGTGATTGTTGGTGTCGTCGACTTCCACTCCGCATAGAGAGTGGCGAACATGCTTTGATGGTCGTAGTTCAGTGCGGTTTGTTCAGGCAGGTTGATGGTATCGCCTTCCTTGTAGTGGGTGCCTTTGCCGTCGGAATTGAGATTCCATCCCGAGAACCGGAACTTGTTCCGCAGCAGGCCGCCCTGGCCGGGTATGGTCTTGGTGGTGCTGTCGCCGAACCAAATGTCATCGGCAACTAGATTGGGTGGTGGGGTGCCGCTGCCACCGTTCCCGTAGAACAAGATTTCTGTGTGTGGCCAGCCGTACCATGTCGCCTCGGTGGTGGCGGTGTTGCCAACCCCATCGTTATGAGGAACGCCTGTCCATGACCCGGTGCCGTCCTTCTGCTTCCATGTTTGGACGGTTGGATAATGAGCCGTGTATGCCCAGAAAGCTTTGGGAAACGCGTCGGCTTTGATATGGACATGGGCTTTCAGACGAAGGAAAGTGAAAGTAGAATTTAAATCTCCTCCGAACATGTCGGTTGTGTTGGCGTCTGACGATATATCCCAGCCCGACAGGTCGAGTTTGAGTGGCTGTGGACTTTGAGAGTGAGTGAATGCGCTGCTGAAATCGGTGACTCTGCTGACGTTCCAGTTCTCGAGTCCCGAGACCATTCGAAAGGAGGAATAGGTGAACAGTCCGTGCATGCTGGTGATGCCGCTGGTGTCAATATTTTCCAGCCCGTCGATGGTTTCCACGTTAATCAGGCCTTTCTCTCCAGAAGACGGATAGCCGGCATAAAACCACAAGTCTATGCTGTGGATATTGGGCCCCATGGTGACGTGTTGGAAAGTGAGATGCCGGATTGGGTTGCGTGGGTCGGTATACAGCTGCCAGGGGAGGTAATCGGCACCTGGATACCCGTAGCCATGGTCATGGTTAAAGTAGGCGCTGGTGACGGTGTAGTGGCAGTCGGTGGTCATGGTGTAGTCAACGGTGTCGCCGGTTACTCCTCGCCAATGACCTGCAGGCTCGGCAGTGCACGTGGGCTCGTCCTGCGGTCCGACGGTGGGTTCAGGGTCAGATTGGGCTGAGGGTGTTGCTGGGCTTCCGAGTTTGGTGGTGAATTGGGATTGTTGTTCGTTTTGACTAAGAATGGAAGAACTTTGTTTTGCCACGCTGGGACGTGACGTGTTTTGATATGGTGAGGATTGCGATAAATCGGGTGAGTCGGGATTACTGGAAGTTTGTGATTTCGTCACCAATCGCGGGGGGGGTGATCGATGCTTGTTTTTGTAATGCACCCGCTGTGGCTGGAGCGATGAGCGCGGCGGAGGCGACAACGGTCGCGGAAAACGCCGCGAGCGTGTGCTTGAGACCCATCGGACTTCCCACCTATCCTTCTGTAAAAATTTGACCAAAACGTTCGAAAATTTTTCACGGTTTGCCTAATTACAGGTCAACAGTTTAGCATTTTGTTTGACAAAACACTCGAATGTGTTGCAAATATGTCATACTTTTATATCGCAATGTTGGAATTCAAGGGACTTGTTAAAGTAATTTTTTTGAATTTTGACATGAATGATCAAGTTTTGACGTCGCAAAATCCAGTAACAAAAATGAATGCAAACAAACGCGACGATTTACAACCAACGCTGCGAAAAACAGATTTCAGGTGGTGATTGGGCGGGACGCGTAATCGGAATACGACATTATCATGGTGGAGACGGGTGGTTGCGTTTTGGGGCGCGGCTGGCCCGGTGTGAAGATGTTCGCGCGACTTGCAGGACGACGAAAAGGGGAGTGCTGCGATGGGCTATATCGAGGTGCGGGGCGAGACGAAGCGCTACCAGACCGGCGACACCGTCATCTACGCCAACCGCGACGTGAACTTCGACATCGAACGCGGCGAGCTGGTGGTTATCCTGGGCGCTTCGGGCGCGGGCAAATCGACCCTGCTCAACATCCTGGGTGGTATGGACACCTGCGACGAAGGTCAAGTCATCATCGACGGCGAGGACATCGCCCAATACAACGCACGTGCCCTGACCACCTACCGGCGCTACGACGTCGGCTTCGTCTTCCAGTTCTACAACCTCGTATCCAACCTCACCGCGCGCGAGAATGTCGAGCTTTCCGCCGAGATCGTGCCGCACGCCGCTGACCCGACCCAGACGCTCATCGACGTGGGACTCGAGAATCGTCTCGACAACTTCCCGGCCCAGCTTTCCGGAGGCGAGCAGCAGCGCGTGGCCATCGCCCGCGCCGTGGCCAAGAAACCGAAGATTTTGCTGTGCGACGAGCCGACCGGCGCGCTCGACTACAACACCGGCAAACAGGTGTTGCGCATCCTGCAGGACCAGTCGCGCAAGTTCGGTTCCACCGTCATCATCGTCACCCATAACGCCGCCATCGCGCCCATCGCCGACCGGGTGATCCACATGCGCGACGCCCGCGTGCAATCCGTCGAGCGGCACGAGACGCCCGCCGACATCGCCGACATCGAATGGTGAGTCGGTTGAGCAACGTGAGCGGCATGAACACGATGAACGAAGCCGAAACTAGCGGGCCGACGCAACCCGAGACGCGCGGAACGTCGAAGGCCTCGAAACGCATGCTCTGGCGCGACATCCGCCAGGCGTTCGCCAAATCCAAAGGCCGGTTCTTCTCCATCGTCTGCCTCGTGGCGCTCGGCTCGTTCGCGCTCGTCGGGCTCACCGTCTCCGGACCGGATATGCGCGACACCGGCAACACCTACTTCGCCCAGCACCACCTCGCCGATCTGAGCGTCATCTCCAGTTACGGGCTCGACAAGGCCGACCGGCAGCAGATCGACAAGGCCCCCGGCGCCTCGCGCATCGAATACGGGTATCTGAAGGACGTCGTGGTGCGGGGCAGCGACGAAAGCGTTCGCGTGCTCTCCGCGCCCAAGGACGTCTCGACCTATCATCTCGTGGCCGGGCGCATGCCGAAGACGCCACACGAGACGGCCATCGATTCGGCGCATAAGGGCAAGTATCCCATCGGCTCCACGCTTAAACTCACGGAGAAGCCGGACGCGCTGGGGCGCAAGGTGCTGCGGCAAGACAGCTTCAAGGTGGTGGGCGTCGTCGATTCCACCGAGATCCTGAGCTCGGTGAACATGGGGCCTTCGACCTCCGGCTCCGGTTCGCTGGACGGATACGCGGTGGTGACGCCCGGCGCTTTCAAATCCGACGACTATATGATCGCGCGGCTGACCTACACCGACCTCGACCAGATGCGCGACCACTATTCCGCGAAATACAACGACAGGCTGCAAGCGCACAAGAAGGCGCTCGACCGGATTCTGGCCAATCGGCCCAAGGCTCGGCGGCAGGGCATCGAAAAGCAGGTCAAACCGCAGATCGAGACCGGACGGCAGCAGGTGGCTTCGGCCCAGCAGCAGCTGGACAGTGCGCGGCAGCAACTGGCCGACGGCAAGAAACAACTCGACGATGGCAATCAACAGCTGATTGATTCCAAGCAACAGCTGGCCACTCAAGTTGTTTCAGCACAAAATCAGATTGCCTCAGCGTCGCAACAAATCAATGACGCTTACGCACAGCTGAACGCCTCGCAATCGCAGATTGATGCTAACTCGGATCAACTGGCGGCGGGCAAGAAACAGGCCGATGACGCTGTAACGCAGTTGACTGTGGCTCAAACGGCCAACCAGCAGGGGATTGACGCGGCGACCGCGCGGATTGCCCAGATTGACACGTTACTTCTCAGCGCTTCGCCAGCTGATTATGCGAGCTTAAGTGCAGAGCGTACACAGCTTGCGTCTCAACTCACCACGTTGAATGCGCAAAAACCGATAATTGCCAATGGATTGGCTCAAGCCACCGCTGGACGTAACAACTTTATTAATGGAACCTATAATCCGGGAGTCGCCCAAATCCAGGCGGCACAAACGCAACTTAATGCCAAACGGTCTCAAGCCGACGCCGCCAACGCCCAACTTGCGCAGAAGAAGCAGCAGCTCGCCACCAAACAACAGCAGGCCCAAGCCCAGATCGACGCCGCGCAGGCCGAGTTCGCCCAGAAAACCGACGAATACAACAGCAAGAAGGCGCAGTTCGACCAGGCCGAGCCGGGTGCGAAAAAGAAGATCAAGGCCGCCGAACGCAAGCTCGACGATGCCACCGCCATGCTGAACGCCGTGGAGGATCCGGTCTATTCCGTCGATTCCAAGCGCGAGACGCCCGGCTCCGACGGCTACAAGGTCTACGACTCCGTGTCGGTGATCGTCGACTCGCTCTCGCACATTTTCCCCTACTTCATGTACCTGGTGGCGGCGCTGGTCACCTTCACCACCATGACCCGCTTCGTCGACGAGGAGCGCATCAACGCCGGCACGCTCAAGGCGCTGGGCTATTCCGACCGCGACGTGATGAAGAAGTTCGTGGTCTACGGCTTCGCCGCCTCGATCCTCGGCGCGATAATCGGCATCTTCACCGGTCACACGCTGCTGCCGATCATCGTCTACAACGCCTACAAGGTCGGCTTCAACGTGCCGGTCATCCACCTCGGCTTCCATTGGCAGGTCACGCTGCTCGCCATCGTGCTCGCGATGCTCAGCGCCGTGGTGCCGGCGGTGTGGAGCGCGGCCCGTGAGCTCAAGGAACGGCCCGCCGCGCTCATGCTGCCCAAGCCGCCGAGCGCCGGCTCCAAGATTCTGCTGGAACGCATACCGTTCATTTGGAATCATCTGAACTTCACCCACAAGGTGACCGCGCGCAACATCTTCCGCTACAAGCAGCGCATGTTCATGACCATCTTCGGCGTCTGCGGCTCCGTGGCGCTCTTGACCGCCGGGTTCGCGGTGCAGGGCTCGATCTCGGGCATCAACGAGCACCAGTTCGGCGGGGTGATGCACTATAACCTCATCGCCGCCGAGAACGCGCACGTCACCGACTCGCAGCAAAAAGCCATCACCGAGCGGCTCAAGAAATCCGACATCAAGCGCTCGCTGCCGGTGCACTATGAGGCGGTGAGCAAGGTCGCCGGTCGCAACGGCGACAAGCAGTCTGTCACCATGCTCGTGCCGCGTGACACCTCGAGTTTCGACGACTATATCAAGCTCAACACGCGCCAGGGGCACCATCCGATTTCGCTGGATTCCAACGGCGCCGTGATTTCGGAGCGTTTCGCGAACCTGGTGCACGCCAAGGTCGGAGACACCATCGACTTCCAGAACGGTGCGGGCAAGACCTACCGGGTCAAGGTCTCGGGTATCTGCGAGATGTACCTCGGCCACTTCATGGTGATGAGCCCGTCCGCCTATCGCGCCGCGTTCGGGCAACGCTACGCGACCAACGCCTACATGGTGACGCTCCGCGACGGCAGCGTGGCCAACACCAAGCGGCAGGCGGCCTCGTTCATGCGGCTGGGCGGCATCCAGGGCGTGGTGCAGAACACGACGCTCATGCACCAGATCGACGTGGTGGTGAAGGCGCTCAACCAGATCATGTGGGTGCTCATCGTCGTGGCGACCCTGCTCGGCGTGGTGATTCTCTACAACCTCACCAATCTCAACGTCTCCGAGCGCATCCGCGAGCTCTCCACCATCAAGGTGCTCGGCTTCTACAATCGCGAGACCACGATGTACATCTATCGCGAGACGATTCTGCTTTCGGTGCTCGGCATCGTGGTGGGCTACGGTTTCGGCGCGTGGCTGCACCGCTACATCATCACCGCCGTGCCGCCGGACGACGTGATGTTCGACCCGACGATCACTTGGCTCGCCTTCGTGGTGCCGTTGGTCGTGGTCGGGCTCATCACCGCCGCGCTCGGCTGGTTCGTCAACTCCAAGTTGAAGCACATCGACATGCTTGAGGCCTTGAAGTCGGTCGATTAAGAGGTTTTATCGAAAAGTCGGGTTACAAAAATGGAAGATAGCCGAGGCGTTTTGTTGGAATTCCGCCATTTTGGGTTTTGTATCTTCCACTTTTGTAACCCAGGTTTAGGGCTCTACCGGGTCAGGGCCTGATTGAAGAACCGATATTCGTGCTCGGTGGAGCCCAGGGCGGCGTCCATCATCTGGTCGTATTCGTCTATACTGGCCGCGTCCGCGAGCTTGTCGCAGATGCGCAGCTCTTCGAGCGTGCGTGAGGCGAAACCAGGGTCGGCGTACATGCCGATCCACAGGCCGTAGGGATGGGCGGCGAGATCGATGTGGCGCTCGCGGATCTGCCGCTCCATCTCCTGCCCGACGACGGAATAGACCCAATAGCACGGCATGACCACGGCGACCAGCGCGGAGTAGGAGCCGGTGTCGGTGAAGCGGTGCTCGTGGCCGAGATAGGCGGCGGTCGTCTCGCTCATCGGTTCGCGGCCGACGGTGAAGCCGTGCTCTCGGTACCACTGCTTGTGGAACGTGAGCCCCTCCTCAAGTCCGAACGAGGCGGCATCGGCGAAGAACGCGCGCTCGTGCGGGTCGGCGGCGCGGCTGCTCGCCAACGCCAGCAGCGAGGTGTAATCGGTGAGATACAGGTCGTCCTGGTGCAGGTAATAGGAGAAATCGTCCAGCGGCAGCGAGCCGTCGAGCATGCGTTCGAGGAACGGCATCGTGGCGATGCGCTCGCGGATATCGGCGGTGCGACGCCAATAATCCTCGGTGAAACTCAGACCGGTGGGGGAGTGCTGCCAGGTGAAATCGATGGGGCCGTGGCCGTGGCCGATATGCAGATTATCGGCGGCGGCGATGGCTCCCGTCATCCATACCTTGGCGCGCTTGGCTGTCTCCACCCAATCGGCGCACTGCGGTCGCAGGGCCGCGAGCGTGCTTGAAAGGGTGTCGCCGGTGCCATGCACGTTTTGCGTTGGCACGGCGGCGCCCTCGATGCGGGTGACCGTTATTCGTGCTTTGTTTTCGGCGGCGTTTGACGTGTTTGATTGAGTGGTTGCGCTCAGTGCGCCGAATGCGTTGTTTGCGGCGTTGCCGTCTGTATCTGATGGAACAGCCAGAATATCGGTGCATTCATCACTACCGTTGAGCGCCAAAGCGCCGCCTTTTGCGTACACGGCGACACCGAAACGAGCGGCCACGGATGTCGTCAAGCGCTCCATTTCCTCATAGGAATGTGGGGCCTGCGGATTTGCGTGACTGGTTTCGTTGTACTCGTCGGATGACGGAATGTTGCTCACAGGTTTGTTTTCAGTGTTTCCTGCGTTTGTGGCGCCACCAGCTGATTCTGCTGTATTGCCCATCTCATCGAGCGCCGCCAATTCCATCGCGTTGGGTGTGATGATGTCCGCCAAAGGCACCAGCGTGGCCAGTGCCTGTTCGGCCTCGTCGGTGAGCAGCCTGTCGCCGGATTTCGCGTACATCACCGGGTCGAGCACGACGGTCGGGCGCGGCTTGCCGTTCGCCTCATAATCCTTGAACAATCCGACGAGCCATTCGCGTACGACCTGCACCAATTCGGGGGTGCCGAGCATGCCGATCTTCATCGCGTCGATGTCCGCGTCGTCGCTGACCGCCTTGAGCTGGGCCAGCAGGAACGACGGCTCCACATTGACGATGTCGGTGACGCCTTGCGTGTTCTGGGCCAGCACGCTGGTCATCGCCGCGTAGCCGAAGACGCCCTGCGCGGTGAACGCCTTCATATCGGCCATCGTGCCCGCCCCGCCAATCGGGTCGGAGCCCTCGATGGAAAGCACACGCAGACGTGAGGGTTTCACGTGTTTGAGGTCATGGTCGTAGCGCTGCTGCATGTTGAGTAGTTTGGCGATGGCCTGTGTGGCTTCGCCGTTGGTGTTGGTGTTGATGATGTTGGCGGTATCAGGGTCAGTGTTCATGTTGGTAGTCATAGTCATTTCGTCGGTGGTCTTAGATGATTTTGGGGCTGCGGAATCGTTGGCATTATTGGAGTTGTTGATATCAGTCATCGGAAGGTTCTTTCTCCATCGGCTGTGTGTCTTCGTCTCGACGCCACTGCCAGGCGTGGTCCATAGGCCCGGAGCCCGCCCCGAGGTCGAGTCCAGCGGCGATGCATCCGGTGAGATAATCTTTGGCGTTCTGTACGGCTGTAACGAGGTCCGCGCCTTTGGCGAGTTCGGCGGCGATGGCGCTGGAGAGCGTGCAGCCGGTGCCGTGGGTGTTGGGGTTGACGATGCGGCGATGACGGAACCAAGTGGTCGTATCGTTGGCGAGCAACAGATCGTTCGCTCCGTTATGGCCGTGCCCGCCTTTGATAAGCACCGCGCAACCGTTGCACCGTTCGCTGATTCGCCGAGCCGCGTCGATCCTGGAATCATCATCGTGTATGGCGCCGTGTCTAAGGCCGGCCAGTGTCTCGGCTTCCGGAATATTTGGAGTCACCAATGTCGCCAGCGGCAGCAGATGGCCAGTGAGCGCGTCGACCGCTGCGGTGCTGGCGAGCCGGTCGCCGCTCGAGGCGATCATCACCGGATCGACCACGATATTGTTGGCGCAATAATACTTGAGCCGCTGGGCGATAATCTCGATAAGTTCGGCGGTGGGCACCATGCCGATCTTGACCGCATCCGGCCGGATGTCCTTGAACACCGCATCAATCTGCGCGGCCAACATATCGGGCGTGGTGGCGGCTGAAGCCCGCACGCCAGTGGTGTTTTGCGCGGTCAGTGAGGTGATCGCGGTCATGCCGTAAAGCCCACACGCCATCATCGTCTTGAGATCGGCCTGAATGCCCGCCCCGCCAGACGAGTCGCTTCCCGCGATCGACAGTACGGCCGGCAGCCGGTATGGATGAACGGTCGTGCCCTCGGTCGAATACGTTGAAGGCTGATTGTCAGCTGTCATATGTGAAAGCTCGTTTCTTGCTGGCTTGTATCGATGGGATGCCGCGGCTGATTCACCAGTCGGTTGTCTATGACGGAATCGATATTGGCGTTCCATCTATGCTGCCTGGCATGTTGCGAAGTGGCTGGTTGTTCCATCAAGACAATGATGCGGAATTGAGATGTAATGTAGGCGGCGCTAGTGGAAATTACGATTTCAACCTCGCTGTGCACGAGCCGCGGCCCACGAATCGACCATGGCCTTGGTGGTGGCCTGCGGGTCGTCGGCGCCTGCGATGGCCGAGACCACGAACCAGCCTGCGGCCTCCGTCTGCGCCAGATCCGGCAAATCCTCGAGCTTCACGCCGCCGCCCACGACGATGGGGTAGCGGGACTCGGTGCACAGCGCGTTGATGGATTCGGTGTCTTGCGTGTGGCGCTTGTGGTCGGCGCCGATGACGATGCAGTCGGGCTTGGTGGTGCTCGGGTGCAGCGGCCCGGCGCCGATATAGTCGATGGTGCCGGCGGGCAGGGCGTTGGCGGCTTTCACCTCATCGAGGACCTTGCAGCTCAGGCCGATGATGGCGTCGGGGCCCAGCAGCTTGCGCACCTCCACGGGATTCATGTCGTCCTGGCCGATATGCACGCCGTCCACCTTGATGCCCATGTCGCGGCACTGCCACGCCACGTCCACACGGTCGTCGATTACCAGCGGCACGGTGTCGGATTTGCCGGCCTCGGCTATGACGTCGGCGGCTTGACGGGCCAGCTCGGTGATGGTTTTGGCGTCACCGGGCTTCACGCGAATTTGCACGAAGGTGATGCCACCAGCCAGCGCCTCTCGCACGATGTCGGCGACGGGCCACGACTTGGTGTCGGCCGGGCCGAGCACCAGGTAGGAGCTCAGGTCGAAGTGGTCACGCATGGAGGCGAGTGGTGCGCAATGAGATGTAGTCAAGATTAGCTCGATTCTATAAAGGACTATGAAACGTAAGCGGCTCTGAAAGAGATTTCGTGATTGACTCGAGCGCGAGCATGAGCATCGTGCTCGAGTCAATCACGAAATGATTCAGCCAAGGATGGGTGAAGCGGCGATCTGCTCGGGAGTGGTGGACCACAGGCCGTCGAGGAACGCGACCTGGAACGACCCCGGGCCGTGGGAATTGGCTTCTCCGGTCTCGCTGGCGCGGTTGTAGAGCGCGCTGGCGGCGAGGGCGGCGGTGAGCGGGTCGGCGACGGCCAGATAGGTGGCGGTCACACCGCCTAGGGAGCAGCCGGCTCCGGTGATCTTGGTCATCATCGCGCTGCCGCCGGGCAGGCGATAGGTGCGCTCGCCGTCGGTGACGAGGTCGGTCTCGCCCGAAACGGCCACGGCGCCCTGCCCCTGCGCGTCGAACCTGGCGATGTATCGCGCGAGGGTACGTGCGGCGGCCTCGGCGGCCTCGACGTCGTCGGCCGACTCGACGCCCACAGGTCCGCTGGACTGTTTGGCTGAGGCGGAATCGGAAGTGGAATCGCCCTCGTCCAACGGCAGTTCCCACATCTCCCGCAGCTTGATGATCTCGGAGGCGTTGCCACGGATGATGGTGGGCGGCGCCGCCTTGAACGACTTCAGAATCGCGGTGCGCGTGGTCCCCAGGCCCGCCGCCACCGGGTCGAGCACCCAGCGGTGGTGGTCGGCCTGGAACTTCTCGGCGATCTCCTTGAGCGCGTCCTTGTAGAAGGGCAGCAGCGTGCCGACGTTGATGTAGCTGGCTCCGCTCGCCGCCTCGCCGCCCGCGATGTCGTCGGGCAAAAAGCTCATCGCCGCCGTGCCGCCCGCCGCCAGCTGCGCGTTGGCCACGAGGTTGATGGTGACGAAATTGGTGAAGGATTGCGCCAGTGGCGTGGTGTCGCGCACCTTTTGCGCCGCGTCAAGAACGTTCGCGCGCACCGGATCGTCCGAAGCCAAATCGCTCGGATTATTGAGATTGCTGTTTGCAAATGAGTATGCGTCATTGACCATATTCGCGTCTCCCTACGATGGTATTAACCAACAGGTTCCAAGGGTCGAGCGTCCGCTCGTCTCAACTCGCGCGCCCACCGAGGCGGGCCGCAGGTTCCCCTGCACTTACAGCTCAAGACGCTATGCGCTTCATTGGACAAGGCCTGAGTGTTATGCATGAACTTCGCTGCTGTCGCATTATCGGCGTCTGGTCGAAGATGCGTTCCTCACGCCAGCGTGGTTGTCGGGAATCTTTCATGGTGAAGGTATCCAATATTTCGGCATCGGAATGTTCCGCAGGTCTTCGATAACAGGCCAAGCTATGGGCCAAAATTGAGATGTTCAAGATTCGGTTTTAGTGGCGGGCGGGTCTGTCTTAGGGAACCCGAAAACGGGAACTTGAACAAACGAAAACCCGCAACTTACCGGAGCGATACTCGATATCCGATAGGTTGCGGGTTCGTCAGCGGTATAAGCCGCGTCTGGGTTGGTGTGCGGGCGAATTACCAGCGCACGGAGATGCGCTCGCGGTCGTGCGGCTGGTCCGCGGCGATTTCGTCGACCATGGCCACCGCGTAATCGGCGTAGCTGATGGCGCTCTTGCCGTCCGCGTCGGTGGTGTATTCCTCGCCGGTCAAAACGTACTTGCCGGTGCGTGGGCCGTCGGCCTGGAAGTCGCCGGCGGGGCTCACGTAGGTCCAGTGCACGTCGTCACGTTTGCGCAGCGCGTCGAGCGCCTTGCCCATCGCCAGCGGCACGCCCTTGATGTTGTCGGGGAACGAGTCGGAAAGCTGCTTGGTGTGGGCCTCGTCGGTGTAGAGGCTGCCCGCGCCACCGACCACCAGCAGGCGGGTGTTGCTTCCGGACAGGGCGTCGGCCAGGTGCTTGAGCGAGGTGCTGTGCTCGTCGAGCTTGGCCGGGTCGAAGATGCCGAAGGCGTCCACCACCGCGTCGAAGCCGGTGAGGTCGTCGGCGGTAAGGTCGTATAGGTCCTTGATGATGGCGTGCTGCGCCTTGGTCTTGTTTTCGCCTCGCACAATGGCGGTGACGTCCATGCCGCGGTTGACGGCCTCCTCAACGATTAGCCTTCCGGCCTTGCCGTTGGCCGCCACGACTGCGATGTTCTTGCTCATATTATCGTTCTTTCCATATTTGTTATTGCTTGATTGGATGTCAGGTTGTTTGTTGAGCCGATGCGATCGGCTATGTATTTTGGCGGATCTCGCGTTATCCAACGATTCCGCCTTATGGCTGTTTCGCGTCTGAGGCGGAGGATGCTGTGACGCTATCTGTCGTCGTCATTCCAGATTATCGCTGTTCGTAAGGTCGAAATCGACAATCTGGGATGACGCTGGTCCGGTTTACTTAGGTGTCGAGTCTACTTGACGACCTTGAAACCACTGGTCCACTGGGTGGCGCCGCTCATCGCCAGCACCATCTGCAGCGCGCCGAACGCCTCCATGTACGAGGCCCGCTTGAGCGCGCCCGCGTCCACGAAGCGCAGGCCAGCCGCCTCGACGACGGCTTGCAGCGCCTGCCTGGCGTCCTCGCTGTCGGATGCCGCCATCACCGTGGTCGGTGCGCCGTCGTTCACGCCGCTGGCCAAAGTCGCGGCGAAATCGGTGTTGAACGCCTTGACCACCTTGGAGTCGGGCAGCTTGCCCGCCAGTTCCTCCGCGGCCGAATGCACACCTTGCGGCAGCGCGAGATCCATCGTGCCGAAATCGACGGGATTGCTGGGGTCGACGACCACCTTGTCGGCGAGCTGCGCGCCATAATCCGCGACCACGCTGGCCTCGGCGGGGTAGGGCAGCGCCAAAATGACGATGTCGCCGGTGATGGGCTCGCCCCAAACCGCCGGGGTGACGCCGGAGACCGCGGCGGCCTTGCTCTTGTCGCGGTCGATGACCTGCACGTCGGCCCCCGCCTTGACGCCGATGCCGGCGACCGCCGAGCCGATGTTGCCTGATCCGAAAACGGTGATGCTTGCCATGATGCGCTCCTTCTACCTTGTTGCGTTTTGCCTTTGCCTCGTAGCTTTGAATCCAAGCTGATATCATGTGGATTCGTGGCGTGCGATCTATGAGTAACTGTAGCAGAGAACAGCGTTTCAAGTTGGTAGTTACATTTTGGAAGTATAGATACTTAAAAGTAACTTTTGCGCCGTTCCAACGATGGTTCGCGATGAAAATAATTAAGATACGCTATGAGAGGAACGGTAGAAAAGGAGTATAACGTCCAAAGGTACTGTTAGTTTCAAAAAGTAACCATGAATTGATCCAGCATGAATTGAGCCAATCGTCTTAGACTCGTTCGGGCGCAACGTGAACCATGAATACGTCATGTCGAACGATGATGAGAGGCGGTGCGAGGATGAACGCGATGGATAAAAACGGAAAGGAAGGCGGAGCGTGCAAGGAACGAAGGATTCCGCAAGCGTGGTGGACGAGGTGACCGCGAAGAACGTCAAGGCGATGAAAGGCGCCAAGGGCGCTGCTGGCAAATCGCTGCCGGCCTGCCCGGTCGAGACGACGATGACGCTGATCGGCAACAAATGGACGGTGCTCATCGTGCGCGACCTGCTGCAGGGCACCAAGCGTTTCAGCGAGCTGCGCCGTTCGGTGGGCAACGTCTCGCAGAAGGTGCTCACCTCCAACCTGCGCGAGATGGAGGCCGACGGGCTGGTCAACCGCAAGGTCTACGCCGAGGTTCCGCCCCGCGTCGAATACTCGCTCACTCCGACCGGCCGCAGCCTCAAAACCGTCATCGACGCCATGCGCACCTGGGGCACCTCCTACCAGCGCGCCATGCGCTAGCCCGCACCAGTGGAAAAAGCACCAAAACAGGCCCCAAAAGGTGCTTATTCCCGCAGTGAGCGCCCTAATCAGTGGGGAAAGCACCAAAACAGGCCCGAAAAGGTGCTTTTTCCACAGTGGGCTGCTGAATCTGTGGAATAAGCACCTTTTTGGGTCGATTTTGGCGCTTTTCTCACTGGGTAGATGGGCGGAGCTGGACGGGTGTGCGTTGGGGTAGAGTGGCAGGACGAAGCGCGATGTGACGCGACAACGACGCAAGACAGGCAGCGAGGGAATTCGTGCTAGAAATCAAAGACATCAGCAAGGAATACAAGACAGGTGATTTCGTCCAGAAGGCGCTGGACCATGTGAGCCTCACCCTGCGCGACAACGAGTTCGTCGCCATTCTGGGCCCGTCCGGCTCGGGCAAGACCACGTTACTCAACATCATCGGCGGGCTCGACCGCTATGATGACGGCGACCTCATCATCAACGGCACCTCGACCAGAAAATACAAGGACCGCGACTGGGATTCCTACCGCAACCACACGGTCGGCTTCGTCTTCCAGAGTTACAACCTTATCCCACACCAGACCATCCTCTCCAACGTCGAGCTGGCACTCACGATTTCCGGCGTCTCGCGCGCCGACCGCCGTAAGCGCGCTGAAGAGGCGCTGAAGAAGGTCGGCCTGGGCGAGCATATCAACAAGAAGCCGAACCAGCTTTCCGGCGGCCAGATGCAGCGCGTCGCCATCGCCCGCGCGCTGGTCAACGACCCGAGCATCGTGCTGGCCGACGAGCCCACGGGCGCGCTCGATTCCGAAACCTCCGTGCAGATCATGGACCTGCTCAAAGAGGTGGCCAAAGACCGTCTGGTCGTCATGGTCACCCATAACCCCGACTTGGCCCACGAATACGCCACCCGCATCGTCGAACTCAAGGACGGCGTGATCCGCGGCGACTCCCAGCCCGTCGAGCCCGAGGAGACCAAGGACGAGAAGCCCGCCGTGCATCGCACCATGGGCAAGGCCTCGATGTCGTTCGCCACGGCCGTCGCGCTGAGCTTCAACAACCTGCGCAGCAAGAAGGCCCGCACCATCCTCACCTCGTTCGCCGGCTCCATCGGCATCATCGGCATTGCCCTGATTCTTTCGGTTTCGACCGGTGTGAACCGCTATATCGCCGACATCCAGAAGGAGACGTTGACCTCGTACCCCATCGAGATCAACGAGCAGACCTTCGATATGAACAAGATCATGGACACCGCCCAGGCCACGGCCGATTCCAAGGAGAAGGCCAAGCCGCGCAACGGCATCTACCCCGACGATTCCAGCGTCAAGGGCGCCGCGTCGGTGACCAGCGGCATCACCAGCAACAACCTGAGCCCCTTCAAGCAGTACCTCGACAAGCCGGGCAACGACGTGCGCAAATACGTCGGCGACGTCGGCATCCAATATTCGTATTCGCCCAAGTTCTCCGTGTTCACCCACGACGCCAAGGGCACGCTGGTCGATGTGGACGGCGTGAAGGTGGGCGGAAGCTCAGCCGCCACAGAGTCCGCCGCCAGCACGTTCGCCGGGCTCAACTCCTCCTCGAACGATCTGAGTGGCCTGCAATCCCTGCAGATCTCCAAGCTCACGGGCAAAACCGACAACAACAAGGCCCCGTCCGCCTTCTCCGAGATCATGCCCGGCGAGCACGCCGACAAGCAGCCGATCAGCTCGGTGATTACCGACAACTACCAGATGGTCAAGGGGCATTGGCCCAAGTCCAGCGACCAGGTGGTGCTCGTGCTCGACAAGAACAACGAGATTCCGCTCACCCAGGTCTATGAGCTCGGCCTGCTGCCCAGCGCCGACTACAACGACATGATGAACAAGCTCAACAGCGGCGAGAAGGTCAAGACCGACACCTCGCGCATCGACTATTCCAAGGCCATGGACCAGCCGCTCACCCTGTTGCCGGCCGCCGACCAATACGTCAAGGGCGATGACGGGCACTACAAATACGTGGGCAACGACGCCGATCAGGTGGGCAAGCTCATGGACTCGCCGTCCGCCGTGAAGCTACATGTCGTGGGTGTCATCCGGGCGAACGCCGGCGCCAAGACCACGCCGTTGGCCCCGGGCGTGGGCTATACGCGCATGCTCACCAACACCCTCATCGATCACGCGAAATCCAGCGAGATCGTGGCCGCGCAGAAGGCCGACCCGAGCCATAACATCCTGAACGGCATGACCTTCGCGCCTAGCGACGACGCCACCAAGGCCGCCAACGCCAAGGCCTACGTGGCCTCGCTGCCCGTCTCCGACCAGGCGAACATGGCCAAGAGCCTCATGACCCAGGCTCCCGGAGGCATGGGCGCGGCGAGCTCCAACCAGTCTGCCGACGTCACCGCGCAACGCAACGCCGCCGCGGCCGCCGCGGGCAACTCCGCCGTCGCCAGCAACCCGCAGGAAGCGATCTCCGGCATGGGCGAGCAACAGGTGGCGCAGGCCTTCAGCAACTACCTCGCCACGGCCCCTGAGAACGTGCTGGTCTCGATTTACAACCAGTACGTCTCCACCGGCACCTACAACGGCAACCTCGCCGATTTCGGCGTCATCGGCCGCGACGCCCCGAGCTCCATCAAGATCTACGCCGACAGTTTCGACGCGAAGAACAAGATCGAGGACGCCATCAAGCAATACAACGACGGCGCCAAGAAGAAGGACCGCATCGTCTACACCGATTACGCGGGCCTGATGATGAACTCGGTGACCACCATCATCAACGTCATCACCTACGTGCTGATTGCCTTCGTGGGCGTCTCGCTGGTGGTCTCGTCGATCATGATTGGCATCATCACCTACATCTCCGTGCTCGAACGCACCAAGGAGATTGGCATCCTGCGCGCGATGGGCGCCTCGAAGCACAACGTCTCCACGGTCTTCAACGCCGAGACGGGCATCATCGGGCTGTGTGCCGGCGTCATCGGCATCCTGGTGACGCTGATACTGATCGTGCCCGGCAACGCGGTGATGCACCACTTCATGGGCACCAACCGCGTCAACGCCGCGCTGCCACTCTCCGGCGCGATCATATTGATCGTGCTGTCGGTGGTACTGACGCTTATCGGTGGCCTCATCCCGTCGCGCAAGGCCGCCAAGCAGGACCCGGCGACGGCGTTGCGTACCGAGTAAATCCCAGCTACCACCCATAACCTTTTCTATCGCTGAGTGGTGAGTCAGCGATAGAAAAGGTGCGTGGCTGCTTCTTTTCCCATCGTCGAGTTATGGGCTGGCGATGGGAACTTTTTTGCTGTCTGTGACTTGCTCCCTGTTTTTGGTTTGACGAGTCTGCGCTTGGAAATGTCGCCGAGCGGGAAGCGTTGAGCCGTCTATAGATTTTTGATATGGCGGGGCGCGTGGCGGCGCTGGTTCGGCACGATAATGTGGTACCCAAATCTGGTATCGGGTATTACATGGGAGGCGTGATGGGCGAGTCGAAGCGCGAGTCGCATGACTGTGACGACAAGTTCCGTAAGACGACGGGAAGTTTGTCGCCGGGCGGGCGAACCAGCCAAGACGAACAGGGCCGACAAGACGAACAGGCCAATAATCCGACAAGCCAAACCGCTGCTGGCGGTCCCGTAGTCAGCGCTTCCAGTGAGTCGACAAATCAGACAGCCAGCAATAGGAACAAAGACAGCGACCCGGCGCATAACGACAGCCTGGGCTTCGAGACCCGTGCCGTGCATGCCGGCTACGATCCCTACGAGCACAACGGTTCCGTGAGCGTGCCCATCTACCAGAGCGCGGCCTTCGCCATGCACGACGCCGTGCGCGGCGACGGTCTTTCGTCCGGCGAGATCGAGGGGTTCTCCTATTCGCGCTGCGGCAATCCCACGGTGGATGCGCTGGAACGCCGCATCGCCGACCTCGAAGGTGGCGCTTCGGCGGTGGCGCTGGCCTCGGGCATGGCGGCGGTCTCGTTCGCCCTGCTCTGCGCGGCCGAGGGCGGCGGCCGGCTCATCGCCCCGACCGACCTCTACGGCGCCTCCGTGGACGCCATGGAATCGTTCTTCCCGCAGTTCGGCATCCACACCGATTTCGTCAACGACGTCAACGACATCGACGAGGTGGAATCGAAAATCACACCCGAGACCCGCGCCGTCTTCGCCGAATCCGTGGCCAACCCCTCCACCCGCGTCACCGACATCGAGCCGCTCGCCGCGATGCTCCATCGCCACGGCGTCGCCCTGATCGTCGACAACACCGTGCCCACGCCCTACCTCTTCCGCCCCATCGAATTCGGCGCCGACGTCGTAGTCCATTCCACCACCAAAGGCATCAGCGGCCACGGCAACGCGCTCGGGGGAGTGGTGGTCGATTCCGGCCGGTTTGATTGGGCCAACGGCCGCTTCCCGCAGTTCACACGCCCCGAGCTGGTGGTCAGCGACGAGCGCCGCGGCATCTGGAAGAGCTTTGCGCAGGCCTATGGGCCCGAGGCGTTCGCCGGCCGCGTGCGCACCAAATACCTGCACAACCTCGGCGCGGTGATGTCGCCGGCCAACGCCTACCTCCAGCTCATCGGCCTGGAGACCCTGCCCCAGCGCTTCCGCCAGGAGAGCGACACGGCCCTCGCCATCGCCCGCCACTTGCAAGGAGTGCCGCACGTCACCCAGGTCAATTACTCCGCCTTGGAATCGAGCCCGGACTTCGCGCTGGCCTCGCGCTACCTGCCCAACGGCCTGGGCCCCGTCCTCTCCTTCCGGCTCGAGGGCGACGAATCGCATGTCAACCGCGTGGTCGACTCGGTCAAGGTCTTCTCCTACGTGCCCAACATCGGCGACACCCATTCGCTGATCGTCAATCCGGCCCGCATCACCCACCGAGAGGTGCCGGGGAGCTATCGCCGAGCCGCCGGCGTGGACGACCAGTTGCTCAGGCTTTCGATAGGTCTGGAGCGCTCGGAGGACCTCATCGCGGATTTGGATCTCGCCATCGAGGGTGCTTATTAATCGCGCTTGCCGTCTGTGTGCCGGGCGTTGTTTCGGGCGTCGTAGGTCGCTGTTGCCTAAGCTGCCCCTAAAATATTATTCACTAACGCAAAAGACCTGCCTTCCTTCCCGAAAAATCGAAATCGGGAATGGAAGACAGGCCTTTTTATTAGCTTTATCAGCGCCATGGTCTCATCGTCAAACCACAGCGCCGCAATGACGACTTAAACTCACGTCAGTCGTTGCTCGGCCACAAGGCTCACTCGTTGCCCTCCGCGGCGTCACGCTTGGCGACGGCGGTCATGGCCAGCGAGCTGACGAAGTTGATCGGCTGCGTGAAGTTCGGCTGGAAGAACATGTCCGTGCCGGCGAGGTCGTCGATGGTGAACTTCGCCTGGATGGCCACGGAGATGAGGTTGGCGGCCATGGAGATGTCGTGCTTGGCAGCGAACTGCGCGCCGAGGATCCGATTCGTCTTCTTGTCCCAGATGAGCGTGGCGGTCACCGGCGTGGTCGTGAGCATGAAGTCGGGGCGGTAGTCCTCCGTGATGGTGGCGGAATCGGCCTCGATGTGGCGGCGCTGCGCGAGATCCAAGGTGATGCCGCTGGAGGCCATCGACAGGTCGTAGAGCTGCACGCCGCTGGTCGCCTGCGTGCCGGCGTAGGCCACCGTCGGCTCCTCGATGTTCTTGCCGATGAGCATCGCCTCGCGGATCGCGTTGCTGGCGAGCGGGCGGTATTCGTCGGAGTCAGTGGGGTTGAAGTGCACCGTGGCGCTGTCGCCCGCGGCGAAGACGTAGTCGAGCACGTCGTTGTCGGGTGTGGAGGCGCGCATGTATTCGTCGACGATGATGGCGCCGTAGCCCAGGGTGCGCACCTGCGCGGAGACCAGGCTGGTTTGCGGGACGAACCCGACGCCGATGATCGCCAGGTCGGCGGTGTATTCGCCGAGCTCGGTGACCACGGTGATGCCATGGCCGTCCACGCCGTCACTGCCCACGTCGGAGCGGAACGCGACGACCTTCTGGTTCATCGCCAGGGTGACGTCGTGGTCGCGGAAGGTCTGCTCGGCCTGGTCGGTGACGCTGGAGTCGAAGTTGTTGTCGAGCACATGCGGCAGCGCGTCGATGAGCGTGGTCTTGATGCCCCTCGTGCTCAGCTGCTCGGCGAGCTCGGAGCCGATGTATCCGGCGCCCACCACGATCACGGACTTGATGTTCTCGGTGGCTTTGACGATGTGCTGCGCGTCGGCGAAGTCTTTGCACAGCGTCGCCCGGCCTTCCTTCAGCTCCTCGTTGAGCCCTTGGATGGAGGGCTTGGCGGGGGAGGAGCCGGTGGTGATCACCAGTTTGTCGAAATGATAGGTGCTGATCTTGCCGGTCTCGAGGTCGGTGGCCCGCAGGGACTTGCCCTGCACGTCGACGTCGTTGACCTCGGTGCGCATGTGCATGGTCGCGCCGGCCTCCTCGAGCTTTTGTGGCGAGGAGTAGAACATGCGTTGCGGGTCGCTGACGTGTTTGCCCGCCCACAGCGCGATGCCGCACGAGAGGAAGGAGATGTTGTCGTTCTTTTCGAAGACGTCGATCGTCCAGTCGGGATGCTCCTGAAGAATCGAGGTGGTCGCGAACGTGCCGGCGTGCGTGCAACCGATGACTGCCACTGTGGTCATAAAATCCTCCATGACTTGTTCCCAGATATTCTCGCGAGTGCGGAATACTATTCCTAAAGGTTTAATAGTACAGAAGACTACCGACGGCAAGAGCATTATCCTTCCGTTTTGTCAAACGTTTTAAGTAAGCGAGACACCGCGTTGGGTCGGCTGATTGCGACCTTCGGGATGCCTTGGGTATCGCCTATTTGTATGACAAATTGAGTGGTGTGGGCCCATTCCTTCCATCCTTTCACCTGACGGGAGCATGGGCAAGCGCTATCCGTTTGATATGCTTTGCCGTCGCTGATGCTCGCATCGTTGTCTACTGGGGTTATCCGCCCGGCGGGGCGCGCGTTTGACATCGCCATTCCGGCCTTGTGTGGTTTCGATGTTCTGAGGTGTATGCAAGAGGGATTTAAGAGGGATGCTCGGGAAGAGCGTATAGACGAGGAATCAAAGCCTGTTCCTGGCAGATTGACTTCCTGTCCGATTGTGCCCAAATCCAGACATTCCGCGTGCCGGCGGCCAGCTTTTGCGAAGCATGCGTAAACGTGACGAACCGTTGTGGTGATGCGGGCCGGCACGGGTATACATTTGGAGGCGCCGCGCCACGTTTGGACGACGCGTGAGGGGGAAGGTGCGAGTGATGAGCGCGAACATGAACGCGAAGGCGGATATGGCGGATTCAGAGCAATGTCCGAATCCGAATCCGAATCCAGAGTCGCGCCCGAAGCCGCATCGTAGCTCTGAACCCAGCTTCGTGGTCGCCGTGGGCCTCGTGGCGGGAGGCGCGTGCGGCTCGTTGATACGCCTGGCCCTGAGCGCCCTGCAGTCTCCCGACGTAGCATGGCCGTGGATGACGATGGCGATCAACCTCACCGGCGCCGTGCTGCTCGGCTGCCTGACCGCCTATATGGCCGCGATCGGCCCCGACATCGGTGAATGGCGGGTGGTCCGTCTCTCCCTGGGCACCGGGATGGTTGGCGGCTACACGACTTACAGCACCTTCATGCTTGAGGCCGCCCAGCGTGTGACGGCCGGCAAAGCGGGCCTCGCCATGGGCTATCTGGCGGCGAGCATCGTGTTCGGACTGCTGTGCGCGATGCTGGGGCTGGCCTTGGGCTCAAGGCTCGGCCGTTGGCACGCCGGCCGCATCGATTTCCACCCCGACCGCGCCACCGGTGGCGATGCCGCGCCCCGCCGCGCGCCGAACTGGGGGCCGGTGACGCAGGTCGCCGCGCTCCTCGCCGTCCTTGTGATGGTGCTGGCCATCGGCGTCAACGCGCGTTTCCGCCACGGCGCGGCCCTCGGGCTGCTCCTGCTCGCCTCGCTGCTCGGCGGTTGCGGCGCGTTCATGCGCTACCTCATCGACGCCTGGACCAACAACCACGTCCATCTGCCATTCCCCTGCGGCACCATCGTCGTCAACGTCACCGCCTGCCTGCTGATGGGCCTGATGGCCGGCTGGTGCGGCGCGCACGCCGGCCTGGAGACCCTGCGCTATCTGCTCGCCTCCGGCTTGCTCGGCGGTTATTCGACCTTCGGCACCGCCAGTCTCGAGGGCGCCAAGCTGGTCAACCAAGGCAAAATTTGGCAAACCGCCGTCCATACGCTGGGCATGGCGCTGGTGAGCTTCGCCGCCATCATGGTGGGGCTGCTCGCGTTGCGTTGAGCCCCGCTTGTCTTTCGGCCGGGTTTGGTGGTGTTCGTTCGGAGGCGGTTGCAATATTCAAAGTGAATATTCAATATCATTATCCAGTACTGAATATCTATTACGGAACATCCATCCGAGAAAATACAAAATACCTTGTCAAACGTCCGCAGCGAACTGGCGGAAATATCCACGTTTAACCATCCATGTCGTATTATCCGCTTCGCGGCTGGTAGTATCGAAACCGCAAGGCCCTCGGAGGCCGCCGCGCGAGGTTGGGCGATGATGGAACGGCCCCAATCCGCCACGTGTCGGGCACGGGGACGTGAAACAAACAGAGACAAGTAGGAGAATAAGAGCACATGGGCTTGATTCTTTTGATAATCCTCATCGTCATCATCGTCGCGCTGGTGATCTCGGGGCTGTTCGTCGTCCCGCAGCAGCAGGCGTACGTCGTCGAGCGGTTCGGCAAGTTCCTCCAGGTGCAGTTCGCGGGCATCCATCTGAAGATCCCCTTTGTCGACCGCATCGCCACGAAGACCAACATGCGAGTCAACCAGCTCAACGTGAAGCTGGAGACCAAGACGCTCGACAACGTCTTCGTCACCGTGGTGGCCTCCACCCAGTTCCGCGTCGACCCCAACAATGTGGCCACGGCCTACTACGAGCTGCGCGACCCGGCCGGCCAGCTGCGCAGCTACGTCGAGGACGCGCTGCGTAGCGCCATCCCCGCCCTCTCGCTCGACGACGCCTTCGCCAAGAAGGACGACATCGCCGCCGACGTGCAGAAGACGGTTGGCGGCGAGATGGCGAAGTTCGGCTTCACCGTCGTCAAGACGCTGATCACCGCCATCGACCCGAGCCCCGCGATGAAGACCGCTATGGACTCCATCAACGCCGCCCAGCGCGAGAAGGAGGCCACCCGCCAGCGCGCCGAGGCCCAGCGCATCCAGATCGAGACGCAGGCCACCGCCGACGCCGAGAAGACCCGTCTGCAGGGCCAGGGCCAGGCCAACTACCGCCGTGAGATCGCCAACGGCATCGTCGACCAGATCAAGAGCCTGCAGGGGGTGGGCATGAACATCAGCGAGGTCAACAACGTTGTGCTCTTCAACCAGTACCTCGACGTCATGCGCTCGCTGAGCGAATCCGGCAACGCCAAGACCGTCGTGCTGCCCGCCTCCACGCCCGGCGGCTACGAGCAGCTCTTCAACGAGATCACCAAGGCGATGGTCACCGCCAACGAGAGCAAGTGAGCTTTCGAGGGTAAGTGGCAATTAGACCGGTAGGCCAATAGACCTGATCGGTCGATACACAAACGAAAACCGAGTGGTCTAAACGGCGGCGGGTATTATCCCCACCGAACGTTCAGGCCACTCGGTTTTTTAGAAGTCGCGTAGCACCGCGATGCCGGTCAGCTTTCGATGAACTCGGGGATCGCGTCCGCGGCGCTGATGCCCTTCTGGTACATCTTCTCGAGCCCTTCGGCGTTCTTCGTCAACGTGTCGAGCCCGCACAGGTCGTCGGGCGCGAGGATGAGCAGGCGCCCCTCGGAGGCCATGCGCTCGGCCACCTTCATCTCTTCGTTGTAGGTGCGGTAGCGGTTCTTGAGCCGTTCGGCCGCGGCGGGGTAGGTGCGGCGCAGGATCTTGGAAGGCAGCACGTCCTTCTTCGCCTCGCGCACGAAATCGCGCTGGTGGGTGAGGATGAGCACGATGCGGTCGTAGCCCTCGTCCGCCGCCAGCTGCACGGGGATCGGGTCGGCGATGCCACCGTCGAAATAGGGCACGCCATTGACCATGTAGGGCTCGCAGGCCACGGGCACGGCGCTCGAGGCCTTCAAAACGTCGTAATCATCCTGGGCCACGTCGTCCTTGCTGAAGTACTTCGCGTGCCCGTCGCGCGCGTCGCACGCCACCACCGTGAAGTCGGTCGGGTTCGCCTTGAACGCCTCGTAGTCCACCGGGTATTCGCCGTCGTGGTTCGAAAGCGTGCCGTAGACGTAGTCCAGGTCCACAAAATTGTGGATCTTGAAGAAGTTGGAGGCGCTCGCGTACTCCTTGCGGAAGGCATATTCGGTGTAGAACTTGTGGGTGCGCTTGGGCTGGTGGGCGATGTAGGTGAACATGTTGGCGCTGCCGGCCGACACACCGTAGCACTTGTCGAAATCGATGCCCAGCTCCAGCAGGCGGTCCATGACGCCCGCCCCGTAGATGGAGCGGAAGCCGCCGCCCACGTCGATCAATGCGGTCTTTGCCATGTTGCCTCTTTCGTTCGTTTGTTTCTGAGCTAAGCGGTTGTGTTCGCGCTTGAACTGGTGCCTGCTCTCGCCTTGAGATTTGCCTAATTAGGAGCTTACGCCGCGTTCGCCGACATTGTGGACGGATAAGCGGTAGGTGAGAAAGGCGGGGATTTGGTAGTGGAGGGTAGCGAAAGCGGGAGGCCGCGCGGTTTGGACGTTCGGCCATTCGGCTGTCTATTGGATTATTGAGACGCCCGGCCGTTCACGGTATTCGACATTCACCCGACTCACTCGATTCACTCGCTCAGGAAGCGTTCGGCGCGCTCGGCCATCTCGGGGCTGGTGTCGGAATTGCGCAACTCGACGCCGCCCTTGGCTCCGTCATCGGCCAGCGCGTCGTTGGCCGCGAGCAGGTCGCGCAGGTGGTGGATGGTGCCCTCGTTGCCGTCGATGATCGCGGTCGACTCGGGCAAGAGCTCGCGGAAATAGTCGCGGTAGAAGACGAAATGCGTGCAGCCGAGCACCACCGAGTCGATGGTGGAGAGGTCGTAGTCGTCGAAATAGCGGTGCAGCGTGGTCATCACCAGGTCGTGATCGCCGATATGGCCCTGCTCCATGATCTCCACCAGGTCGGGGCACGGCTGGCGATAGATGACGTTGGTGGCGTTGAAGCGGTCCATCAGCTCGGTGAACTTCTTTTCGCGTAGGGTCAGCGGTGTGGCGGCCACGATGACGTGCTGCGGCTTGCCGTCGCCCCTGTCGCAGGCCGGTTTGAGCGCTGGTTCCATGCCGACGATCGGCAGGCTGTAGTCCTCGCGCAGCTGCTTGCTCGCGGCGGAGGAAGCGGTGTTGCAGGCGATCACGACGGCCTTGGCGCCCTCCTTGGCGAATTTGTCGACGATGTCGAAGGAGAGGCGGCGCACCTCCTCGGTGGGCTTGACGCCGTAGGGCGCGTTGGCGGAGTCGCCGAAATAGATGACCCGCTCGTTGGGAAGTTGCTGGCGCAGTTCGCGCACGACCGAGATGCCGCCAAGTCCGGAATCGAAGACGCCGATGGGGGCATTGGATGTCATGTCGTGTTCTCCTTCTTCCGAGCGTGGCGCGGGGCGTTGGGCCGTAAACCAGCACTAGGATACTCCTCTGACCACGTCGACGGCATGGCTTGTGGCGAACGTCCACAAGAGGCGCAAACCCCGGGACGTGGGTTGCCTGCGCATGGCGATGTCTTCAAGGTGTCGCCAAAGTATCGCCGTCATTGCTCGGCATTGGCTTGGTATAGCCGCTATTAGCTGGAATGGTGGTTGAATCGCGTTCTTTCTGGTCCCGTCACGCCCGCTCTTCGCGCGGCAATCCGCTGGCCGAATGGAAACCCGTGGCGATTCCGCATCCGTGGCTAGACTTGTGGTCATGACTTTGCCACGAACCATCTATAAAGCCCACGCCACCGGCAACGATTTCATCACCTACATCGACCGCTCGGGCGACCGCGAGCCCGGCGCCGATGAGGTGCGTCGGATCTGCGACCGCCATTTCGGCATCGGCGGCGACGGGGTCATCAGGCTGGCCCACCCGCGCGACGTCAGCGACCTGAGCGAGGCCCAAGTCGCCGAATGCGAGGCCGGGGGAGCGCAATGGTTCATGGATTACCGCAACGCCGACGGCAGCTTGGCGGAGATGTGCGGCAACGGCACGCGCGCCATCACCCTGCTCGCCCAGCGCGCCGGACTGGCCGCTCCCGCCGGCGGCGAGCCGTTCGTCCTTGGCACCAGGGCGGGCGTCAAGACCTTGACATCATTGGGGAACCTCGAGCCTTACGGCCGCGACGTCTTCCAGGTGAGCCTCGGCCAGTGGAGCCGCGGTGACATCGACGCCTACACCGTCACCATTCCGGGCACGCCGGGCCAAGCCAAGGGCACGTTCGTCGACATGGGCAACCCTCACGTCGTCTCCGTGCTCGAGGATGGCGAGGCCACGCTGCCGGCGGTCGAGGAACTGGACCTGGTCACCAAGCCTGTGGTCGAGCCCGCGCTCGAATCGGACCAGAACGCCGAGTTCGTGCGCGTCGAAAGCCGCGATGAGGCGGCGAACCACGGCAAGGCCACCATGCGTGTCAACGAGCGCGGCTGCGGCGAGACGCTCTCCTGCGGCACGGGCCTGTGCGCCACGGCCATCACCCTGCGCGCCAAAACCGGCGTCGACCATTGGGACATCCGCGTGCGCGGCGGCCTGCTGCGCGTCGACGTGAGCGACGACGACGTGCGTCTGACCGGCTCGGCGACCATCGTGGCGAAAGTCGAGCTGCTCGACCGGTGATTCGGTCGTTTGACGCTCGATTCCGACCGCTTGGTCCAGGATTCAGGCCGTTTGGCCGATAATTTCAGCTTTCAGGTCAAGTAGCCCCGTCGTTATGGTTTTCGCGAGGTTTTTCGCAAGGTTTCCGAGAATTTTCCTGAACGCATAAACGTATAGACGAGACGAGAACAAGCAAGACAAAAACGGCACCATACCAAGTAAAACCCTGGTATGGTGCCGTTTCTACGTTTCCATCCACGTCGCCGTGGACGTGAAGGCGATCAGGCGAAGATGGCCGCGCCCTCGTTGACGAAGATAAGCGCGATGATGGCGAGGATCCAGACCACGTCCACCATCAGGTCGTAACGCATGCGGTAGTAGGTGTTGAGCGCCTTGGCGTTGCGCGGGATATGCTGCACGGTCACCGTGGCGTGCGAGGTCGCCATGAACATGAAGGTCGTGGCGAACATCATGGTCATGCACCACGGGCACAGGGCGCGGATGACGAACATCGACTGGGTGAAGAGCCAGTAGGCGTAGCACAGCGCCGCCACGCTGCCGAGCCAGGTGCACAGGTTGAACCAGTGGGGCAGCTTGCTGCCGGTGAGCCCGATCACCGCGATGGTGATGAAGACGCTGTAGGCGGCGATGCCGAAGAAGGCGTTCGGGAAGCTCAGGCCGCCGAACTTGATGATCTCGGCTTGCCACGATTCGGCCACGGTGGAGCAGGAGAGCACGGAGTTGACGTCGCAACCCAACGCCTTGTTGGGGTTACGCGCGAGCTTCAGGGTGTCGGCGGCCAGCATCAGCGAGGCGAAAAGGCCGACGGCCGCGGCGATGAGCATGATCAGATAGTTCCATATATTGCCATGGAAGAAACCGGTCGGCTTCTTGCGTTGCGTGAGCTGCTGCTGCACGCCCATGGGCATTCCGGCCCCCTGCGCCTGTGTCGGTATCTGGTCTTGCGGCACCTGCGTCTGCAGGTTCTTAACGGCATCGACACTGTGTTTGTTCGACATGCTATATCTCCGACTTTCTACTCATCTTCAAATATCTCCCAGATTCTTGGCTTACGATGGGGAACATGACTCGACACGTTCCGCCTCACGATCGCAATTGCGCCAACGGTTGGGATTTGCACTGCCATACAGTTTATTCCGATGGTACCAAAACCCCTGCAGAATTGATAACTCTTGCTCACGACCTTGGACTGCATGGAGTGGCCATCACCGACCACGACACCACCGCCGGTTGGGCGGACGCGGCCAGACAGGCCGAGGCCGTGGGATTGCCGCTGCTGCGTGGCACCGAGATCACCGCCGAGGACGGGGCCGTCTCCGTGCACATGCTCGCTTACCAATACGACCCCAAAAACGAAGCCATCACCGAGCTGTTCCGCGCCACCAGGCTCGCCCGCGTCGAACGTGCCAAGCGCATGGTCGCCAGGCTCGCCGAGGATTTCCCGATCAGCTGGGAGAGCGTGACCGCCCAGGCGAAGCAAGGCAAGAAGACCACCGTCGGCCGGCCGCATATGGCCGACGCGCTTGTGGCCGCCGGGGTCTACGCCACCCGTTCGGACGCGTTCGCCGGCGCCATTTCGGGGACGAGCAAGTATTACATTCCGACGCCTTCTCCCAGCACCCACGAGGTGGTGCGCACGGTGCGCGAGGCCGGTGGCGTGAGCGTCATCGCGCACCCCGGCGATCGCGCCCGCAACCGTGTGCTGCTCAGCGACAGGCAGATCAGGGACCTCGCGGCCGAGGGTCTTGGCGGGCTCGAGGTCTGGCATCGCGGCAACGACGAGGAGCAGCGCCGCCGTCTGCTCGGCCTCGCCGACGAGCTGGGTCTTTTGGTCACTGGGGGCTCGGACTGGCACGGCGCCGGCAAGCCGAACCTGTTGGGGGAGAACCTCACCGACGACGCCACCGTCGCCGAGATCGTCCGCCGTGGCGCGATTCCACTGGTGGGCTGAAGGTCGGGCTGAGAGGCCGGGCTGAGGAACCGTGCTGAGACGGCTGGTTTGGCTGGGTCGGCCGCCCAATCCGATGGAAGCCAGTTGACCGGTTGGTTTCTGATTCCGTTCATCGCTGCCCTGCCGGAGACCGTTTTTAGGCATGGGCTGTCGGCGATGCTGGAAACCGGCCAGTGAGACGTTGCTAATGGCCGGTTTTGTGTATATCGGAATGTGGGTGCTGGAAACCGGACTATTGGGCCGTGTCAGTGGCCTGTTTTGGGCATGAGGTGGTGGAATTACGACAATGTGGGGCGCGCAACCCGTTCATTCAGGTTGCGCGCCCCACATTCATAACGTTTGTTTCACACAATTGCCGTCATCGCGCCGATGTGGAGCGTGACGGTCTGGGCGTTAGATATTAGTTGCCTATCAGAGGGCGCCGAAGCCGACCGCATGCTTGGTCTCGGAGCCGATCATGGCGTAGCCAAGGGCGCCGGCGGGCACGATGATGTGGCGGCCCTTGTCGTCGACCAGGTCGATCGGCTCGCCCTTCGTGACGGCCTGGCGCACGGCGTCGCCCACCTTCTCGGCGCTGTCGTCGGTGGTGAAATTGACCGGGCGGGCCACATTCTGAATGCCGAATTCGACGTCCATGGATTGCCTCTTTCTGTTTGGTGTTGTTGTATAGGTTCATTGTGCCCGTCGCCGCGCCATTTCGCTGGTGGCGAGGTCGCCGCCGGTTTGTCCGTGGTCGGGAGAGCGGGGTGGACGATTATGGGATTGACGAAGTCCTGATTATCGCCGCTCAGTCCGCCATATCATGCGCATCGAGCGGCGACATAGCTTCATGTCCTCACGATTGGTCGGATGCCGAAGACTGCTTCTTGCCGTCGTCTTCCGCGTCGGCGTCGCTGTCATCGTCGTCAGAAGTGTCGTCAATTTTCGATTCCGCTTCGTCGATATCTTCCGAAGAGTCATCGTCAATGGTGCCGTCGGATTCGTCAGCGGTAGCATCGCCGTCGCGAGCGGTTTCATCCTTCAGCGTATTGCCTTCGGAGTCACTGTCACTGGCGTCATCGCCCAAGCCGTCGTTGGTGGCGTCGTCAGCGTCGCCTTCGTCATCGGTCTCGGGAATCGCCATGCTCATCTGCACGGCCACCTCGGCCTCGCCCGTCGAATCCTCCAAGGCCTCGTCGCTGGCTTCGGCATCGGCCTTGGAATCGAGATCATCATGATGCTCGGCCTGCTCGTGCTCATGCTCCTCGTATTCCTCAAGCCCGATCTGCGCGTCGTGCAACGCACGCTCCTGGCGCTCGAGCAGTGGGATGAGCATGGTCGGGGCGGCGCTATCAGCGTGCTCCTTCTCATCGTGGCCTTGCCCGCCAAGCTCGGAAGACGAATCGCTCGAGGCGTCGTTGATGGAATCCTTGCCGGCCTGGGTGAGCACCATGGTGGCGCTCGAGGAGGGGGAGGGCATGTCGGGGTAGGGGCGTGACGCTTTGGCGCTGGAAGCGGCGACCGGGTGGCTCTCGGTGGAATCCGAAGGCTGGTTACGCAGCACCTCGGCCGAACCGGTGCGGTCGGTCTCGCCGGTCGCGTCATCGGCGAACAGTTCGCCGGAATCGCTGGAACCAAGCGGGTTCGAGGCGTTGGTGTCGTCGTTCTCGTCGTTGGAATTCGCGGCCGCGTTCTGATGGGCCACGGTGGCGGCGATGGTGGCGCTCGAGGCCGAGGTGGCGCGGTTGGTCACGACGGTGAGCTGGTGGGCCAGATGCTCCACCTGCGCCTTGAAACGCATGATCTTGGTGTTGTCGGCCTGGTTCAGGGCCTCGATGAACTCGCCGACCTGCTCCATCTGCAGCCACAGGTTGGCGCGCAGCATGATGAGGTCGTCGATGCGCGAGCCCATCATGCGCCCGTAGGAGCCCATGAGCGCGCTGCGGTGCGGCTCGTCCATCTTGGCGAACATCCACGCCAGGTCGCGCGCCGGGTCGTTGATCTGCATGTTCTGCCAGTTGCTCACCTCGGTGATCGAGGAGCCGGAGAAGATGAAATCGCCATCCTGGAATCCGCCGTGCACCAGGCAGGTGGAGAAGGACCACAGCCCCTCCGTCTCGATGACCTGCGCCCAGCTCGAGGTGATGGCGGGCGGGATGTGCCCGGCCTGCTGCAGACGCTGGATCCAGCCAGTCAACTGCGCGCGGATCTGCCCGGTGGTGAAGGCCGAGTAGTGGTTCTCGGTCAGGAAACTGGAACGCTGGCGGTGGATGGCGCCGATGGCGGTGCCCACGCTCGAGGCGTCCTCGAGGGTCAGCAGATCGAGCTGTCGTGCCTCGCCCTCGGCATACGGGGTCACCAACACGGCGTAGTCGCCGGTCGGGCTTTTCTCGCCCGCGTCGCGGAAGGCCAGAGCGCGGTCGAGCGCGAAGCCGAGCCCGCCCACCTCACGTGAGCGCTCGAGGGTTCGCGCGGCCTTGGCGCGCTGGCGGAGGCGCTTGCGTCCGGCATCCTCGTCGGAGGCGAAAACGTCATAGCAACGGCCCGAGGCATCCTGCACCACGGCGTGGGTGATGCCCATGCGATCGTCCGTGGCGCTGTCCTGCCCGCTTTCGCGCACGCCGGCCACGGCGACGCTGGGCATGGCGGCGGAGGCGAGCGCCGCCAGCTTGAAGTTCTTCGGTAAAGTCACACATTAAGACTAATACATCGTATGTCCTTAAGGCCCCTTGAGACCCGCTGTGGCTTGGGTTTCGCCGGGGTGGGACCAGCCCCGCTGGCACAATGGAGGCCATGACGGAACAAGCGGGGGAGATGCTCGAGGGCCTCGATGAGGCGCAGCTGGCGGCGGCCACGGCGCTCGGCGGCCCGGTGCGCATCATCGCGGGCGCGGGGGCGGGCAAGACCCGCACGGTCACCCGCCGCATCGCCTATGCGTGCAAAAGCGGCAAGTGGGAGGCCGGCCGTACGCTGGCGGTCACCTTCTCAATCAGGGCCGCCAACGAGATGAAGAAGCGCCTGGCCACGTTGGGTGTGGGTGGCGAGGTCACCGCCGCCACCTTCCATTCCGCCGCGCTGCACCAGCTGCGTCAGGTGTGGACGGAGATCACCGAGGCGCCCTTCCCGCGCGTCGCCACCGACACCAAAGACATCATCAACCGGGCGGTGACGCGCGCCACCGACTCCGACCAGTTCGACGAGATGACCAACCGCAACCTGCTCGCCGAGATCAACTGGGCCAAGGTCTCGCTCATCGCGCCCGACGATTACGCGCGTGTCTGCGCCGCCACCCACCGCACACCTCCCGCCGGCCTCGACCCCGAGCGGTTCGCCGAGATCTACGTGGCCTACGAGCAGGAGAAGACGGCTCGTGGGGAGATGGACTTCAACGACATTTTGCTCTTGGATTGCCACGTGCTCGACGCCTTCGACGAGCAGGCCGCGCAGATCCGCCGCTCCGTCGGCTGGCTCACCGTCGACGAGTACCAGGACGTCTCGCCCCTGCAGCACCGGCTCATGCAACTGTGGCTCAAGGGCAACCGCAACGTGTGCGTGGTGGGCGACCCGGCCCAGACCATCTATTCCTTCGCGGGGGCCTCGAGCTATGGCCTGCTGCATTTCGCCGACGAGTTCGGCCCGCTGAGCGCCGACATCGATTTGAACACCGATTACCGCTCCACCCCGCAGGTCGTCTCCTGCGCCAACCGCGTGCTGGCCTCGGCGCCCAACCGTGAGGATTACCTGCGCCTCGTCTCGCCGCGCGGCAAGGGCATGCGCGTGGTGAAGACGGTCTACGACGATGACGACGAGGAGGCGCGTGGCGTGGCGCAACGCATCGCCCGCTTCGTCGCCGACGGGGCCAAACCTTCGGATTGCGCGGTGCTCACGCGGCTGAATGCCCAGCAGCAGGTGGTCGGGCGTGCGTTGAAGGGGCAGGACCTGCCCTACCGCACCAGGCGTGACGCCGGCTGGCGGCAGTCGGCGTTGGGGGAGACCGACCAGGCCAAGCGCGACGCGTTGGAGGCGCTCAATCTGCGGGCCGAGCCGGGGGTCACCATCTCGACCATCCACGCGGCCAAAGGCCTCGAGTTCAAGCATGTCTTTCTGATCGGCTGCTCCGAAGGGCTGCTGCCATATGGCTCGCCGGCCCCGGGGCCCGACCTTGAGGAGGAGCGGCGGCTGATGTACGTCGGCGTCACCCGCGCCGAGGACTCGTTGCACATCTCGTACGCGCGCAGCAAGGACCCGGCCTCCACCTTCGCCCGCACCCCGAGCCGGTTCATCTAATAGCCAGAGACGTATACGTCTCGTTGGTGTCGATAGAGTATCGAGGCAATATTTAGGCGGTATCCAGATGGTGTCTGGGTACCGCCTAAATCGTATTTACATATTTATCTGACGTCTAACGGGACGGCTCAGCTTTCGGCTGGCTTGTCGCCGTCGGAGTCGGCATCGGCGCTGGGATTGCTGGAATCGCCGCCGTCGTCGGAACCGGAATCGCCGCCGTCGTCAGGCTTGCCATCAGCCGAGTTGCTGCCATCGTTCAAATCATCGCCGTCGGTCGAGTCGGCGTCATCGTCATGATGGGCGTTGTTCTCGTCGTCCAGCAGCTTGCTGAGCTCCGCGTCCCAATCGATATGCGAGCCTGATTTGCCGGAGCCCGAATCCGCGCCGTTGGCCGTGGATTCGCCAGTTCCGTTCGTCGTGGCCTCGTCGGCCTTCGAATCCGCGTCCTCGCCAACGCCTGCCGCCTCAGCACCACCGGCGATCGCGCCGTCACGGTCGGGGTCGGGCAGCTTCGGCAACAGGTCGGGGTGCGACCACATCTCATCGCGCGCCACGTCGCCCTGCTCGGCGGTGATCTTCTCCCAAACGGAGGCCGCCTCGCGCATGCGCTTGGGGCGCAGCTGCAGGCCCAGCAGGTTCTCGAAGGTCTGCTCGGCCGGGCCGCCCACCGCGCGCTCGCGGCGCACCATCTCGCGCAGCTGGTCGATATGCGGCAAGTGGGCCATGCCGGCCCGCCAGGTGACGCAATCCACCCAGCCCTCCACCAGCGCCAGCAGCGTCTCGAGGCTCTCCATGGCCTCCTTCTGCTCGGGGGTGTCGGGGATGCCGACCTTGGTGAGGTCCACGGCCCCGGAGATCGACTCGGGGTCCATCGAGGTGGCCTCGCGCAGCTGCTCCTCCACCGCGTCAAGGTCGATGTTGACGCCACGCGCGTACTTGCCGATCAGCGCCTCGAAACGCGGCATGAGCCACGGCACATGCGCGAAGAGCCTGGCGTGTGCCACTTCCTCGAGGGCCAAAAAGGCGAGCACCTCGGCCTGGTCGATCTGCAACGATTTCGCGTATTCCACGGCGTTCTGCGCGATGAGCGCGCCGGCCGGGTTCTTCTGCAGCGCGATGCCCTGGTCGAAGCTGCCGCGCACCTCGTGCGAGAGGTTGCCGGCGGCGTGCCCGAGCTGCATCGAATAGGCCATGTTGCCCACCATGCGCATGATCTGCGCCGGGTCCTTCATGCTGTCGGGGATCTGGATGGGGATCGGCCCCGCGAAAACGCCCGCGATGCTGCCCTCGCCGAAGCTGTCGCCGAAACGTTCGGAGATCACCGCGGAGAGCGCGTCGCTCATCGACTGCTCCACCGGGCTGGCGAACTTCGCCCACGAGTCGATGGTGGCGTTGACCCAGTCGGCGCGGGTGAAGGCCTGGGGCGTGCCCGGCGCGGGGTCCAGCTCACAGGCCGTGTCGAGCCACAGGTTCGCCTCGGTCATGGCCCGGCGCACCGCCTCGCCGTTCTCGGCGCTCACGGTCTTCTCGCTCGATTCGTCGTTGGCCTGGGTCAGCGCGATGGACGAGGCGAGCTGCACGTTGATCGGCCCCTGCTCGGCCGTGCGCTGCATGTCACCGACGGTGTTGAGCCCGCTCGAGGTGAACGCCTGCATGAGCGCCTGCACCTCCTGGGGCTTCGGCAGACGCGAGAGGTCCTGGCCGAACAGCTGCTCCTTGACCGCGTCGGGCAGGGCGTTGAGCTGGTTGAAGGCCATGTCGCCTTGCACCTGGCCAAAGCATTCGATCAGCCATTGGTGAATCGCGTTCTCGTCCATACCGTTGCTTCCTTTGTGTTGGCTTCGTCGGGCCATACTGTTGCGGCCGTTTGGTAATTCCATGATATTGGTTCGTGTGGTCTTACCCGCGCCCTCTTACGCTGGTAATGAGATTGGCGGTCCGCCGGTCGTGTCGCGCTCTGATGCGCATGTGCAAAGGTTGATGATTATGTCGATAATCGCGTCGATATTCGCTCGATAAAACTATAACGATGGCATGAAAGTGAACGTTTCCGGCATCCACATTCGTCAATGCACAAAACAGACCACTGGCGACATGTAATTGATCCGTTTTAGGCATCTGTGCTTAACCGTGCCTAAAACAGGCCGCTGGTAGTACCCAATCGGTCCGTTTCACGCATCCGTACCACCATATGTCTAAAACAGGCCGGTGGTAGTGTCTGACGGCCTATTCCCGGCATTTGCGCAGGCCCGTGCCGAAAGCGGCCTCCGACGACGCTCGAATAGGCGAGTCTGGGCGCGTGGGCATACTTATGGGTATGGCACGAAATCGGCGGCAAAACGCGCAAGAATCCACAGATTCCCAGACCGAAACGACGGTGGGGCAGGCCCCCATGGCCGAGGCCGTCAGCCCGGTCGCCAGCCAAGCCACCGACCAGGCCGCGCGTCGTGGTCAGTGGCAATCCTTCAAGCGTTATTTCACCCGCCATTCCCTGCGGTATTTCGCCGGCCTCATCTGCGTGGTGCTCTGCCTGGCCGTGCTGGTGCTGCCGAGCCCCTACGTCATCGAGTCGCCCGGCCCCACCCAGGACGTGCTCACCAGCGTCGACGGCAAGCCGGTCATCAAGGTCACGGGCGTCAAGACCTACAAGACCCGCGGCAAGCTCCTGATGCTCACCGCCAACGTGCAGGGCGTGCCCGGCTCCCCGGCCGCGGGCTGGCAGACCCTCGTGGCCTGGATTGACCCGCATGAGGAGGTCCTACCCAGCGAGGCCGTGTTCCCCGTGGGCCAGTCCGAGCAGGACTATGAGAAGGACTCTGGCAAGGAGATGACCGGCTCGCAGGATTCGGCCAGCGTCGCCGCGCTCGACTTCGCCAAGAAGCACGGCATCGATACGGCCGGCGCGAAGGTGAGCATGCACGTCGACGACATCGGCGGCCCCTCGGCCGGCATGATGTACGCGCTCGGGGTCATCAACAAGCTCACCCCCGCCGACGAGACGGGCGGCAAGGTCATCGCGGGCACGGGCACCATCTCCAAATCCGGCAAGGTCGGCAAGATCGGCAGCGTCAGGCTCAAGATGTTGGGCGCCAAGCGCGACGGAGCCACCTGGTTCCTGTCGCCAGCCTCCAATTGCGACGAGGTCGTGGGGCATGTGCCCGGCGGGCTGCGCGACGTGAAGGTCTCCACGCTGGATGACGCCTACAAGGCTGTGAAGGCCATCGGCAGCGGGCACGGCGATTCGTTGCCGCACTGCACCGTCGGCTAGGGGGAGCGTTTCGCGCGGTTGGGCGGCTCGTTCCATCGGGCCCACTCGGCTTGTGTTGGTCATCGGCCGGCGCTCGCCGGAGCCTTGAAGCGCTGTGGTTTCAGGGGAGCGGCGGTGGTCGCCACGTTCGCGACATGCCGTGGCTTCGAGTGTTTCTTTTTGTAATGCATACTTTGTTATTCTTTACTTCTCATTCTGTCTAATTACCGCTGGCGTTTTGGTCACGTCCGGGCTACTGTTCGCACGTATTTGCTATATTGAAACTGTGAATGAAACGGCATCGAAAAACGCTGAGGAATTCGGTTTCCACGCTGGGGACATCGTGCAGGAATGGCTGTGGGATGACGACGTGAGTGAGTCGATTCGACAGAAAATCATGACGCTGACTGGAGAGGATCTTGTCGACGAGGACTATGGCTCCGCGGTCGACGGTGTCATTATTTGGTGGCGTGATGGCGACGACGAGGACGCGTTGTCCGACACCATCGTGGACGCCCATAGTGTGCTTGGTGAGGACGGCCCCCTGTGGGTGCTCACCCCCAAGCCTGGCCGCCCGGGAGCCGCCAGCTCGGTCACCGTGCAGTCCGCGGCGAAGACCGCCGGCATGAACGCGGCCACCCCGCTCACGGTCTCCGAGGACTGGAACGGCATCCACCTGCGCGCCTTCGGCAAAGGCAAGTAAGCCTTCCAAGGCTTGTCTAATCAATAAGATTTTCGTGGTATCGGTTTTAATGTCACCGGTGTCACGAAAAGTTTCATTGAATGGGGACGATTATGGCATCTTCGTGTCTGAACCGTATGTCGAAGAAGCCGATCATGCTTTCTGAAAGTCAGATTCGACAGAAAATTCAGGAAACAGCCAGTCCTTTTGGTGGTGAAGCAAAACTCCGTTCCAAAGAGAAACGTAACATTCTTTCTCTCGATGAGATGTTTGCTTTGCAACGAATAGATAGCCTGAATTATCTATTGACGGGCGAATAGGATATTCGACCAACCCATCTCTGAGTAACAGAGAATATGAAATATAAGTAACCGATTACAGAAATTGGCGTTCATGGATTACTGATTCCATGAACGCCAATTTTTCATCTGTGCTTAGGCGAGCGGCAGCCTGTCACAGGCCGGGGTAGAGGGGGAAGTCCTCGGTGAGCTTGGTGACGCGGGCACGCAGCGCTTCCACGTCGGCGTCCTTTCCGCCGGCCAGAGCGGTGCCGATGATGTCGGCCACCTCCTCGTACTGCGGGGCCGCGAAGCCACGCGTGGCCAGCGCCGAGGTGCCGATGCGCAGGCCCGAGGCCACGGAGGCCGGGCGCGGGTCGAAGGGCACGGTGTTGCGGTTGACGGTGATGCCGCATTCCGCCAGCAGGTTCTCGCCCTGCTGCCCGTCCATCTCGCTGTTGCGTAGGTCGACCATCACCAGGTGCACGTCGGTGCCGCCGGTCAGAACGGTGATGCCCTGCGCTTTCACATCGTCGGCGTTGAGGCGGTCGGCCAGGATCTTCGCGCCCTCGAGCGTGCGCTCCATGCGATGTTTGAACGCCTCGGTGCCGGCGACCTTGAAGGCCACGGCCTTGGCGGCGATGATGTGCATGAGCGGCCCGCCCTGCTGGCCGGGGAAGACGGCGGAGTTGATCTTCTTGCCGTATTCCTTCTTGGCCAGGATGAAGCCGGAACGCGGCCCGCCGAGCGTCTTGTGCGCGGTGGAGGAGACCACGTCGGCGTAAGGTACGGGGCTCGGGTGCAGCTTGGCCGCCACCATGCCGGCGAAGTGGGCCATGTCGACCCACAGCTTCGCCCCGACCTCGTCGGCGATCTCCTTCAACGCCGCGAAGTCCTCGATGCGCGGGTAGGCGCTCCAGCCGCCCACGATGAGCTGCGGGTGGGTCTCGAGCGCGCGCTGGCGGATGATCTCGGGATCGATCAGGAAGGTGTCGGGGTTCACGCCGTAGGACTCGGCATGGTAGAACTTGCCCGAGAAGTTCATCTTGGTGCCGTGGGTCAGGTGGCCGCCATGGTCGAGCGCGAGGCCCAGCACGGTGTCGCCCGGCTTGATGAGCGCCTGGTAGACGGCGGCGTTGGCCTGCGCGCCCGAATGGGGCTGCACGTTGGCGAACTCGGCGCCGAAGAGCTCCTTGGCGCGGTTGCGGGCCAGCGTCTCCACGCCGTCCACGAACTCGCAGCCGCCGTAGTAGCGGCGCCCGGGGTAGCCCTCGGCGTACTTGTTGGTCAGCACGGAGCCTTGCGCGTCAAGCACGGCGCGGGGCACGAAGTTTTCGGAGGCGATCATCTCAAGGCCGTTCTGCTGACGCTTGAGCTCGTCATTGATGAGCGACGAGATTTCGGGGTCCGCTTGTGCGATGGGTGCGTTGAACATGTCCGACGAGCTCTGCACAACCGCTGGGTTGGATGTGTCGGTTTGGTATTGTTCAGCCATTTCAGACTCCTTTTATACTCGTTGCTTTATTCGTTGGTCGCCAGCCGGCGGCGGATTCGCATCCGTTGGTTGCCCGAGTTGGGGCGTATGGTCGGCTGGTTCGTGCGGCGGATGGCGTTTGGCCTTGCCACCACATGCCAACCATTATGCCAGAAGGATTACGAAATGCGCGCCGCACGCCCTGTTTATGGACGTGATTGTTATCGCAGCCCCGGCGTGGTTGGGGGCATCAGGGATGGAAGCCCGCGGCCATCGCGCTGCCCTGCGTATGAATTTCCTATCGCTGAGGTAACCGTCACTGATAGTTTTTGTCCATTGATATATATTTTCTGTTGCTGAGCGCTCGCCAGCGATAGTTTTTCGTTGTGGGTGGACGTTTTCTATCGGTGAGTTGTGGGGCGCGGTGGGTTGTGGCGTGGTGGGTTTGACCGTGCGGTGAGGGCTGTGGCTGGTGTGCTTGGCGATGTGGTGATTGCCTGTGCGGCGGTGAGTTGTGGTGTGGTGGTGAGTGTGGCTTGCGGGCTTATTTGGTGTGGCGGGGGCCGTGGGTGGTGTGCTTGGCGGTGTGGTGGAGCTTCGCGTGTGACGGCCCGTCGGACGCCGGCGAGGTGTTGGCTCGCATGGCCGCGGTGCGGTGGCCATTGGTTTGACGGTTGGTTGTGCGGTGGTTCGCTGTGTGGCAGTTGGTGGTGAAGCCGTGGGGGATTGGTGTGGTGCGGCCGGTGGGGGTGACCAGGCGGAGGGCGTGGTTGCGGCGGTTGCGCAGGGTGGTGGTGGCTCCGATGAGCATCACCGCTAGGAGGGTGAGCAGGAGCTTGGACCACAGTTGGGCTTGGCCACCGGTCAGTGGGATGGCGGTGATGGGGTCGGTGATCTTCTTGGTGTAGGGCTCGCTGGTGTTGATGCCGTCGCTCAGCACGTATTGGATTTTCTTGGCGCCGGTGACGGCGATTGGTTTGGTGGCGCTGAAGTGGCCTCCGGGGCCGGTGGCGACGGTGAGGGTCGTGGTGGTGCCGCCGCCGTCGGGCCAGCTGATGGGGGTGTCGGTGTTGTCGAGCCAGCTGATGGTGACCGTGTCTCCGGGCTCGGCGACGGCCTGAGATCGGTCAGAGCTCATGGCGACGCCGCCCGCGCTGCTGGACGTGGCGTATGAGTCGCTGATGCCGGGTGCGACCATGTCGGGGTAGCCGTCCTTGCCGGTGGACCATTGGCCGAGCGGGCCGCCGGCATCTTTGACTTGCGCGGTCACGGTGACTTTCGTGCCCGTGCCTATCAGGTCGGCGGCCGCCATGCTGGCGAGGCTGGGCGCGTCGGTGAGGTCGGCCGTCCAGTCACTGCCGTCGATGGTGCCGGTGGTGTCCTTGTGCTGTTCGGTTCCTGTTGCGTCGGTCCACGTGTAGCGCACGATCATGGTGTCGTCGCGGCGCAGGTCCGCGGCGGTGCCGGTGGCGCGGATGCTTGTGGATTCGCCGCCGAGGTCGTGTGGCCAGGTGACCGTGGTGACAGTGGGCACGGGCATGGGGTTCCACTGGGGTGTGACGGTCAACAGACCGTCCGGGGTGAGGGTGTCTCCGGGGATATGGGCGCCATTGGAGCCGTCAATCCAGCTGAGGCGCCGGCTCGGCGAGCCGGTCAGCCCCGTGGATCCGGCCACGGTGCAGGTATCGGTGTCGGTCCAGGCGAGGCA